>NZ_BAAAJK010000006.1:0-289299 GCF_039526905.1 Pseudonocardia kongjuensis | reverse complement strand
GGCACACTTCCACGAGGCGCCGCGTTCGACAATCTACGATGGCCCATCTCATCGGTAAATCAATGATCGGCGGAGGATTCGATGTCACTTAATTGGGGCGGCATTGCCACGGTCGGCGGTAACATGAGTGAGGATGACCAAAGTTTAGTGCGTTCAGCTCTCAACATTTACGGAGACGAGGTCGGGCGTCTTCTAGACGCGGCGCAGATACCTCGTGCTGCATCCCCTCTCTTTAGGCCGTGGGGTCTAGTTGCATACTGGGACGCCGAAAAGATTGTTGCCGCGTTTCTTAAGGCAGAGAGTATTCCGATGCAGCACTGGATCGATGACCGAGGTCAGATCGTTCCGGTCGATGGGCTTCTAAACGACATACGTCAGCAACTTAGCGGAACAGTTATTACTCATGTGGTTCTGCCGCATCCGCCGGTCTCCCAATCTCAGGTGGTGGCGGCGGCAGCACGCCATTTCGCTGACGTTGAGCGCGACATGGCTCTCGGACGTCTGGGCAACTTAGCGGGCGTCGAGCATCTGGAGCCAGCGCTTCGAGAGTTCATTGCAGATCATCCTGATCCGAGTAAGAATGTCTTCGTAATGATGCGCTTCAAAGAGAACGACCAAATGTCTGCGATTCATAGATCTATCGCGGACAGTCTTGCGAAGTTGGGCTTCCATGCAATTCGCGCCGATGACCGAGACTACACGGGCGAACTCTGGACCAACGTTCAAGTATGCATGACCGGCTGCCAGTTTGGCATCGCGGTATTCGAGGACATCGATGATCGCGACTTTAACCCGAACGTTTCGCTTGAGCTTGGATACATGCTCGCATCTCAAAAGAGATGTCTCATTCTGAAGGAGAAGCGGCTGCCGAATCTTCCCGCAGACGTTCTCCACAGACTCTATAAGGACTTCGACATGTTTAAGATCGAGGAGACAGTCGCTCATCAACTGGACCGCTGGATCCGCATTGATCTGAGAGCAACGTGAGCTAAGCCGTTAAACGACAAACGAACTTCGCCGCCATCGTCGTGCCCGTCGCAGCCGGATCTGCGTCGTCTCCCAATGCACAATTATCCTGACCGTACGCAACGTCTCACCGCCGCCCCTGAGTCAATCTGATCCGAACCCTCATCCATGATGAGGCCGAGGGTGACGAGGTTTGTCCGGAGCGCGGCTAGCCCGACTCTGCCGCCAACGACTCATGACGCCCTCGCCGGGCGGGGCTGGTCTCCGGGATGGCCGGGGTGTGGCATCCCGACGACCTCCCGGAGGGCTACCACACGACGTCCCGGGGGCGGAGTCGGACGACTTCGGCCGGCGGTTGCGTCGAGGGCCGCCCCCGGGCCGCCGCGCGGTCGGGCGTTGCCAGGTCGACGGGATGCCACATGAACACCGGGCACGAATACGGACGAACTGAGTCAAGATCGGCCCGTACGGACCCGGAACGGCGTGGACATCCACGGAAACCCCGAAGCTGCCTCACTAGCGTGTTCGAGCTGATCGGATGGTCGACCTCGTCGCTTTCGGGACGACTGAGTCGCCTACTCGCGCCTTCTGTCAATTGTTGGAAAACTAGCTTCTACCCGGTGTCGGCACCCACGGCCCGCTACCGATGTCGTCCGATACTGAGTAGCGGACGCAAGATTTCGGCTATGACGTCGGTGTCACTGATGGGCAACTCTGGCACGTCGCCGAAATCCGTGCCCCCTTCGGGTAGGGTGCCAGCGACGTGAAAATGCACGTGCGGAACCATCTGATTAGCTGAAACGCCGTTGTTCTGCCACACGGCGATGCCGGTAGGTGCGTAGGCATGCGCGATGGCGTCGGCCACCTCAATCACAGCGGTCATGACTAATGGCGCCTCTGTGACCGTTAGGTCGAGCAACGTTGGCCGGTGGGCTACTGGAACAACGAGCACGTGGCCGACACCGCGTTGCTCTCGGGTCACTAGCATTGCAACGAGTTCTGTGCGGTGCAAGACCGTAAACGGGCGTTTGCCCCCCAGGTAATCACAGAAAGCACACGGCTGATCTGGTGACGGGACGTCGAGAGCGGAACTCATGATGGCCGCAGCGAATTGAGAAACGCCTGTAATTCTAACGCATCCAGGTTTTTGAAGTCATCGCTACGCACGACGATATTGAGCTGGCGCGACACTGGCCGAGCACGGGACGCGAAGATATAGGAAAGTACGGTGAGTCGGATGGCGTCTTGGACTGGCAAGTACCCTGATAGCCGCGACTGGCCACCGCCGATCACGCCGATAGAGATGGGATCACCGTTGCCACGTGTGTCGGCTAGGCGCCATAGCTCATTGAGGCTGGTCCAGATACCGTCGACGTTGGCTTTCACTGTGCAGTCCGACTGCATCTCTGTATACGCAACACAGAAGTAGAGCTTGCGCGGGGTTTGGTTGAGCACGACCACGGTACCCAAAGGGTAGATGTCCTGTTTGCCTCGCTTAGCGTCTACCGCTTTAAATGATTCTGTTGGAGACACGTTGGCAAGGGCGCTAGTGAGGTCGTTGTCTAATGCCTGGTGGTCTCCATTGTAGATGCGGGCAAGCAGCTGCCCCTGCACACTGTCCGATGAGATTACATGGGGGGTCTCGGTGTCGAAGGTCGTCGACATGCCGACCACGACGTTCCCTTCCTGGTCGAACAGGTCGCCAACGAAAACGCGAACCTCTGTCTTCGGCTGCTGATAGCGCTGCTCGATAGGGCGTGGCCATGAGCACAACAATGCCCAACCGATCGCGATCGCGACGATCACGGCCACCACTGGCCAAGCCGCCGGCGGTAGCGCAGTGGGGAACACGGCGTCGGTGATTCCGATAACGGCCCCGATGAGGCCTAGCGCGGCAAAAAAGTGCGTAGTTAGCCGGATCCAGAAGCGCCCGGTCCGTAGATCGCGAGCGATGTTCGTACGGCTTCTTTGACTCATAGGCCCAAATTTGCGTAGACGCTGGCGGGATACTGGTGTGGGCCAGTCTTGTTGCTCCCCGCGTATTCCTCAGCGTAGTTGTCAAGAGCATACTTGATAATGGTCGGCTGGAAAGACACGGACACGGTGTAGTGCGCCTTGTCGAGGAACGCTTGCGGGATGAAGTTCTGGTCGACCGTTCGATCTCCATCGAGGTTGGCCACGACCACCGGCAGATCGAGCTGAAGGACCGTCTCCACCTCGTAGTGGATGAAGGACGATGCCCTGGCTGCCTTGCTCCTGCACACAGCTGAGCCGAGCAAGACAACCTGCTTCGTGTTGTTCAGCCTTTCTCGTAGGCGTCTGCGTATCGTGTCTGGCTGACTTGTGTCTAGAGCAGCGGCTAGATCGTGCGCGTCATGAAAGTCAAAGTCGATGTGGTCGTTGTCGCGCCAGGCTTCCATCAAGCGGTAGCACTTGATGTCTTCGCTCGCGAAGGCAACGTACGTCTTGTTCCGGTAGCTCACTCGGCCTCCCAGGCTTCAGGCGCTCGGCTCGCCAAACCGGACGCGGCACAACACAAGACACGCCCACGACCATAGTTGGGTGACGGCGATGCTACGCAACGTCACCGACGCGCCGACGCCGCCCCTCGATCGTGGACAACAGCTTCTGCCTCCCTGACCCACTGCAGTCGGCGTAAAACAGCTCGCCCTAGCTCGCTCCCAGCGGGCCGTTCCTGGGCCGTCTGGGCCGTCTCTGGGTGGTGTCAGACCACCCAGCACGAGAAACGACGCTGACCGACGGGCTGGCTGGTGTTCTCGCTGCTCGGCACCGTTTCCGTGCGCCTGGTCAGGCAGCCTGCTTGGTCTCAGAAGATCTTGTCGGTCTCTCAGATCTGGCGGATGGTGCGGGCCGGGTTGCCCGCGACGAGAACGTGATCCGGCACGGCGCGGGTGACGACGCTGCCCGCCCCGACCACGGCATCCGCCCCGATGGTCACGCCGGGGCAGACGATGACCCCGGCACCGAGCCAGGTGTTGCTCCCGATGCTGATGGGCAGGGGGCGCTCCCATCCCTCGCGACGGTGGTCGTGGTCGTCCACGGGGTGTTGCGCCGTGAGGAGCTGGGTGCGCGGTCCGATCCGGACGTCGTCGCCGATGGTGATGGTGGCGTCGTCCATGAAGAGGGCGTCGTGGTTGACGAAGGCGCGGTGGCCGAGGGTGATGTGGGTGCCGTAGCTGCACAGGAAGCGGGGCAGCACCACGACGCCGTCGCCGAGCCGGTCGACGATGTCGCGGAGGAGGGTTGCGCGTTCGTCGTCGTCATCGGTGCCGGTCGCGTTGAACCGGTCGAGGAGGCGCCCGCAGCGACGACGGTCGTCGGCGAGGTCGGGTTCGTCGAGGTACCAGTCGTTGCGGAGCATGCGTTCTTTGTGCTCGCCCACACTGCTGATCCTGGGTCCCGAATGTCCTCGGGTACAAATCCGGTACAAACCAGCCCGGCCAGCGACACCCAATGACGACCGACCGCCACCAGCGAATCCGCAGCTCAGCGACCGGATCGGCGGTGTTTCGGGTGGTCGGAGTTTCCCCAGCGGCAGTACATCTCCAAGCGCAGGCTCTACGTGGATCCGGGAGCACCGAGTACGAGGTCGAAGCAGCCGCAAGGCATTGTGGTGTCGAAGTAGTAGTTCTCAGCTGCGGACCAGCGTGCCTCCCAGCCCGCCTGGTACGAGTCACCTTCACGATCAATCAACCGCTGCCGACGGACGTCGCGCGGAATCTCCAGCAGCACCCGTAGGTCGAGCAGGTCCTGCAATTCCGGTCGGCAGCTGTACGCACCCTCGAGCACGACGACCGGCGCTATCCGGGCGATCGTGGGAGTCGCTGAGGGCGGGACGCTGTCGCTGTCCCAGTGCTCGGACTCCCAGTCGAAGCCGTGCCACTCGGCAACACCATCTCGGCGAAGTCGCTGCAGGACATCGCGCTGACGACGCCAGTCGATCACCGCAGCCGCCTTCTCCGACGCTGCTCTCCGATCCCAGGTGTCAGCACTGCCGCCGTTGTAGAACTCGTCGCCCTCGATCACGGTCACTGTGTCGCTGACATCGCCTGGTTCGACGAAGTCCTCCGAGACCGTCGCCGCGAGGGTCGACTTCCCAGCTCCGCTACGGCCGTCCACCCCGACGAACAGCGGGCGGCGGCCGGCCGTGAGGCGTCGCCGCAGCTCAGCGATCAGAACGCCGGCCGGCTCCCGCCCGTCCACGGCTGCCGCGAACACGGCCGGTCGATCGTCGGGAACCATACGACCAGAATGGCGCACTGGTTCCGTCTGCCGGTGAGTGTCCAGTCGAGTGACACCGACCGGCACGCGGCCGGACGTCCGTGGACTGTGCAGGATGCCTGACCAGTACAAGCCCCGGAGCCAGGGCAGACCCGCGCCAGGCCCGTCAGTCGGCTCGCCGACCGGCCGGTAAGGAGACGGAGCGGTAACCGGGAGAACCTGTCGTACGAATTTCCTCAGCCGTACGTCGATCGGGCGCCTCCCGGTCGGCCTACACGGCGATCCCGATCGGATCGTCCGCCGCTCGCCGTTCCATCTCGTCTGGGTCCCGGGGGCATACGGAATTCCCGCGACCGGCCCGGGGAATCCGCTCGGACGGACGGCGATGGCTGCGCCGCGATGCGCTTTCTCCGGCCGCGCCCGCCGCAGGTACCGCCGATCCGGTCCTCGCGACAGCGTCTCCGGGACGATCTCCGATCGCCCGACGTGCCGCGTCATCCGGCGCCCCGGGTCGCATCCCGACGGAGGACGACGACGTCCACCGCGGCGGTCAGCCCCACGATCCGCGGAAGCCGTGCGAGCACGCGGTCACGGTGGTCTCCGTCGACGTGATGGGCGCTCGGCCCCATGCCGACGAGTGCGCGGACCTCGCGGGGCTCCAGAGCGAGCCGCCATCGCACCTGTTGCCGGGCGACGGCCGTGAAGCCCGCGAAGGCGTGGCGCAACCGGTCCGCCTTGCGGGCGTCCACGCCGACCACGCCGAGTCGGCCGCGCAGCTCGCGCAGATGGTCGGCGCCCGCGGTCGCGACGATCGCGATCCCGTCACGCGTCAGGACACGATCGATCTCCGCCGGTGTCCGTGGACCGAAGACGTTCAGCACGACGTCGGTCGATCTCGACGCGAGCGGCAGCGGCTGCCACATGTCCGCGCCGACGGCAGCGGCCCTCGGATGGGCGCGGCCTGCGCGTCGGAGTGCCGCCACGGACAGATCCAGGGTCACGCCCCACGCGCCCGGGAGCGCGTCGAGGGCGGCTCCGAGGTAGTGGCCGGTGCCTCCGGCGAGATCGGCGACGAGTCCGTCCTGCCGGGGAGTGTGCTCGACGGCGAACGCCGTGATCGTCGAGCGCAGTGCCCCGAAGTGGCCCTGTCCCAGGAACGACTCGCGTGCCGCCACCATCGCCGCGGTGTCCCCGCGGTGGCGGCGCCGGCCGGGCAGCAGCGTGACATGGCCCTGGCGGGCGATGTCGAAGGAATGCCCCGCCGGGCACCGGAGGGTGTCGGTGTTCCGTTGCAGCGCAGCGGCATCGCACAGCGGGCACCGCAGCCGCCGGAGAACGGCGTCCAGCGGGGTCGGGTATCGGGCGGAGCCGTCGGAGTGGCAGCCGACGGCGGGTGTGGTCTCCACGATCGCGCAGTCCCTGTGAACCGGAGGGGGACGCGGCGGTGGCACGTCTGCACGACGAGCCCATGTCGGCACGGGTCAGAGGCCGTCGGACCGCGAGGCCGGACGGCGGGGTGCACCGCCTCAGGCGGTGCGGGGGCGCTTCGCGAGCGGGAGCCACATGGGTCCGGACCCTACCTGCCCGGTCGTCGTCGCGCGTCGAGCCGACACCGGATCGGATGACGATCCCGCAGTCGCAGTAACCCTCGTTGGACCGTTCGCGACACAGAGGGCAGAACCCCAGCTCACGGGGTCGGCCGTCGGGTAGAGGGGGTCCATGGGAATCGGTCGCCACGTCCTGGTCGCTGCCGTCGCCGCCACCCTCGCCGCGTCCGCGTGCAGCGCCGCGTCGGGTGCGGACCGGGTCGCCCTCGAACCGGCGGCCCCGTCGGCGACGAGCCCCTCCGCGCCCGCCACCGGTCTGCTGCCCCGGGTCGATGCCGGCTCGTCCGGGCTGCGGTCGGCGGTGGACGAGGCGATCGTGGCGGCGCACGACCGGGTCGCCGCGGCGGAGAGGCGGGCGCAGGAGGCTGCCCGTCGCAGCGAGGACCCGGACCCTGCGGGGGCCGCGCGGGCGACGTCCGATGCCGGCTGCGCGCAGCGGGCGATGGCCGCCGGGCAGTTCGACCCGTCCTGTGCGGCCTACCAGGGGTACCTGGACCCGGGTACGTCCGCCGGTCGCGCGCCGACCAGCGGCGAGGTTCAGCTGCAGTACGCCTGCGAGCAGGGCCTGGTCCCCGAGGACGACTGCTGACGCCGTGCTCGGCGTGACCGCCGGCGGGCGGTGCCGGTCTACCGGTGTCGCCTCGTAGGGTCGGTCGATCGCCGTACATCCAGCGCTGTATCAGAAGTGAGATCCCTGAGGTGGGTGGCGTAAGTGTCGGCGGAGAGCAGCGGAAGCGGGGCTCGACGGTCGCGGAAGAGTGCTCGTAGCTCGTGCCGATAGCGCAAGGCTCGAATCGTGACTCCGGCCATCAGGTCGTCCTTGCCTTGGCCGTCGCGAGCCCAGCCGGTGGCCTCGTAGAAGGCCTGGGCCCGGATGTTGGTCTCCAGGACCCACAGCGTGCCGGTCCGATACGCACTACCCAGCTCTGCGAGCGCGCTGTGCATGAGGCGGCTGCCCAAGCCCTGTCCCCACGAGGCGGGGTCGATGTAGAACGACGCGATCTCGCCCGTCGAGTCCGGACCGTCGTCGCCATCTCGGCTCGGTACAAAGTGAGCGAAGCCTGCGACCCGGGCGTCGTGGTCCTCGATGAGCAATGTGCCGCGGCCCGGCCACTCTGCCGCTTCGATCTCGGCTTCCCAACGGGCCACGCGGTCCGTCGCGTTCAGTGAATCCAGGAGTTCGTCCGGTAGCTGGCCTCGGTACCCGGCCTGCCACGATCGGACGTGGACCCTCGCGATGGCGCCTGCGTCCATTGGCTCAGCGCGTCTCACGGCCACCCTCCTCACGCTAGCTCGCCTCCGCGGCCGATGGCGGATGACGGCGCGAGTGCTATGTGGGTGCGAATCCGGTACGGACCAGCCCGGCCGACGACGACCGGCGTTCACCAGTGAATCCGCATTTCAGCGGCCCGATCAGCGGTGGTTCGGCCGGTCGATCCTTTCCCGCCGTTGAGGCCGGACCCGTACCGAGTGGGTGTCGACGAGGGTGTCAGGGAAGGAGATGCGGTCGCCAGAAGTCGTCGGCCGCCCAGCCGTCGGGGACGCCCATGCCGCGGAGATTCATCTGGGGCCGGGTACTGAGGAGGTTGTGCAGCCGCCTTGCCCACCCGCTGCCGGGGGACACCGAGCCGAGAACCGATTGCAGGGACACGAGCACGGGGTAGAGGCGCTTTCGCGACCGCTCCGGCAGGGAGTCCGCTCCCTGGAGCCATGAGATCGCGGGTGTCGTCGGGATCGCGGGGTAGACGCCGAGGCCGACGTTCCACAACCGCCCGTGATGGGCACAGATGTTGCGCGCGCGGACATAGGTCTGCATCCAGGACTCCAGTACGGGGGTGGTCAGCCCGAGGTTCTTGGCGACCGCAGTCCGGTCGGCCCGCCTGCCCAGGTTGCGGTACGCGCCGGCCAGCTGACCGATCGTCAGGGTCTCGACCATCAGCCAGGACGGCGGAAGCTCGGGTGAGCCGTACGTCGTCAGGTAGTGCTCGAGGGCCGAGCGGTGGACCAGCGAGTCCTCGCCGGTCTCCGGTGCACCGCGCAGCCGCTCGTCGCAGGTGTCCCGGACGATCTTCAGCAACCTCGTGTGCCTGCGGGAGTCGCCGAAGTGCCTGCTGCGCATGTACCAGTGCGGGTCGCCGTACGTCGTCGACATGTGGTCGGTCAGTGCGGTGCGCACGGCGACCTCTACGCGCTCGAGGGCGTCCAGGACCAGCAGACGCAGGGCGCGGTCGAAGGTGTAGAGGTCGAGCACATCGTCGAACGCCGTGCCTTCCCGGAACTCGTGGTCAGGTTCGCCGTGCCGGAACGGGATCGTGTAGGGAGAGATGCGGTAGTAGCCGATGTGCTGCAGGTGCCTGCGAGCTCGGTTCGGGTCCGGGATCCTCAGTCCGCGATCTGCGAGCCGGTCGACGAGCTCGTCCAGGCTCAGCGGCGGCTTGTCGTAGGGCAGCGAGCCGCGGGGACGAGGCGGACGAGGTCGTGGAGGCATCCTGCGCACATCCCCGACCCAAGCAGACGAAAAAATCCCCCAAGTGCGCATCGAGGAGAGGCGTGGGGGATGTAGTGGTGCGATGTTAGCACTCGCGACCGACGCGCCGCGTCCGAGCAGGCGCGTGCATAGAGGGGGACCGGCCTCCGTCCCGAGGCACGTCCGCCGAGAGTCGCCCCTCAGCGCGGGAATCGGCAGATCGGGTCGAGTCCGAGAGGGGAAGCCCTCCGAGGGTCGGTCACGGTGCGCGAACTGCCGCGGGCGAACGTGGACGGTGACCTGGGATCCGAGCACCGGCAGCCGGTAGATCGAGCCCGGTGCCGTGCGGTCCCACCGGCTTGACCTCCACCGGACTCCAGCTCCTAGCGTGCCGACCATGTCGAACGGAGCAGTCCGGGCGGGCCTGTCGGCCGACGAGTTCCTGGCCCGTCCGCTGGTCGCGCACCTCGCGACGAGCGGACCGACGGTCCGGCCGATCTGGTTCCTGTGGGAGGAGCAGGCCCTCTGGTGGATCACCGGCTCGTACAGCCGGCTGCCGGCCCGGCTCGCCGTCGACCCGGACGTCGCGCTGGTCGTCGACTCCTGCGACCTCGCCACGGGGGAGGTGCTCCAGGTGGCCCTGACCGGTCGCGCCGAGGTCGTCGACATGGACGTCGAGCGTGCCCGCCGCAAGCTCACCCGCTACCTCGGAGCAGATCCCGGCCGGTGGCCCGAGCGGTTCCGGGCCGTGCTGCGCAGTCCGGACACGCGACTGGTCAGGATGGATCCGCGGCGCCCGCCGGCCCTCGTCGACCTGAGCTTCTGACCGGCGACACACCCCGGCTGCGGGTGCCCACTTGACGCCCGGCTCGACGTGGTGCCCGCAGCCGGTCCGGGCCCGACCGGCAGTCCCGCACACCTCGGCACTGCCGGACGTCGATCACCGGCCCCACGGGCGGCCGAGCTGGAGGTGGCCACCCGGCCGGTCGCGCGGCGTCGAGCAGCCCCGGCCGCGCTCCCGGTGCCGGCCGGCGAACCCGGCCCGCTACCGGGCGTCGACCTGCGGCACCCGCCCGTCGGATCCGTGCAGCAGCCACCGGACGCCGGAGCGCGCCAGCATCAGGGTGACGACCAGCAGCGTCACCGAGACGAAGCCGCCGAGGCTGACCCGGTCGCCGAAGACCAGGTCGACCGCCTCCAGGACGACGAACTTGCTCCCGAACGCGACCAGCCAGAGACCCACCGCGGCCGTCACCTTCCCGAGCGGGGTGGACGCCCCGCGCAGCCGTGCGACGATCCGCTGCTTGGCGACGAGCACGACCTCCAGAACGGCCTTCAGCAGCACGGCCGTCAGCAGCGTGAGGGTGAACGTCTCGCTCAGCACCCGGGGCAGGTACTCGACGAAGAGGTTCAGCACGACGACGTAGGCGAACACGTCGACCAGATCGGCCGCGAGCCGTGGGTTCACCTGCGGGCGGGCGCCCCCGGCCTGATCGGACATGCCAGCCACCACCGTCGGAGATCCTCGCCGGCAGCGCCGGGCCGTGTCGCGACAGCGTAGTCCGGCCGCGCCCGCGGCCGGGCCGTCCGGCCGGGGACCCGGGCGGGCGGGAGCACCCCGCGGCCGGTCCGCGCGCTGGTCGCGCCGGGCCGCCGCCCGACGAGCGGGTACCGGGCCCGGTCGGTGGTCCGGGCCCGGCTGCTGGGCGGGTCCGGGCTCGCGCTCGCGCCCACCTCACCCGCTGGTCGGCGCCGGCGGTCGGGATCGGCACCTGGCCGGCCGAGACCGCGCTGCGCCGGCTCGCCTACCGCCCGCTACGCCACAACGGCCGGGAAGCGCGGGCCGCCCGATGAGCCTGCCGCGACGGCCGTCGGCACGGCAGGATGGTGTCATGACGGAATCCCCGGCGTCGTCCGCCGGCTCGTTCCTGCCCGCCAAACCCGCACTGGTGACGGTCGACGACGATCCCAGCGTCTCCCGGGCGGTGGCCCGCGACCTGCGCCGCCGCTACGGCGAGCGGTTCCGGGTGGTCCGCGCCGAGTCCGGCCAGGCCGCGCTCGACGCGCTCAAGGAGATGGCGCTGCGCGGCAACGACGTCGCCGTGCTCCTGGCCGACTACCGGATGCCCGGTATGAACGGCCTGGACTTCCTCGAACACGCCCTCGATCTCTACCCGGTGGCCCGCCGGGTGCTGCTCACCGCCTACGCGGACACCTCCGCGGCGATCACCGCGATCAACGTCGTCGACCTGGACCACTACCTGCTCAAGCCGTGGGACCCGCCGGAGGAGAAGCTCTACCCGGTCGTCGACGCGATGATCGAGGCGTGGGAGCGGGCCGAGCGCCGCGAGGTCTGCGAGACCCGGGTGATCGGGCACCGCTGGTCGGCCCGCTCGCACGAGCTCCGCGACTTCCTGGCCCGCAACCAGGTCCCGTACCGCTGGTACCCGGTGGAGGCGCCGGAGGCGTGCCGGCTGCTGGCCGCCGCCGGGGTCGACGACTCCCGGCTCCCGGTGGTGATCTCGCCGGCCGGTGAGTGCCTGGTGGCGCCCGAGGAGGTGCAGCTCGCCGACCGGGTCGGGCTGGCGACGGTCCCGGCCACCGACTTCTACGATCTCGTGGTGGTCGGCGGCGGCCCCGCCGGGCTCGGCGCGAGCGTGTACGGCGCGTCCGAGGGGCTGCGCACCGTGCTGGTCGAGCGCACCGCGACCGGCGGCCAGGCCGGGCAGAGCTCGCGGATCGAGAACTACCTGGGCTTCCCGGACGGCGTGTCCGGCGCCCAGCTCACCGACCGGGCCCGCCGGCAGGCCGTCCGGCTCGGCGCGGAGGTGCTGACCACCCGCGACGTCGTCGGGCTGGAGGCCAACGGCAGCGCCCGCACGGTCCGGTTCGCCGACGGCACGGCGATCCACGCGCACGCCGTCGTGCTCGCCACCGGGGTCTCCTACCGGGAGCTCACCGCGCCCGGGCTGGCCGACCTGGTCGGCCGCGGCGTGTACTACGGCTCCGCGCTGACCGAGGCGTCGGCCTGCTCCGGCGACGACGTCTACATCGTCGGCGGCGCCAACTCCGCCGGTCAGGCCGCGGTGTACTTCGCCCGCTTCGCCCGCAGCGTCACCATCCTGGTGCGCGGCCCGGGCCTGCAGGACTCCATGTCGCAGTACCTCATCGAGCAGATCGACGGGATCGACGCGATCACCGTCCGCACCGGCACCGAGGTCGTCGAGGCCACCGGCGGCGAGCACCTGGAGAAGCTGACGCTGCGGGACCGCGCGACCGGCGAGACCGAGACGGTGGACGCCGGCTACCTGTTCGTGTTCATCGGCGCCAGCCCGCGGACCGAGTGGCTGGGCGAGCGGATCCGGCGCGACGCGGGCGGCTTCGTGCTGGCCGGCCCGGATCTCCTGACCGACGGCAGGCGCCCGGCGGGATGGAACGCCGACCGCGATCCGTTGCACCTGGAGACGAGCCTGCCCGGGGTGTTCGTCGCCGGCGACGTGCGGGCCGAGTCCGTGAAGCGGGTCGCGTCGGCCGTCGGCGACGGGGCGATGGCCGTGTCGCTCGTCCACCGGTACCTGGAGAACCCGTCATGACCGAAGCCGTGCAGACCAGTTGCGACCCGGACGAGCTGCGCACCCTGTTCCTGTTCGAGAAGCTGGCCGACGAGCAGCTCGGCGCGCTCTGCGAGCAGGGCCGGGTCGAGCTGCACCAGCCCGGCCCGGTCTACACCGAGGGCGACGCGGCGACCTGCTTCTTCGTGCTCATCGAGGGCACCGTGGTGATCAGCAGGCGGTCCGGCAGCGAGGACGTCGAGGTGGAGCGGACCTCGCAGCGCGGCGTGTACGCCGGGGCGTGGACCGCCTACCTCGGCGACCGGGTCCCGCAGGTGTACGGCAACTCGCTGCGGGTCACCGTGCCGTCCCGGTTCTACGTGCTCGACGCGGAGAAGCTCGCGGTGCTCATGCAGGCGTGGTTCCCGATGGCGCTGCACCTGCTCGAGGGGCTGTTCTTCGGGATCAAGAACACCCAGCAGGCGGTCGCCCAGCGGGAGCGTCTGCTGGCGCTGGGCTCGCTGTCGGCCGGTCTGACCCACGAGCTCAACAACCCGGCCGCGGCCGCGGTCCGGGCGACGGCCACGCTGCGCGAGCGGGTCGCCGCGATGCGGCACAAGCTCGGCCTGATCGCGGCGGGCCCTTACCAGCGGGCCGATCTGGAGACCCTGATGAGGCTGCAGGAGGACGCCGCCGACCGGGTCGGCAAGGCGCCCGACCTGAGCCCGATCGAGGCGGGCGACGCCGAGGACGCGGTCGGCGAGTGGATGGAGGACCAGGGCATCGCCGGCGCCTGGGACGTCGCCCCGAACTTCGCCGCCGCCGGGATCGACGTCGACTGGCTGGAGCAGGTCCGGGCGAGCGTGCCCGAGCCGCTGCTGGAGAGCGCGGTCCGCTGGCTGAACTACACGGTCGAGACCGAGCTGCTGATGAACGAGATCGCCGACTCGACCACCCGGATGTCCACCCTGGTCGGCGCCGCGAAGCAGTACTCGCAGATGGACCGGGCGCCGTACCAGACGGTCGACGTGCACGACCTGCTGAAGTCCACGCTGGTCATGCTGGGCGGCAAGTTCGGCGACGGCGTCACCCTGGTCAAGGACTTCGACCGCAGCCTGCCGCCGATCTCGGTCTACGCCGCCGAGCTCAACCAGGTGTGGACGAACCTGATCGACAACGCGGTGCAGGCGATGGACGGGCACGGCACCCTCACCGTGCGCACCGGCCGGGACGACGACCGGCTGCTGGTCGAGATCGCCGACACCGGGCCGGGCGTGCCGGAGGAGATCCGCTCCCGGATCTTCGAGCCGTTCTTCACCACCAAGGCCGTCGGCGAGGGCACCGGCCTCGGCCTGGACATCTCCTGGCGGATCGTGGTCCGCCGGCACCACGGCGACCTGCGGGTGCTCTCGGAGCCCGGGAACACCCGCTTCCAGGTGCTGCTGCCGTTCGAGGTGGCCGAGCCGCAGGACTGACCGGGCGGCACCCGCCGCCCGGTCAGCCGGTGCCGGACCGGGCGGATCAGGTGAGGACGGTGCCGCCGTCGACCGCGATGGTCTGGCCGGTCACGTTCGCGGCCCGCTCGGAGAGCAGGAACGCGACCATCTCGCCGAGGTCCTCCGGGGTCTGCGGGCGCCCCATCGGCACCATCGACTCCACGAACCCCTGGAAGATCGTCTCCGGGGTCGACCCGGCGTGCGCCGGGTCGTTCGCCAGCAGCCACTCGCTGGTGGTGCGCCACATGTCGGTCCAGATCAGCCCGGGCATCACGGTGTTGGCGCGCAGCCCGGTCGGTGCCCCCACCCGGGACAGCACGTGCGTCAGCTCGATCACCGCGGCCTTGGACGGGCCGTAGTCGGCGAGCACCTCCAGGCCGAGCCGGGCGCCGATCGAGGCGATGTTGACGATCGCGCCCGGCCGGCCCGCCCGGCGCAGGAACAGCTCCTGCGAGGTGAGGAAGGTGCCCCGGGTGTTCACCGCGAACGTGCGGTCCCACTGCTGCTCGGTGAGCTCGGTGAAGGGCACGAACATCCCGACGCCCGCGACGTTCGCGAGTGCGTCGACCTCGCCGAGCTCGGCCTCGGCGGCGTCGAACGCGGCCCGGACCGACGCCCGGTCCGCCACGTCGCACACCGCGTGCGCGACCCGCGCGCCGTCGGCGGCGAGCTTGCCGGCGACCTCGGCGAGCCGGCCGGCGTCGACGTCGGTGAGCAGCACCGGCTGCTCCTGCGCGAGCCGGGCGGCGATCGCCGCGCCCAGGCCGCCGGCCGCCCCGGTGACGAGTGCGACGCTCACGGCAGCTCCCGGGCGATCTCCGGGGCGAGCAGCTCGGCGGCCCGCTCGGCGGTGATCACGTCGGCCGGGTCCGGGCGGGTGATCTCGCGGGAGGCGCCGTCCTCGTAGACGTGCTCGCCGATCAGCCTGCCCCGCTCGTCGTAGGGCCAGACGAACGCGAGCGTGCGGCGCAGCAGGTACATCTCGGCCGGGTCGTCGCCGGCCCGGACGTTGCCGAACGCGCTCTCGCCGAGCATCGGGGCCGGGACGAACGCGTTGAACACGACCTCGCCGGAGAAGCCGTGGTCGTTGACCGCGATGTCCTGGTCGGCCACCCACATGACCAGCGCGTTGGCCGCGACCAGCGACTCGTAGAAGCCGGTCACCTCGGCCATCCCGTCCAGGACGATCGACTGGCCGCCCTCGTGCAGCCGGTACTGCGGGTGCTCGACGGTCATCTCGGGGGCGAGCAGCTCCTGGTAGCGCCCGGACACCTCCAGCAGACCGTGCAGGCGGTAGTTCTTGAGGATCTTCCGGTGCCGCGGGTTCTCGATGTTCTCCAGCTGCTTCTCCAGCCCGGCGAACATCGTCACGAACTCCTGCTCGTAACGGCTCATGTGGTGGTACCTCCGTCGTTGGTGGTGCGGCAGAGGCTCGCCCGCCGGGCGGCGCAGCGTCCAGGACATGTTCCGGCGCTCGCGTGAACCGATCGGTTATCACCGCAGGTGCTGACGCCGGTAGCGACATGGCGTGCAACACTGGCGACGGAGGAGTCGCCGTGGACCTGAACCTGCACCTGGTGCGCTATCTCGTCGCCGTCGTCGACGAGGGGCACTTCGGCCGTGCGGCCGCCCGGCTCCTGGTGAGCGGCCCGGCGCTGAGCAAGCAGATCCGCACGCTGGAGCGCAGGCTCGGGGTGGAGCTGCTCGACCGCAGCGCCCATCCGGTCGTCCCCACCGAGGCCGGCCGCCGGTTCCTGCCGGACGCCCGGGCGGCGCTGGCGGCGGCCGACCGGGCGGTCGCCGGCATCGAGGCGTACCGGCGGGACCTGCACGGCGTGCTGCGGCTCGGGTTCATGAGCGCGGCGACCGGCACGCACACCCGGCGGATCCTGGAGCTGCTGCAGCGCGACGCCCCGGCGGTGAGCGTCCAGCTCGTCCAGCTGCCGTGGCACGAGCAGGTGAGCGCGGTCCGCGACCGCACCGTCGACGCGGCACTGGTCCGGCCGCCGGTCGCCGACCCCGGCGGGCTGCGGTTCGACCTGGTCCGGCACGAACCCCGGGTCGTCGCGCTCCCGGCCGGGCACCGGCTGGCCGCCCGGTCCGCGGTCACGCTCGCCGATCTCGACGGGGAGCCGCACGTCGACGACGACCGCAGCGACCGGGTGTGGGTGCGGTGGTGGGCCTGCGATCCGCGGCCCAGCGGGGCGCCGGTGCGCTACGGCCCGGTCGTGCACACCATGGACGAGCTGCTGGAGGTCGTCGGCCGGGGTGCGGCGATCGCGATCACCGGGGGATCGGTCGCGGACAGCTTCCGGCATCCGGACGTCGCGTTCGTGCCGGTGCTCGACGTCGATCCGTGCCCGATCTCGCTGTGCACCCTGGACGGCGAGCAGTCGACGCTGGTGGCGGCGCTGCGCCGGGCGACGCGGGCGGTACAGGACACCTTCGGCGCCGGGAGCTGAGACCGGGGCCGGGCGGGCTCAGCCGGACCGTTCGGCGGCCGGCGACCCGGGCGGTGACCCGGCGACCGGCCCGCCGCCGGTGCGCCGGAAGTCGCTGGGGGTCACCCCGCGCACCCGCTTGAACGCCGCGCTGAACCCGAACGCGTCGGAGTAGCCGACGCTCCGCGCGACCTCGGCGACGGTGGCGCCGTCCCGGCCGGTCAGCAGGTCCGCCGCGAGAGTCATCCGCCAGCCGGTCAGGTAGGTCAGCGGGGGCTCGCCGACCAGCTCGGTGAACCGTTTCGCCAGCGTCGCCCGGGACACCCCGGCCCGCTCGGCGAGCGACGACACCGTCCACGGCGCGGCCGGTTCCTCGTGCAGCAGGCGCAGCGCGTGGCCGACGACCGGATCGCGGTGCGCGCTGTACCAGGCGGGCGGCGCCCCGCCGGGCCGGTCGAACCACTCGCGCAGCGTGCACACCAGCAGCCAGTCCAGCAGCCGGTCGAGCACCACCTGCTGACCGGGCGCGTCGACGGCGACCTCCGCGGCCAGCAACGCCCGCACCGCGTCCGCGGTGCCGTCGGGCGCGAGCCGCAGCACGTCGGGCAGTGCGTCGAGCAGCCGCCGCCCGATCTCGCCGGTCACCGGGTACGCGCCGGTCACCAGCGTCGTCGAACCGGGGCGGTCGGCGGTGTCGTCGTGCCAGCCGAGCCGGTGCTGGGTGCCGCCCAGCTCCGGCACCGCGCAGGACTCGCCGCACTCGATCGGCTCGGCGGCCGTCCCGGGCGCGTCGACGAAGGAGAACCGGGCCGGACCGCGCACGACCAGCATGTCGCCGGCCGCGAGATGCTCCGCTGGACGCCCGTCCGGCACGATCCATCCGGCGCCGTCGAGCACCGTGCACAGGGTGAGCGGGGCGCCGTCGACGAACCGCAGCGACCACGGTGCGGTCAGCGTCGAGCTGCCGAACAGCGAGCCCTGGGCACGGACCCCGCGGAACAGGTCACCGAACGCGTCCACCCCGCCAGGCTAGACGAACACACAGGAGATCCGGCTTCCTGTCCATGGAATCGTCCGATCCGGCGGCGTTGACTCGGTGCCATGACCACCACAGCCACGGACAGAACGCTGGTACTCGGCGCCACCGGCAAGACCGGCCGGCGGATCGTCCCCCGGCTGCGGATGCGCGGCGTCCCGGTCCGGCCCGCGTCCCGCTCCGGTCCGACCCGGTTCGACTGGTCGGACCCGGCCGGATGGGACGCGGTGCTGCGCGGCGTCGGCACCGTCTACGTCGTCGCGCCGACCGTGCCCGGCCCGGTGCACGGGTTCGTCGACCGGGCCGAGGCGGCCGGGGTGCGCCGGTTGGTGCTGCTGTCCGGGCGCGCCGCCGACGACTGGGGCGACACGACGTTCGGCCGGGACATGCTCTCGGCCGAGGACGCGGTGCGCTCCTCGGCCCTGGAGTGGACCGTGCTGCGGCCGTCGAACTTCGCGCAGAACTTCGACGAGGACGTCTTCCACGCCCCGCTGCTGGCCGGCTCGCTCGCGCTGCCGGCCGGCCCGGTGCCCGAGCCGTTCGTCGACCTGGAGGACGTCGCCGACGTCGCCGCGGCCGTGCTCACCGAGCCCGGCAGGCACGCCGGGCTGGTGCACGAGCTGACCGGCCCGCGTGCGGTGCGCTTCGCCGAGGCCGTCGACCTGATCGCCGGCGCGTCCGGCCGGCCGATCAGCTACCGGCAGGTGTCCCCGGACGCCTACACCGCGTCGCTCGTCGAGCAGGGTGTGCACCGCGACGAGGCGGAGCTGGTCACCGCGATGTTCGTCATGATGGAACGCGGCGCCGGCGCCGCGACCACCGACGGGGTCGCCACCGTGCTGGGACGCGCACCGCGGCCCTTCGAGGACTACGTCGTCCGCGCCGCCGCCGCCGGTGCCTGGCGCGGCTGACCGACGGGAGGGACACGATGAGCACCAGCACCGCACTCACCGCCGAGGACGTCGAGTTCCTCGGGCGCCCGCTGCTCGGCCTGCTGACCGTCGCCGGGGCCGCGGAGCCGCCGCAGCCGCGGCCGGTCTGGTTCGAGGCCGCCGCGGACGGCACGATCGCGCTGTTCACCCTGCGGGGCTCGCCGAAGCTGCGCCATCTCGAACGCGATCCGCGCGCGTCGCTGGTCGTCGCCGCCCCGGTCGGAGAGCGCGAACGCTGGGTCGCCGTCGCCGGCCGCACCACGCTGCACGACGACGGGGTGGACGAGCTGGTCACCCGGCTCGCCGGCCGCTACTGGGATCCCGTCGACCGGGCCGGCGATCTGGCCGGGATGCTCGCCGGGGACAACGTCCGGGTGCAGCTGCACCCGGAGAAGGTGTCCCGGTTCTCGTTCTGAGCCCGGCCGTCCGGACTCAGGTGCGGTCCCGCATCCGGTCGATCTGCTCCTTCGCCTCGACCAGCGAGGCGCCGGTCGTCTCCCGGTACGCCTTCACCGCGGCCACGTCGCTGCCCTCCGCGAGCAGCGCCTCGACCCGGCTCAGGTCGGGCCGCTCGTGGTCGATCCCGAGGTGGTCGAGGACGGCGTCGAGCTTGCGCTCGACGTTCCGCAGCCGGGCCCGCTCGCGCTCCCGGTCGCGGCGGTCCGCCGCCAGCGCCGCCATGATCACCAGCACCGCGCCGAGCACCAGCAGGCCCACCATCGCGTAGTCCATGTGGCGCAGCGTACGTCCAGCGGCCGCCCGCGCGACCGGGCACGCGGGGTGACGGCCGCTCCGCGGGACGGCGGGGCCTGCGGGTGGCCCGGTGCCCCGCGTGACACGCGGCGCTACTTCGATCATGTTGCGGGACACGAGGGGTCGAATTGCGGTTCCCTGTCGTCGAGTCGCGCGTTGACCGGGTATGAACGTCGACGCCGACGCCCTGACCGCGCCCATCCTCGGCCGTTCCGACATCGAGTCGCTGCGCCGCTCCGGCCCCCGCCACCGGCTGCACGACGAACCCGCGACCGTGGCCCCGGCCCCCGCCGGGGCGCCCGCGTCGCCCGGCTGGCCGTGGCTGGCACTGGTCGTCCTCGGCAATCTCGTCGTACTGGGCATGCTCGTGCTCGTCGTGCTCTGGACCTGACCTTCCGGCAGGTCACGCCGGGCGCGCCGGACGCCGCTGCTTGTGTCCCGACTCACAACGGGGGAGAGTCGCGGAGCAGGCCCGCGGCGTCGAGGAGCAGAGGATCAATGGCGATCGAGAACCCCTACTACACGCACGAGTTCCACGGTGACTACGACCTGGTGAGCATCGGGGAGTTCGCCCTGGAGGAGGGCGGGGTCATCCCCGACCTGAACCTGGCCGTCGCCACGTTCGGCACGCTGAACGAGGCCGGGGACAACGCGATCCTGGTGACCACCTGGTACTCGGGCACGCACCAGATCTTCCGGGACGTCTACATCGGCCCGGACCGGGCGCTGAACCCGGAGCGGTACTTCATCGTCGTGATCAACCAGATCGGCAACGGGCTGTCCACCAGCCCGCACAACGCCGCCGGGGCGAACGCCAAGATCGCCATGTCGCGCTTCCCGCACGTCCGGATCGGCGACGACGTGCGCGCCCAGGAGCAGCTGCTGCGCGAGCACTTCGGCATCGAGACGCTGCAGCTCGTCGTCGGCGGCTCGATGGGCGCCCAGCAGACCTACGAGTGGATGGTGCGCTTCCCCGGGAAGGTCCGGCGGGCCGCCCCGATCGCCGGGACCGCGCAGAACACCCCGCACGACTTCCTCTACACCAAGGCCCTGATCGAGGCGATCACCTCCGATCCCGGCTTCAAGGACGGCGAGTACTCCTCCAACGCCGACGTCGTCGACGGCCTGAAGCGGCACGCCGGCATCTGGGCGGTGATGGGCTTCTCCACCGAGTTCTGGAAGCAGGAGCTGTGGCGGGCCCTGGAGTTCGAGTCGAAGGAGGCGTTCATCGAGGGCTTCCTGGAGCCCTACTTCACCCAGATGGACCCCAACGACCTGCTCTGCATGGCCTGGAAGTGGCAGCGCGGCGACGTCGCCCGGCACACCGGCGGCGACCTCGAGGCCGCACTGGGCCGCAACACCGCGGTCGCCCGGATCATCCCGATCAACGAGGACATGTTCTTCCCGGTCCGGGACCACGAGGCCGAGCTGGAGCTCACCCCGCACGCCACGATCCGGGTGATCGACGACCTGCTCGGGCACCTCGCCCTGTTCGGTGTCTCGCCGACCTACATCGGGCAGGTCGACAGCTACCTGCAGGAGCTGCTCGACACCGACGCCTGACGACGGTGACGGACCCGGTCGCGATCGAGTCGGCGCGCCGCAGCTTCCTGGCCGACGGCGCCGCCGGCCGGTCGCCCGCGGTGCGCCCCGAGGTGCTCCGCTCCTGGGAGCGCTCGAAGGTGGGGGAGCCGGTCTTCGCCGGGCACGAGGCTGCCGGTTCGGCGGTCGCCGAGGCCGACGAGGTGTTCGCCCGGTTCCTGACGCTCACCCCCGACCTGCCGTGCTCGCTGGCGCTGGTCGGGGAGGACGGCGTGCTGCGGGTCCGCCGGGACGGCGGCGGCGGGCTCGCGGCGCTGCTCGACGCCGTCGGGTTCACGCCCGGGTTCCGGCTCGCCGAGGACGTCGTCGGCACCACCGCCGCCGCGCTCGCCCCGCACACCGGCGGCGCGGCCCGCGTCGACGGTCCCGAGCACCTGCATCCGGACCTGACCTGGCTGGCCGAGGCCGCCGCCGTCGTCGGGCGGGACGACGGCGGGCCGTGCGACGCCGTCGTCGTCCTCGGGCACGTGTCCGACCCGCCCGGTGAGCTGGGGCTCGCCGTCGCCCGCGGGCTCGCCGCGGACGTCGGCGCGCTCGTCCGGGACCGCCGGACCCGGCTCGCCAGGGCGGTGCACGACGGGTACGCGGCCGCCGAGACGACCGGCCACGCCTGGGTGCTGGCCACCGACGGGGCGTTCCTGCTCACCTCGCCGGGGGTACGCCGGCTGCCCGCCGCCGACCAGCAGGCGCTCGCCGATCTCGCGCTCGGCGGCGCCGTGCTGTGCGAGGACGGGACCCGGCACGCCGACCTGCCGTCCGGGCGGTGCGCGCAGCTCGGCGTGACGCCGGTACCGGGCGGCGGCTGCGTCGTCGCCGGCGGGCCGGTCGACGAGTCCCGGGCCGCGGTCGTCCCGGAGGCGGTGCGGCGGCAGGGCTCGCACGTCGCCCCGACCGGCCGCCGCGACTACGCCGCCGACCTGCGCGACGGCGAGGGTCGCGCGCACTCCGAGGCCCGGCGGCGGGCCAACCGCGAGCTGCTCAGCCCGTACCTGCGGGCCCGGCACGAGGTCGCCGCCGCGGTCGGGCAGGGGCGGCACCAGCTGCTCGTCGGGGAGGCCGGCGCCGGGAAGCGGACGCTGGCCGTCGAGCAGTTCCGGCGGGCGCACCCGCAGGGCCGCACCCGGGTCGTCGACTGCGCGACGATCGGGAACGGCGGCCCGGACCCGCTCGCCCCGGTCGCCCGCGAACCGGGGGACCGGCCGCACCTGCTGGTGCTGTCCCAGCTGAACCTGCTCGGCCCGGTCGCCGCGCGCCGGCTCGACGAGTCGCTGCGCACCCTGGTCGCGATGCCCGGGCCGCTGCTCGTCGCGGGCTGCGTCGACTCCGCGTCGGTCGACGCGACCCGGCCCTACGGACTGCTGCTGCGGCACTTCCACGAGACCGTCCGGGTCCCGGCGCTGCGCTACCGCGCCGACGAGCTCGGCGACATCGCGCTGTCCATCCTGCACTCGCTCTCCGGCGGCCGGTCGCTGCGGCTGTCGCTGCAGGTCGTCCGGGTGCTGGAGGGGTACGCCTGGCCGGGGAACCTGCGCGAGCTGACCGACGTGCTGCGCTACGTGGTGGCCCGCAAACCGGTCGGCGTGATCCAGGCGCCGGACCTGCCCGCGTCCTGCTTCACCGGCCGCGCGCCGCGGATGTCGATGCTCGAGGCCGCCCAGTGCGACGCGATCATCCAGGCGCTCTACGAGTCGCGCGGCAACCGCTACAAGGCCGCCGAGATGCTCGGCATCGCCCGGTCCTCGCTGTACCGCAAGATCGACGCGTTCGGGATCAGCTACATCGGCTGAGAGTGTCCCGTTCCCGGGACGACCGGCCCTGCCACGGCACCCACCGGCTGCGGAACAGTCCCATATCGCGACAGTCGAATGTGTTCCGGGTCACTAGCGTCGAGGACGCTGGACCAGACCCACCTGCGATGACGCGGAGGCAGCAGATGAAGGCACTCGTGTACCACGGCCCGGAGAGCAAGGCCTGGGAGGACGTCCCGGACGCGGCCGTCCAGGACCCGACCGACGTCGTCGTCAAGGTCGACACCACCACCATCTGCGGCACCGACCTGCACATCCTGCAGGGCGACGTCCCGGCGGTCACCGACGGCCGGATCCTCGGTCACGAGGCGGTCGGCACGATCACCGAGGTCGGCGACGCGGTCAGCGGGTTCTCGGTCGGCGACCGGGTGCTCGTCCCGGCGATCACCAAGTGCGGCCGCTGCGCGTACTGCCAGCGCGGGATGCCGTCGCACTGCCAGACCGTCGGCGGCATCGGCTGGATCTTCGGGCACCTGATCGACGGCACCCAGGCCGAGTACGTCCGGGTGCCCTACGCCGACACCTCGCTCTACGCGGTACCCCAGGGCGTCAGCGACGAGCAGGCGATCTTCCTGGCCGACTCGCTGCCCACCGGTTACGAGGTGGGCGTGCTGGCCGGCAACGTCCGGCCCGGTGACACCGTCGCCGTCGTCGGGGCCGGCGCGGTCGGCCTGTCCGCGGTGCTGACGACCGGGCTGTGGGGCGCGTCGAAGGTGATCGCCATCGACTCCAACAAGTTCCGGCTGGAGAAGGCACTGGAGTTCGGCGCGACCGACGCCGTCGAGGTCGGGCCCGGCACCGTCGGGGACGTGACGGCGCTGACCGACGGGCTCGGCGTCGACGTCGCCATCGAGGCGGTCGGCTACCCGGAGACCCTGCTGACCGCCGCGTCGCTGGTGCGGCCCGGCGGCACCATCGCCAACGTCGGCGTGCACGGCACCCCGGTGGAGCTGCCGATGCAGGACATGTGGATCTCCAACGTCACCCTGACGATGGGCCTGGTCGACACCGTCTCGATCCCGACGCTGCTGAAGATGGTCGCCGGCGGACGGATCCCGGCCGAGAAGATGGGGACCCACGAGTTCACCTTCGACCAGATCGACGAGGCGTACGACGTGTTCAAGAACGCCGCCGCCAACCAGGCGCTGAAGGTCGTCATCCGGCCCTGAGGCCGGGCCCCCGCGGCCGGCCGAGCGGATCGGCCGGCCCGCCGGGGGCCTCACCCGTCGGACGCGGCCCGCTCCAGCCGGGCCCGGACCTGCCGCGACACCAGCAGCCCCAGCACGACGGCGACCACCAGCGCCACCCAGGAGAACCGCTTCAGCCAGGTCTCGGCGACCAGCCCGAGCAGCTGCACCGCCGCCACCGTGCCGCCGGCCCAGAGCACCGCACCGGTGGCGTTCGCGGCGAGGAACGCCGGGTAGCGCATCCGCATCGTCCCGGCCAGCGGGCCGGCCAGGATCCGCAGCAGCGCGACGAACCGCCCGAACAGCACCGCCCACCCGCCGTGCCGCTCGAACACCCGGCGCGCCACCGCGACGTGGCCCGGCCCCAGATGGCGGGGGAACCGGCGGCCGAGCCGGTCCAGCAGGGCGGTGCCGTACCGGCGGCCCACGGAGTACCCGATCGAGTCACCGACGACCGCGCCGGCCGTCGCCGCCCCGGCCAGCGCGACCGGATCGATCCCCGGCCCGGGCCGGGTGGCCAGCAGCGCGGCCCCCACCAGCACGATCTCGCCGGGCAACGGCACACCGACGCTCTCCACGCCGACCACCACCGCGCACAGCAGGTAGATCGCGAGCGGCGGGACCGCCGTCAGCCAGGTGTCGAGGTGCACGGATTTCATCATGCCTGGGTATGTCTGCTGCGGGGACCGGCCCGGCCGGGCAAGATCCGCGGCCGTGAGCACACCGCTGGAGCAGGCCTTCCTGGCCGCGCACGAGGACCTGCCCCGCGAGGCACCCGGATCGGAGGAGACCACGGCGCTGCTGCTGCAGCTCGTCGGACCGCTGCCGGAGGCACCGCGGATCGTCGACATCGGCAGCGGCACCGGCCCGGCGACGCTGCCGCTGGCCGCCGCGACCGGCGGCGAGGTGATCGCCGTCGACGCGCACGAGCCCTACCTGGCACGGCTGCAGGCGCGCGCCGCGATCTCCGGACTGGGCGAGCGGGTCCGCCCGCTGGTCGCGACCATGGACGACCTGCCGTTGCCCGACGGCGAGGCCGACCTGGTCTGGGCCGAGGGCTCGGCCTACATCATGGGCTTCGACGCGGCACTGGCCTCCTGGCGGCGGCTGCTCGCCCCCGGCGGCACCCTGGTGCTCACCGAGGCCGAGTGGACCACGACCGACCCGTCGCCCGGGGCCAGGCGGTTCTGGGACGCCGGGTACCCGGCGATGCGGACGACCGCCGGCAACGTCGCCGCCGCCCAGCAGGCCGGGTACACGGTGGCGGCCACCTACCTGCTCCCGGACTGCGACTGGGACGCCTACTACCGCCCGCTCGCCGCGCGGCTGGAGCTGCTGCGCGCCGACGGGGTGGATCCGGAGGTGCTCGACGAGGTCGGGCGGGAGATCCGGGTCCGCGAGGAGTTCGGTACCGACTACGGCTACACCGGGTACGTGCTCCGGCCGCGCTGACCGGCGATCAGCGGGGCAGCGACGTCCCCGCGCAGACCGTGATCGTCTGCCCGGTGATCGCGCCCCCGTCCGGCCCGACCAGCAGCGCCACCAGCGCCGCGACCTCGGCCGGCCGGACCCGCCTGCCCAGTGGTGGCAGCAGCGGCGGGGTCGCCGCCCGGCCCGGGTCGGCGAGCATCGGGGTCTCGGTCGGTCCGGGCGCCACGACGTTCACCGTGATCCGGCGATCGACCAGCTCCGCCGCCCAGGACCGGGCCATCCCGGCCAGCGCTGCCTTCGTGGCGGCGTACTGGCTCTTGCCCGGCGCGCCGCCCGCGGTGCGGCTGCCGATCAGCACGATCCGGCCGCCGCCGGTGATCCGGTCGAGCAGCGCCCCGGCGAGCTCCGCGGCGGCGGCCACGTGCACCCGCCACATCAGGTCGCCGTCGGCCGCGTCCAGCGAGCCCAGCCGGCCGGTGCGCTGCAGCCCGGCCGCGTGCACCAGCGCGTCGACCGGGCCGAGCCCGGCGACGGCGCCGGGCACGGCGGCCGGCTCGGCCAGGTCGGCCGGTATCCAGCCCAGGCCGTCCCGGGGCTCCGGTGCGCCGCGGGACAGCCCGGTGACCCGCCATCCCTCGTCCAGCAGGCGGCCCGCGACGGCGGCGCCGATCCCGGAGCTGACCCCGGTGACGACGGCGTGCCCGGTCACCGGCCCGCCGTCCCCGGCGGGCCGGCGGGCGCCAGGTGCACGTGCCGGATCGCCTGCCGGAAGTAGGTGTAGGCGATGTCCAGGCCGCCGTCGGCGGCGACCCGGATGCTCGGGTAGGAGAACTCCCGGTTCCGTTTCCCGCGCGAGTCGTTGACCAGGCAGAACCCGTCCCCGGTCTGCAGGTCGCGGCGTTGCGGCCAGGTCCTGCCACCGTCGTCGGAGATCGCCAGGGTCATCGGGGCGCGCGGGGCGCCCCAGAACGCGCCCTCCCGGACCGTCTCGCCGGACCCGGCCCCACCGACCCCTCCCGTGTCGTCGATCTCGTCGTACAGCGACGCCCGGCGGGCGGTCGCGTCGGCCCGGCTGCTGGGGTTGCCGACCAGCGCGAGCCGGCCGTCGGGGAGCCCGGCCACCTGGATCGAGGAGTTGTTGTTCGGCAGGTCCACCGGCTCCGGGACGGACCAGCTGCCGCCGTCGTCGTCGGAGACCGAGCGGTGCACGGCGTCGGCGCGGCGGCTGCGGTAGAAGGCGGCCAGCGAGCCGTCCGGACGGGGCACGATGTTCATGTGCACCTGCCCGGTGCTGTCCGGCACGCCGACCTCCCGCCAGCTGCCGCCCGCGTCGTCGGAGACCAGCACCGCGGAGGTGTCCAGGTCGCCGGCCCAGCGGCCCTCCGGCGGGGTCACGCAGTGCCAGATCGGCAGCAGCCAGCGGCCGGAGCCGGTGACCACGATCGGCTGCCGCACGAAGACACCGCCGTCCGGGCCGGCCGGGAACAGGGTGCGATGCGGGCCCCAGGTGCGGCCGCCGTCGTCGGAGGTCCGGACGCGGACCTCGGCGGTGTCCTGGTTCCCGGCGATCTGCGCGGTCCACAGCAGCCACACGGTGCCCGACGGCGCGACGAACAGCAGCGGGTTCTGCTCGGACCGCTCCGGGTCGCCGGACAGCGCGACCGGCGCGCTCCAGCGCCGTGCCCCGGGCTCCAGCCGGGAGTAGCGCACCCGGATGTCGGGGACGCCCTCCTGGGTGCCGCCGAACCAGACGCAGCCCAGCGCGCCGCCGGGCAGCTCCATCAGGTTCGCCGCGTGGTTCTGCACGTCCGGCGCGGGCAGCAGCGCGTCGGTCCGGTCCGGCTCGCCGGCGTGCGCGCGCAGCACGCCGTCGGTCGGTCCGGGCAGCTCGGCCGGGGTGGTGCCGTGTTCGGTCGTGGTCATCGCGGCGAACCTCCGGACGGTGCGGGCACGGCGCCGGCCAGCGCGGCGCGGGGCTTGCGGCCACGGATCGTGGACGGGTCGAGGGCGGCGGCCCGCAACCGGCGGGTCACCTCGTGCGACGGTGCGGCGAGTACCTCGGCGGTCCGGCCGGACTCGACGACCCGGCCCTGGTCCAGGACGACGATGTGCTCGGTGATCTGCCGGACGACGCCGAGGTTGTGCGCGATCACCACGAACGTCAGGCCGGTGTCGCGTTGCAGCTCGCGCAGCAGGTCGAGCACCTGGGCCTGCACCGAGACGTCCAGCGCGGAGGTCGCCTCGTCGCACACCAGCAGCTCGGGATCGCTGGCCAGCGCCCGGGCGATGCCGATCCGCTGGCGCTGGCCGCCGGAGAACTCCGACGGCCTGCGCTGTGCGGCAGCCGCCGGCAGCCCGACCCGGTCGAGCAGCGCGGCGGCGCGGCGCTCGCGCTCGGCTCGCCCGCGCACGCCGCGCAGGGCGAGCGGTTCGGCGACGATCCGGCCCGCGGTCAGGTGCGGGTCCAGCGAGCCGTACGGGTCCTGGAAGATCATCTGGACCTTGCGGCGGTGCGGGCGCAGCGCCCGTTCCGGCAGGGTCGCGACGTCCAGGCCGTCCAGCTCGATCGAGCCTGCGGTCGGCCGGATCAGCCGGACCAGGCAGCGGGCGATCGTGGACTTGCCGCAGCCGGACCCGCCGACCACGGCCAGCGAGCCGCCGCGCGCGACGGACAGGTCGACGCCGTCGACGGCCCGGAATCCGGCGAAGTCCACGGTCAGCCCGCGGACGTCGAGGTGCGGGTTCATGCCGGGACCTCCTCGAGGGTGGGGACGGCGGCGACCAGCGCGCGGGTGTACTCCTCGCGGGGCGCGCCGACGACCTGCTCGACCTCGCCGGACTCGACGAACACGCCGGCCCGCATCACGTGGATCCGGTCGGAGACCAGCCGGGCGACGCCCAGGTCGTGGGTGATCAGCAGGATCCCGATGCCGGTGCGTTCCTGCAGCTCCAGCAGCAGGTCGAGGATCCCGGCCTGGACGGTGACGTCGAGCGCCGAGGTCGGCTCGTCGGCGACGAGCAGCCGCGGTTCCCCGGCCAGCGCGATCGCGATCAGGACGCGCTGCAGCATGCCGCCGGAGAGCTGGTGCGGGTACGACCGCCACTGGGTCGCCGGCCGGGCCACGTGCACCTGGTCCAGGAGCGCGATGCCGCGGTCCCGGACCTGCGTGCGGGAGAGCCGGGGATGCCGCAGCCGCAGCGCGTGGCCGAGCTGCGCGCCGATCGAGTGCACCGGCGACAGCGCGGTCATCGGGTCCTGCGGGATCAGCGAGACACCACGGCCGCGCACGCCGTCCAGCGCGGTGCGGTCGGCGAGCACGTCGACCGGGTCGTCGTCGCCGAGCCGGTACCGGACCGAGCCGCTGACCACCGCGGACCCGGCGGGCAGCAGGCCGAGCACGGCCATCGCCGTCGTCGACTTGCCGGAGCCGGACTCGCCGATCAGGGTGACCGTCTCGCCGGGCCCGACGTGCAGGTCGACACCGTCGACGGCGCGCACGATCCCGGTTCCGGTCACCAGCTCGACCTGTAGCTCACGGACCTCCAGCAGTGGGGTCACCGGTTCGCTCCCTTCCGGAACGCGCCCAGCAGGCGCGGTCGCCCGATCCCGTCCGGCCGGTCGCGCAGACCGTCGCCGAGCAGGTTGACGCCGACCACCAGCAGCACGATCACCAGGCCGGGCAGGGTGGCGATCCACCACGACGTGGTCACGTAGTCCTGCCCGTCGGAGACGATCCGTCCCCAGGTGGCGAACGGCCGCTCCGGGCCCGCCCCGAGGTAGGACAGCGCGCTCTCCAGCAGCACGGCCTGCGCCAGCAGCAGGAGCACGACCAGCGACGCCGGCTTCACCACGTTCGGCATCACGTGCCGGGCGAGCACGGCGAGCCGGCCGAGACCGAGCGTGCGGGCCGCGTCGATGTAGGGCTTGCCGCGTTCGACGAGCACCAGCGACCGGGTCAGCCGGAACACCTCGGGCCACTGCGCGACCGCGATCACCGCGGTGATCACCGGGATCGACGAGCCGAACAGCGCCACCACCAGCAGCAGCATCATCAGCAGCGGCAGCGCCATCTGGGCCTCGGCGAGGCGGGAGGCGAGCGCGTCCACCCAGCCGCCCAGGAACCCGGCGAGACAGCCGAGCACCAGCCCGATGAGGCCGGAGACCAGCACGGCGAGCACCCCGACGGTGAGCGAGACCTGACCGCCGGCCAGCACCCGGGCCAGCAGATCGCGGCCGAGCTGGTCGGTGCCGAACAGGTGGCCGTCGGTCAGCGGCGGCAGCCGGCGCGCGGAGAGCTGCTGCGCGTCCGGGTCCGGCAGCGGCAGCACGGTGGCGAACAGCACGGGCAGCACCACGAGTGCGGTGCAGACCGCGCCGGCCCAGATCTTGACCCGGGACGCCCTGGCCCGGCGGTGGGCGGGGGACGCGGCGGCGAGGGCGGGGGTGACGGCCGACGGCCGGGCCGGTCGCGCCGTCCGGTCCGGGAGGGTGGTGCTCATCGCGCGGACTCCTTTCCGAGCCGGACCCGCGGATCGAGCAGCGGGTACGCCAGGTCGATCAGCAGCTGGACACCGATCGCGAGCGCGGCGGTGACCAGCACCGTCGCCTGGATCAGCGGGTAGTCGCGGGTCTCCAGGGCGCGCACGACGAGCGAGCCGACGCCGGGCCAGGAGAACACCACCTCGACGACGACGACGCCGTTGAGCATCGCGGCGAACCGGGTCCCGAGCGCGGTCAGCACCGGGATCGCCGAGTTGGCCATCGCGTAGCGCCAGATCAGCGACCGTTCGCCGGCCCCGCGGGACCGGGCGACCGTCAGGTAGGGCGAGGCGAGCGCGCCGGTCATCTCCCGGCGGACCAGCCGGGAGATCAGCGCGATCTGCAGCACGGCGACGGTCAGGGTCGGCAGCACCAGCCCGGACCAGGTCGCGAAGCCGGAGGCGGGCAGCACCGGCACCAGCACCGCGAACACGGTGAGCAGCATGATGCCGCTCCAGAAGTCCGGCATCGACTGCCCGGCGACGGTGAGCACGTTCGCGCCGAGCTCGCGGCCGGTGTCGGCGCGGCGCGCCATCCACACACCCAGCGGCACCGCGACCAGGGTCGTCACCAGCACCGCGGACACGGCCAGCGTGATCGTGTACGGCACCCGGTCGAGCACCACGTCCAGCGCCGGGGCGCCGAAGGAGTAGCTGGTGCCGAGGTCGCCGGTGAGCAGGTTGCGCAGGAACGTCAGGTACTGGGTGAACAGCGGCTCGTCCAGCCCGAACTGGGCGCGCACCCGCTCCAGGTCCTCGGTGCTCGCGGTCGGCCCGGCGTAGGCGGCTGCCGGGTCGCCCGGCGCCATCCGGACCAGCAGGAACACCGTGGACACGGTCAGGAAGATCGTCAGGACGCCCTGGCCGACCCGGGTCAGCGCGTACCGGGCGAGCCCGGCGGCGCGGGACGGGCCCGGCCGCGGCGGGGCGGTGAGGGTCGCGGTCGCCATCGCTCAGGCCTCCAGCCGGACGGACGAGATGTCGTAGGAGTTCGTCGGGAGCAGCTCGACCCCGGACACCCGCTGCCGCCGCGCCAGCACGACGTCCGGGACGAACGCCCACATGCACGGCCAGGTGTCCCAGATCCGGCGCTGGGCGTCGGCGAGGGCGGCGTCGCGGCGGGCCGGGTCGGTCTCCGCCGTGGCGGCGTCGATCGCACGGGCGACCTCGCCGACGACGTAGCCCTGGTAGGTGTCCCGGGTCGCCTCGGCGGCCGGGGTGCCGCCGAACATGCCCTGCAGCGCGGTGCCCGCCTCGCCGGTCGGCCCCGGGTAGCCGTTGCCGAGCACGTCCCAGTCGCCGCCCCGTCCCTGCCGCCAGGCGAGGATGTCGCCGCCGGGCTGGAACTGCTGCAGCCGGGTCCGCACGCCGACCTGGCCGAGCATCGCCGCGACCGACTCCATCACCGCGGTGTCCGCGGGGAACTCGCCGGTCTCCCAGATGATCGTCAGCTCCAGGTCCCGGACGCCCGCGGCGTCGAGCAGCTGCCGGCAGCGGGCCGGGTCGTAGCGGTACGAGCCGGTCTCGACCGCACCCTGCAGGGCCGGCGCGACGACGCCGCGGGCGGGGGAGACCGAGCCGACGAGCACGTCGCGGGCGAGTGCCTCGCCGTCGATCGCGTAGCTGAGTGCCTCCCGGACGGCGGGATCGGCGAGCGGGTGCTCGGGGGGTTTGCGGAAGTTGTAGAAGAGCTGGTTGATCCGGTTCCCCGGCGAGCGGTCGAGCGCGACGGCGGGCAGGCCGGCGAGCTGCTCGGCCGAGTCCGGGGTGATGGAGTCGATGACGTCGAGCTCGCCGGAGCGCATCGCGACGACCCGGCTGGACTCCTCCGGCACGAACCTGACCTGCACCGACTCCAGCGGCGGCGCGGCGCCCCAGTAGTTCTCGTTGCGGACCAGCGTGTAGTTGCCGGTGCCGCCGTCCGCCTCGGCCACCCGGAACGGCCCGGATCCGATGCCGTCGGTGAGCTGTTCGGGGCGGTTCGCCGCGGCCGGGGTGACGAGGATGTTCGCCATCAGCAGGTCGAGCACCGGCACCGGCTGCGCGGTGCGCAGCCGGAAGGTGCGGGCGTCGACCGGCTCCACGGTGGGCAGCTCCGGGAACAGCCCGACCACGAACGACCCGTTCACGCCGGCGTAGCTGCGCAGGGCGGTGTCGACGTCGGCGGGGGTGACCGGGCTCCCGTCGGAGTACCGGACGCCCTCGCGCAGCCGCACCGTCCACTCGGTCGGCGCGGTCTGCTCGAAGCGTTCGGCGAGCACCGGCTGCGCGACCATGCCGGGCGCGACCCGGGTGAGTGCCTGCCGGACGGCGCGTTGCACGGTGATCGCGCCGTCGAACTGGTTGAGCTTGTTGTCCAGGCTGGCCAGCGACCGGTTCAGCCCGAGGACGAGGGTGCCGGGGCCCGGGGCGCCGGTGGGGCCGGCGCAACCGGCGAGCGGGGCGGCCGCGGCGCCGGCGGCGGCGAGCGCGGACCACCGCAGGAACGCCCGGCGGTCCAGGCGTGGGCCGGCCTGTCGGTTCAGGGTCATCGTCGACCTCCGGAGGCGGATGGGGACGGGATCGGCGGCGGGCCGCGCGATCCGCATGAGGACGGTCTCACGTGATGCGCATTTCGCGCAATACAGAGTTAGTTCCGCGTGTATCGCGCATATCGGGGCACAGCGGGACAGCGGTTGCTGCTCGGTGACGGTCAGTCGCGCGAAACGCGCAGTCGCTCAGGCAGCGCCGTCGGCCTGGGCCACGGACACCCCGACCCCGGACGCCCGCAGCGCGGCGAGCTGCGCTGCGTCCGCGGCCGGATCGGTGATCAGCGTCCAGCCGGGCTCCAGCCGGGCCCAGGCGTGGAACGGCCGCCTGCCCAGCTTGTCGGCGTGCGCGAGCACGTAGACCGCGGCCGCCCGGCGGGCCATCAGTTCCTTGAGCCGGGTCTGCGCGAGCTCGGCCTCGCACAGCCCGCCGTCGGTGGTGACGCCGTCGGCCCCGAGGAAGGCCCGGTCGAACGTGAGGTGCTCCAGAGCGGCCTCCGCGAGCGGGCCGACGAAGCCCTGGCTGACCGGGCGCAGGGTGCCGCCGAGACAGTGCACGGTGACGCCGTCGGCGTCGGAGAGTTCGCCGAGTGCGGTCAGGCCGGTGGTCACCACGGTGAGGCCGGGCATGGTCCGCAGCTCGTGGGCCAGCGCGCCGACGGTCGAGCCGGCGTCGAGCAGCACGGTCTCGCCGGGCCGCACCAGTGCGGCGGCCGCCCGGGCGATCGTCCGCTTGGCCCCGAACGCCTCGCCGATGCGCTGCCGCAGCGACGTCTCCGGGTGCGCGGACAGCGCCATCGCACCGCCGTAGGTGCGGGCCAGCCTGCCCTCGGCGGTCAGCTGGGCGAGATCCCGGCGGATCGTCGACGCGGTGACGTCGAAGACCCGGGAGAGCTCGTCGACGCTGGCCAGCCCGGACGTCGTCGCGAGCCGGACGATCTCGTCCCGGCGGGCCCGGGATCCGCGCGGCGGCATGCGGTCACGCTACCGGCCGCGCCGCGAGTTCCACGGCCTGGCGCAGCGCCTCGACCATCGAGCCCGGATCGGCCCGGCCGGTACCGGCGATGTCGAACGCGGTGCCGTGGTCGACCGAGGTGCGGATGACCGGCAGTCCGACGGTCAGGTTCACCCCGTTCTCGATGCCCAGCACCTTCACCGGCCCGTGGCCCTGGTCGTGGTACATCGCCACGATCAGGTCGTAGTCGCCCCGGCCGGCCAGGAAGAACGCGGTGTCGGCCGGTAGCGGGCCGCGGGCGTCGATCCCGTCGGCGCGCAGCACCTCCAGGGCCGGGACGATCTTCTCCTCCTCCTCGCCGTAGCCGAACAGGCCGTTCTCCCCGGCGTGCGGGTTGATCCCGCAGACCCCGATCCGCGGCGCGGCCACCCCGGAGCGGACCAGCGCGTCGTGCCCGCGCCGGACGGTCCGCTCGACCAGGCCCGGCTCGATCCGCGCGACCGCGTCGATCAGGCCGATGTGGGTGGTCACGTGCACCACCTTCACCGTCGGGGTCGACAGCATCATCGACACCTCCGCGGTGCCGGTCAGGTGCGCGAGCAGTTCGGTGTGCCCGGGATAGTGGTGCCCGGCGGCGTGCAGCGCCTCCTTGTTCAGCGGTGCGGTGCAGATCGCCTGCACCGCACCGGCGACGGCGAGTTCGGCGGCGGCCGCGACGTAGCGGTACGCGCCGTCGCCGGCGGCCGGCGAGACCTCGCCCCACGGCAGGTCCGCGGGCAGCTCGCCGACCTGCAGCACGCACACCCGGTCCGATCCGGGCTCGGCGGCGGCGACGTCGTCGACGGTCGTGATCCGGGCCGGGTGGCCGAGGATCTCCGTGGCCCGCCGGAGCCGGCCCGCGTCGCCGATCACGACCGGGCGGCAGCGGCCGAGCACGTCCGGGTGCACGAGCGCGGGGACGATCACCTCGGGTCCGATCCCGGCGGCGTCGCCCATCGTCACGGCGATCGTCGGGAGGGTGCCGAGGGGCGGCGGGGGGCCGGTCGGGTGGGTGGCGGCGGTGGTCATACGGCGGCCTTCCGGTCGGTGGGTGGGGGGAGTACGGCGGCGGCCATCGCCCGTAGCGAGGTGTCGTCGCCGAAGCTGCCGGGACGGGTGACGACCTGGCGGCCGGTCGCGGTGCGGCTGCGGACCGCGCCGTGCGCGACCGCGCCGAGCGGTTCGAGCCGGTCGACGCCGAGCGCGTCCAGCACCCGGCGGGCGGTCTCGCCACCGGTGAGCAGGAGGTGCGGTGGTGCCGGGCCGCCGGCCAGGGTGACGGCGGCCCGGGTGAGGGCCTCGGCGACCGCGACCGGGTCGCCGGCGACCCGCGGATCGGGGCGGAGCACGGTGATGCCGGACCGGGACGCACGCGGGGGATCACCGGGTCGCAGGTCGGCCGCGCCCTCGGCGAGCAACAGCTCCACCTGCCGGGCGGCGGCCGGCTCGGCCGAACCGACGACGGCGAGCACCGGCCGGACCGGGCCGCGCGGTGCGGGCCCGGCGCCGAGCCCGGGCCGACCGGTCACCCGGCCGAACGCCGCGGCGAACGCGCCGGACCCGGCGGGCGCGGCACCGGTCGCGATGACCGCGCCGGCGATCAGGTCGAGATCGGCATCGGTCGCGGCGTCGCACACGACGACCGGATGCCGGGCGGGTGCGGCCGGCGCCACTCCGTGTGGCCGGCCGCGCCGTGCCTCGGACCCGGCACCGGCGGCCCGGGTGAGCGCGGTCCGGAGCCCGGCCACCGGGTCGCGGCGCAGCGTCCGGACGTCGACGACCGGGCAGCCGGGCAGTCCCAGCGCGGCCGGTACGTCCGGCGGTGGCGAGCCCGGTTCGAGCTGCCAGGCGGCTGTCCGGTGCAGTGGCTCGGCACCGAGGTGCACGACACCGTCGCGGACCGTGCGCCCGGCCGCGGGCAGCGCCGCGGCCACGACCACCGGTTCGTGCGTCGCGAGCGCCCCGACACCGGCCGCGACGTTGCCGCGCAGCAGCGAGTCGATCTTCAGGAACGGCCGGGTGCCGGGCGCCGCCACGGTGAGTGCGTCGGCGGTGCGCCGGGCGGCCTCGGTCGCGTCGACGCCCCGGCAGTGCAGGTCGACCACGGTGAGCCCGGCCTGCCGGAGCGGTGCGCCTGCGTCCAGCAGGATCGTGGCGGGCTCACCGGGCGCGGCCAGCACGGCGGCGGCCTCCGCAGCGCCGGACAGATCGTCGGCGAGTACGAGGACGGGCTGGTGCACGGCACCTCCGTGACGGGGTGGTCGGTCTCGGCGCGGAGGGCTGCGCCGATGCTGCTCATCATGCATCAATCGCGCGCTATCCGCGAGGCTAATCTGCGTGTTGTGCGCATCCAACACGTGTGAGTGCGTCGCCCGATCGCCCGGTCTGCGGCTATCTACCTGGCATATCTCGGCCCTTCGGCGCTCTCCCGACGTCTTGCGCACAGTGCGCAGAATGTGTCATGTTCTGCGGGTGCCGGGCGCACCGCGCACGGCCTGCCAGGGTGTCGACGACCGCCACGACCGGCACCGCCGAACCCGTCAGCTGAGGAGACGCGACATGCAGACGACCGAGGTGCCGGGAACCGGCCCGGTGTCCCGCCTGGTGCTGGGCACGATGAACATCGGCGACACGGTCGACCGCGACACCGCGGCGACCATGCTCGACGCTGCCGCCGAGGCGGGCATCACGATGATCGACACCGCGAACGGCTACGCCGGATCGCGCTGCGAGCAGATCCTCGGCGAGCTGCTGCGCGACCGGCCCGGCCGGTTCCGCGTGGCCAGCAAGGTCGGCATCCCGCACTCCGACGCCGGGGGAGCGCCGCCGCTGTCGCGCAAGGCGATCCACGCCTGCATCGAGGGTTCGCTCACCCGGCTCGGTGTCGAGCGGCTCGACGTCTACTACCTGCACCAGCCCGACCGTGCCACGCCGATCGCGGAGACCCTGGAGACCGTCGCCGAGCTGGCCGACGCGGGTACCGTCGGCGCGCTGGGCGTGTCCAACTTCGCCGCCTGGCAGATCGCCGAGCTACGACACGCCGCGATCGCCACGGGCGCCCCGCAGCCGGTGTTCTCGCAGCCGCTCTACAACCTGCTCGCCCGCCGGATCGACGAGGAGTACGTCGAGTTCTCCCGGACCGCGGGCCTGTTCGACGTCGTCTACAACCCGCTCGGCGGCGGCCTGCTGTCCGGGCGGCACTCGTTCGACGCGCCGCCGTCGGACGGCCGGTTCGGCTCGTCCGGGCTGGCGACGATGTACCGCGACCGGTACTGGAACGAGGGCCTGTTCCGGGCCGTCGAGGCACTGTCCGGGGTCGCCGCCGACGCCGGCCTCGACCTGCCCGAGCTGGCCCTGCGCTGGCTGGTCGGCCGGGAGAACGTCGGCGCGATCCTGGTGGGCGCGTCGAAGGTCGAGCAGTTGCACGCCAACGTCGCCGCGGCCGAGCGCGGCCCGCTCCCGGAGGACGTCATCGCGGCCTGCGACGCCGTCTGGGCCGACCTGCGCGGGCCGGTGCCCGCCTACAACCGCTGAGGGGACCTGTCATGAGCAACGGCTTCGCCGCCCGGCTGCGCGCCGGGGAGAAGACGATCGGCTACTGGGTGGTGCTCGACAACCCGGTCGGCACCGAGCGGATCGCCCGCACCGGCTACGACTACGTCTGCATCGACGCCCAGCACGGGCTGGTCGACTCGCGCGCGGTGCTGTCGACGATCACCGCGGTCGACACCTTCGGCGTCCCGAGCATGGTGCGCGTGCAGGCCAACGACGCGTTCTGGATCGGGCAGGCGCTCGACACCGGCGCCCGCGGCGTGATCGTGCCGATGGTCGACTCGGTCGCCGACGCCGAGTCCGCGGTCGCCGCCACCCGGTACCCGCCGGTCGGGCGGCGCAGCTACGGCCCGATGCGCTCGCAGCTTCGGATCGGCCCGGTCCCCGCGGCCGCCGACGAGGAGGTGGCCTGCCTGGTGATGATCGAGACGCCGGACGGTCTGGCGAACGTGAAGGAGATCGCCGGGGTCCCCGGGGTGGACGGCCTCTACGTCGGGCCGTCCGACCTGCGGCTCGCGCTCGGCGGGAGGTCCTCCACCGACCCGGACCTCGACGAGCGCTTCGAGCAGGCGCTGACCGAGATCCTCGCCGCCGCCGCGTCGGCCGGGATCGCCTGCGGCATCCACTGCCCGGACGGTGCCACCGCCGCCCGCCGGCTGGCCCAGGGGTTCAGCTATGCCAGTGTCGCCTGCGACCTGGTGCACCTGGAGCAGGCCGCCCGGGCGCACCTGGACGCGGCACGGGCCTGACCGGCCTCGCACGGCCGGCTCGTCGTCCCGTCGCCGGTCGCCGGTCGCCGGTCGCCGGTCGCGCGGTCGGCCCGGGCTCAGCCGCGGACGGCCCGGACGAACCAGGCGGCCGAGCCGAGTGCGACGCCGTCCGGCCCGGCGTGCCCGGCGAGCACCCGGCGCAGCGCGTCCTGCGCGGCCCGCCGCGCGGGCTCCGGCCGCCGGGCGAGCGCCGCGGCGACCCGGTCGAGATGGAAGGCCGTCGCGTCGTCGACGTCGGTGCCGAACCACATCGGGCTGCGCGCCCCGGTGATCCGGACGTCGGTGAACCCGGCACCGGACAGCAGCGCCCGGCACCGGTCCGGATCGCCGAACGAGACCGGGCTCGGGCCGTCCGCGGGTGGATCGGGGAGCTCCAGCGCACGGTGCACGACGGTCAGCCACTCCTGCTCGGCGAGCGATTGCCAGACCTGCAGCGCGATCCGGCCGCCGGGACGCAGCGCGCGGTGCAGGTTCGCGAACGCGGCGGCCGGGTCGTCGAAGAACATCACGCCGTTGCGGCTGATCACGACGTCGGCGGTGCCGGCGCCGAGATCGTCGGTCTGGGCGTCGGCGACGGCGAAGCTCGCCCGCCCCGGGCCGGTCGGGCGGCTGCGGGCGATCGACAGCAATGCCTCGGACATGTCGACGCCGTGCGCCGCACCGTCCGGACCGGCGGCAGCGGCGGCGTCGAGGGTGGTCGTCCCGGCACCGCAGCCGATGTCCAGCACCCGCTCACCGGGCCGGACGGCCGCATTCGCCCGGAACTCCGGGAGGTAGCCGGCGACCCCGGCGTCGAACCGGGCCGCGTGTGCGGCCCAGAAGTCCCCGCCGCTACCGGCCCACACCGACCACTGTTGCGCGTTCGCCGTCGTCACCGGCGGGAGCGTAGCGCCGGTCCGGCCCCCGTCACCGGCGGTCCGCCGGGACGGGGGCGGGGTGTCAGGACAGTGTCTCGGCGAACAGCGGCACGGCGTTGTCGATCGCGTACCGGGTCGCCAGCGTCGATCCCGCCGAGAACGCCTCGACCAGGGTGGCGTCGTCCAGGATCAGCAGGTGGCCGGCCTGGGCGGCCGGGATCTGGTTCAGCACCGGGTCCTCGCGCAGCGGGGTGGCATCGGCACCGATCGGGAACATCACCGTCAGGTCGGCGCTGAGCTGCTCGATCTGCTCGCGGGCCAGCTCGATGTAGAAGCTGTCCCCGGCCTGGTCCTGGATCTCCGGCTTGTTCACGAAGCCGAGGCTCTCCATGAAGTCGACCCGGCCGTCGCCGCGGACGTAGCCGCCGTACTGGTCGCTGAAGTACGCGCCGACCGCGACCGTCTTCCCCTCGAACTGGGGGTTCGCGGCCCGGGCGTCGGCGAAGGCCTGCTCGATCTCGCTGATCTGCTGGGCGCCCTCGTCCTGCTTGCCGAGCGCCGCGGCGACCATCTCGTGCTGCTGCTGCCAGGGCGTGCCGTAGGCGACGACGCCGGCCGGCGCCGAGACCGTCGGCGCGATCTTGGACAGCTCGTCGTGCTTCTCCCGGCTGTTGTCCGAGCGGGTGTTGAGGATGAGATCCGGTTCGAGCGACGAGATCTGCTCGTAGCTGAGCTCGAGCGTGCCGAGCAGCGTCGGCGGCTCGGTGACCAGGTCGTCCGCCCACGGGCCGACGCCGTTGCCGCCGAAGGCCATCCAGTCGCTGACGGCCACCGGCTGCACGCCGAGCGCCAGCGCGGCCTCCGCGTCCGACCAGCCCAGCGCGATCACGCGCTGCGGGTCCGCGGGCACCGTGACCGGCCCGAACATGGTCTCGATGGTGGCGCCGTCGGCCGCCGGGGTCTCCTCGACCTGGCCGCAGCCGGCGAGGACGAGTGCGCCGGCGAGCAGGGTCGCCACGCCCGCCACCAGGCGTCGTCGCTGGAACCTCATGCTGTGTTCTCCACTTCGTCCGTGCTGCTCGGCGCGGTGGCCGAGACGTGGTGCCGCCCGATCGGCACGATCATGGGTGTCCCGGACACGGGATCGCGCAGGATGTCGGCGTCCATCCGGAACACCTCCTTGATCATTTCGGAGGTGACGATCTCGGACGGATGGCCCTCGGCCATGATGGAACCGGCCCGCATTGCGACTAGGTGGTCGGCGTAGCGGCAGGCGAGGTTGATGTCGTGCAGGACGACCGCGATCGTCGTGCCGGACCGGCGGTTCAGGTCGGTCAGCAGGTCCAGCAGCTCGACCTGGTTGGCGAGATCGAGGTAGGTGGTCGGCTCGTCGAGCAACAGCAGGTCGGTGCGCTGGGCCAGGGCCATCGCGATCCACACCCGCTGGCGCTGGCCACCGGAGAGCTGGTCCACCGGCCGGTCGGCGAGCTCACCGGTGGCGGTGACGGCGAGCGCGTGCGCGACCGCCTCGTCGTCCTCGGCGTTCCACTTCCGGAACCAGCCCTGGTGCGGGTAGCGGCCGCGGCTGACCAGGTCGGTGACGGTGATGCCGTCCGGTGCGACCGGGGACTGCGGCAGGATGCCGAGCACGGTGGCGACCTCGCGGTTGGGGACCTCGCCGATGTCCCGGCCGTCGAGGTAGACGGTGCCCTCGACCGGGGTGAGCAGCCGGGCCAGCGCGCGCAGCAGGGTCGACTTCCCGCAGCCGTTCGGCCCGATGATCATCGTGACGGCCCCGGTGGGCACGTCGATGCTGAGGTCCGCGACGACCTCGCGCTTGTCGTAGGCGAGGCGGAGGTGCTCGGCGCGCAGGGTGTGCCGCGGGCTGCCGGCCGTTTCCTGGGTCATCGTCATCCTCCTCGGCCGGCGCGGTTCATCGTCGCCAGCTGGAACAGCAGGTAGGGCGCGCCGATCGCGCCGGTGAGCACCCCGACGGGCAGCAGCGGCAGGCCCGGCGTGTGCTGCGCGAGGAAGTCCGCGACCAGCACGATCAGGGCGCCGACGAGGGCCGACGCGAGCAGCGCCGGGCTCCCGTCGCGGGCCAGCCTGCGGCCGATCGGCCCGGCCAGCAGCGCCACGAAGGCGATCGGCCCGCTCGCCGCCGTCGCCACCCCGGCCAGTGCGACGGCAGAGACCAGCAGCCCCAGCCGGGCCTGCTGGACCGGCACCCCGAGCCCCTTCGCGGCGTCGTCGCCCATGCCGAGCAGGCCGAGCACCCGGGCCAGCAGCACGGTGACCGGGACCAGCACCGCCAGCGTGATCGCCAGCGGGACGGCCTGCGACCAGTTGCGTCCGCTGAGGCTGCCGCTGATCCAGACCAGTGCGTCGGACGCGCTGGTGACCTGCGCCCGGGTCATGAAGTAGCTGATCACGCTCAGCAGCAGTGCGGCCAGCCCGATGCCGACCAGGATCAGCCGGTAGCCGGTGACGCCGTTGCGCCAGGCCAGCGCGTACATGGCGGCCGCGGTGAGCAGCGCCCCGGCGAGCGCCATCGCCGACACGCCCAGTCCGTCCAGGCCGAACAGCACGATCCCGAACACCGCGGCGGTGCTGGCCCCGGTGCTGATCCCGATCACGTCCGGGCTGGCCAGCGGGTTGCCGAGCAGGGACTGGATCACGGTGCCGGACATGCCGAACGCGATCCCGACCAGGATCGCGGTGACGATCCGCGGCAGCCGCAGCTCCAGGATCACGTAGTTGGTGTTGCGGCTGCCCTGCCCGGCGAGGGTGGACAGCACGTCGGGCAGCGGGATCAGCGACTCGCCGACGCACAGCGACACCGCGGCGACCAGCAGCACGCCCGCGCCGAGCGACAGGCCGACGCCGATCCGCCGGACCCGGGCCGCCGCCCGGCTGCGCAGCACCGCGGCCCGCTCGACGGCGCCGAACGCCGTGTCGGCGGGGCCGGACGCGCCGTCGCCGGGGCCGGTCGCCCGGGGGGCCTCGATGCTCACAGGCTGCTCACCCGCCGTCCGCGCACCAGCGCGATGAACACCGGCGCCCCGATGACGGCGGTGAGGATCCCGACCTGCACCTCGCCGGGGCGGGCGATGATCCGCCCGAGCACGTCGGCGCCGAGCACCAGCACCGGCGCGAGCACCGCGGCGTAGGGCAGCAGCCACCGGTTGTCCGGGCCGGCGATCAACCGCGCGACCTGCGGTATCGCCAGCCCGACGAACCCGATCGGCCCGGCCGCGGCGGTGGCGGCGCCGCACAGCAGCACCACCGACAGCCCGGAGACCACCCGCGCCCGGGTGATGTTCGCGCCGAGCGCCCTGGCCATGTCGTCGCCGAGGGCGAGGGTGTTGAGCAGTCCGCCCGAGAGCAGCGCGACGACGGCGCCGAGTGCGATGAACGGCGTCACCGAGGTGACGACCTCCCAGTCCCGGCCGGCCAGTGAGCCGACCTGCCAGAGCCGGAACTGCTCGAACGCGTCGGAGTTGGTGAGCAGCACGGCGGTGGTGAAGGAGACGAACGCGGCGTTCGCGGCGGCGCCGGCGAGTGCCAGCTTGATCGGGGTGGCGCCCTCCCGGCCGAGCGCGGAGACGCCGTAGACGACGACCGCGGCCAGAGCGGCACCGACGAACCCGAACCAGACGTAGCCGGACAGCGCGGTCAGGCCGAACGTGGTGATGCCGACGACGACCAGCAGCGACGCCCCGGCGTTGATCCCGAGCACGCCGGGATCGGCCAGCGGGTTGCGGGCGACGGCCTGCATCACGGTCCCGGCCAGGCCGAGGGCCAGCCCGACGAGCAGTCCCAGCACCGTCCGGGGCACCCGTTCCAGCCGGACGAACAGGTGGTCGTTGTTCGTGGGATCGAACGCCGTGAACGCGTCCAGCACGGTCGACGCCGGGATCTCCTTGGCGCCGACCATCACGCTGAGCAGGCACACCCCCAGCAGGACGGCGCCGGAGACCAGCAGCCCGGCGGCGCGCACGCCGATCCCGGTGCGTGTGCGGCCCGGCGGCGTCCCGGGCACGGTCACACCCGTGGCAGCGCTCATCGCCCGCCCACCTCCCCCCGGTGACCGCCCGCTGCGGATCGCGGGGCACCTGATTAGCGTTGGCTAACCTATGACCTGGTTTCGTGGTGGGCAAGATGGGCCCGATGTCGAGATGCGATCGAGACGTCCGGGTCGGCGGGCTCCGGCGGCGGGTCGATCCTCGGTCGTCACTCCCCGCCGAGTGAGTGATGACAGAGTGCGAAATCTGACAGTCGGTGACGCTGAGCTGCGCTGATCGGGTTACCGTGGGGTCGTGATCGACGTCCCGACCCCGGCCGTCGCCGGGCTCCTGCTGCGCGCGGTGCCGCCACCGGTGCGCCGGGACGCGCACGTCGCCATGCACGCACTGGCCTCCTGGGGGGCGGTGTCGGCGCAGCTCGTGCAGGACGCGGGCGGCGGCGTCGCCGACCACGACGTGCACGTCGACGGCGATCCCGTCCAGATCCCGTACCGGGTGGCGTTCCCGTGGCCGGCCGCGACCTACGTCGCGCGGCTGACCCCGCGGCGGCAGGCGGTGGTGGCCGCGTGGATGTCGCGCAGCGAGAACGCAGGCCTGCGCCAGCGCGCGGTGCGGGAGCTGTTCGGGGTGGACGAGCCGTGGGTCGCGCCGTTCGTCGTGCAGCTGTGCGGGGAGTACGTGCACGAGATCGGCGCCGACGTCGACCGGTTCGTCCGGGTCGAGCTCCCGCGCCGGCCCGAGCTGCGGCACGCCTACGCCCGGTTCGTCCGCGACAACCCGCGCTACCTCGCCACCACCCGGCACCGGGCCGTCGCGTTCCGGGAGCTCGACCACCGCTGGCCGCACCGCAACGACCCGCACCGCAGCTACCCGCAGATCGCCGCGCTGGACGCGCTGTCCGAGCTCGCCTACCGGGGCGGGGTGGACTATCCGGGGGACCCGGTGCAGGCCCGGGTCGCCGTCGCGGTCTCCTGAGCCGCGAGGCCGCAGTGCCGACCGGCCCGGTCGCACCACGCGCCCGGGTGCCCGACCGGCCCGGGTGCCGACCGGCCCGGTCAGCCCGCCAGCGTCGCCGACCCGTGGTCGAGCACGATCTCGTCGCCGACCGCGGTCCGGAAGGCGACCGCGTCCCCGTCCCGCCACACCGCGACGGTCAGGGTCTGGCCGGGGACGACCGGCCGGGTGAACCGGGCGTCCATCCCGCGCAGCACCCCGGCGTCGGAGTCGCAGACGGTCGCGACCAGCGCCCGCGCAGTGAAGCCGTAGGTGCACATGCCGTGCAGGATCGGCTGCTCGAAGCCGCCCTTGGCGGCGAACTCCGGGTCGGTGTGCAGCGGGTTGCGGTCCCCGGTGAGCCGGTAGAGCAGGGCCTGGCCGGGGGAGGTCCGGTAGGTGACGACGTGATCGGGTGCCCGGTCCGGGACCGGGTTGGGCGGCCGCGAGCCCCGGGCGCCGCCGAACCCGCCCTCGCCGCCGATGAACACCGAGCGCACGGTCGACAGCAGCGGCGCGCCGGTCTCGACGTCGACCGCCTCCGCCTCGGTCCGCACCAGCGCGCCGGAGCCCTTGTCCAGCACCTCGGTGACCGTCGAGGTGACCCGGGCGCGGCCCTCCACCGGGAGCGGGGCGGCGAGGCGGAACGACTGCTCGGCGTGCACCAGCCGGGACCGGTCGATGTCGCCGAGATCGACCCGGGCGGTGCGGGTCACCAGCTCGGCGAACGACGGCAGCACCACGGTCCGCACACCGGCGGTGTTCTCGGTGGTCAGCGCCAGCTCGGCGGCCGGATCCTCGGCGCCCGCGCCGACGGCGACCGCGTAGAGGAGCACGTCGTCCCGGGCCCACGCGAAGTTGACCGGCTCGCACTGCACGCCCTCGAGGTCGGGGGCCAACGCCATGGGGAGTCTCCTTCGACGGTCCACCGTGGGCGTGAACCTATCCCGCGCGGTGCCCGCCGCCCAACCCCCGGCGGCGCGGCTGACACACTGTGGTGTCGTCGGGCGAGTCCGTCCGAGGTAACCGAGCGGGGGACGTGAAGCGCAGTGACGGCATCACCGGAGGCGATCGAGCTGACGAAGGTGGCTGCGGCCGCCGCGGCGGACAAGAAGGCCGCCGACATCATCGCCCTCGACGTGTCCGAGCAGCTGGTGATCACCGACTGCTTCCTGCTGGCGTCGGCGCAGAACGAGCGCCAGGTCCAGGCGATCGTGGACGCGGTCGAGGAGAAGCTGCGTGAGCGGGGGAGCAAGCCCACCCGCCGCGAGGGCGACGCCGACAACGGCTGGGTGCTGCTGGACTTCACCGACATCGTCGTGCACGTGATGCACACCGAGCAGCGCGGCTTCTACGGGCTGGACCGGCTGTGGAAGGACTGCCCGGCGATCGAGGTGCCGCGGGCCCAGCCGCCGGGCGACGACGAGGACGACGCGGGATGACGCTGCGGCGGGTCACACTGCTCCGGCACGGCCAGACCGGGTACAACGCCGGCGGCCGCATGCAGGGGCACCTGGACACCCAGCTGACCGACGAGGGCCGCGCGCAGGCCGCCGCGGCGGCACCCCTGCTCGCCGGCGTGGCGTTCGACCGGATCATCACCTCCGACCTGAGCCGCGCGTACGACACGGCGATGGCCGTCGCGGCCCTGTCCGGGCTGCCGGTGTCGGTGGACAAGCGGCTGCGCGAGACGCACCTGGGCGACTGGCAGGGCCGCACCGTCGCCGAGATCGAGACCACCGATCCGGGCGCGATCGCCTCCTGGCGTTCCGACCCGCGGTGGGCGCCGCCCGGCGGTGAGTCCCGGGTGGACGTCGTCGCCCGGTCGCTGCCGGTCGTCGCCGAGCTGGACCTGGAGTACGCAGACGACCCGGTGGAGCGCTCGGTGCTGCTCGTCGCGCACGGCGGGATGATCGCCGGGATGGTGTGCGGGCTGCTCGACCTGCCGGAGTCGGCGTGGCCGGTGATCGGCGGCATGGGCAACGCGAAGTGGGCCGTGGTGGCCCGGCGCGACGACCATCCGCGCTGGCGGTTGTCGGGGTACAACATCGGTGCCTGACCTCCTGGTCGTCGCCGACTCGCTGGCCTTCCACGGTCCGGACCGGCCCTACCCGGCGGACGAGGCCCGGCTGTGGCCGAACGTCGCCGCGCACCGGCTCGGCGGCGAGGTGGAGCTGGTCGCCAGGGCCGGGTGGACGGCCCGGCACGCCTGGGCCGCGATCACCGGCGATCCCCGGGTGTGGGCGGCGCTGCCCCGGGTCGACGCCGTCGTCCTCGGGGTGTCCGGGATGGACTCGTTGCCCTCGCCGCTGCCGACCGCGCTGCGGGAGCTGATCCCGGTGCTGCGGCCGCCGTCGCTGCGCCGGATCGTCCGCGCCGGCTACCGGCGCGCGCAGCCGGTGCTCGCACCCGCGCTGGCCCGGCTGCCCGGCGGCGGCCCGGCGACGCTCCCGCCCCGGCTCACCGTGCAGCACCTGGAGCGTTGCCGGGCGGGGGTGCACGCGCTGCGACCGGGGCTGCCGGTGGTGGCGATGCTGCCGTCGGTGCACCGGGCCGCCGACTACGGATCGGCCCACCCGCACCGGTCGGCCACCGAGGCAGCGATCCGGGCCTGGGCGGCGGGCGTTCCTGCGGTGTCGTTGCTCGACGTGGCACCGCTGGTCGCCGCGCACGTCCTCGGCGGGCGCGGCAACCCGGACGGCATGCACTGGGGCTGGGAGGCGCACCGGGCCGTCGGTGACGCGCTCGCGGAGCTCCTCGCCGGGCACCCGGCCGCATCGGACACCCCGTCGTGAGCAGGCTGCTCGGAATCGACCTCGGCACCACATCGGTGAAGGTGGCCGTGTTCACCGACGACGGCGAGCGGATCGCCGCGGCGACCCGCCGCCATCCCACCCACCGGCCCCGGCCGGGCTGGGCCGAGCAGGATCCGGCGGACTGGTGGCGCGGGCTGACCGGTGCCGTCGCCGAGCTGGACGCGGCCGGTGCGCTGCGTGATCTCACCGCCGTCGGACTGTGCGCGCAGGTCAACACCCAGCTCGTCGCCGACGACGCCGGCACGCCGCTGCACCCGGCGATCACCTGGCAGGACGGCCGCTGCGCGGAGACCGCCGCCGGTCTGACCGAGCGGCTGGCCGCGGCCGACCGGGCGCGGGTGCGCGGCGGGCTCGGGACGGTCGACGCCTCGCACCCCGCCGCCCGCGCGGCCTGGCTGCGGACCCACCGCCCCGACGTGTGGCGGCGCACCACCCGGCTGCTGGCCCCGAAGGACTGGATCCTGGCGCAGCTGACCGGCCGGGCCGTCGCCGATCCGCTGTCCTCGATCGGCCTGGTCGGCCCGGACGGCGACCATCCGGCATGGCTGGACCTGCTCGTCCCGGGCCTGCGCGGGCTGCTGCCCGCACTGGCCGACCCGGCCTCGGTGGCGGGGGAGACCACCGGGGCGGGTGGCCTCCCGCCGGGCCTGCCCGTCGCCGTCGGGACGATGGACGCCTGGTCGGCGCTGCTCGGGGGCGGTATCGCCGCCCCGGGCGACGCGATCGACGTCGCCGGCACCTCGGAGGTCGTCGCCGTCGCCGCGACGCCCGGTGGCGGCGCCCCCGGGATCGTCACCTTCCCGACCTGGCGCGGCCTGCACGTGCACGCCGGACCGACCCAGGCCGGTGGCGACGCCCTGACCTGGGCGTGCTCGGTGCTGGGCGGGACCGTCGAGGAACTGCTCGGGCTCGCCGGGACCGCCGGGCCCGGGACGGTGCTGTTCCTCCCGCAGCTGGCCGGCGAGCGGGCCCCGCTGTGGGACCCGCACCTGCGCGCCCACTGGCTCGGCGCCGGATTCGGCACCGGCCGTGCCGAGCTGGCGCTGGCCGTGCTGGAGGGCGTCGCGCACGCTGCCCGGCACGTGCTCGCCGCGCTGGAGAGTGCCGCCGGAGCGCCGGTCCCCGCGCTCGCCGTCTGCGGCGGCGGGGCGAACAGCGACCTGTGGTGCCAGGTGAAGGCCGACGTGCTGGACCGGCCGCTGCGCCGCACCGCCGAGCGCGACGCCGGAGTGCTCGGCGCCGCGATGCTCGCCGGGCTCGCCGTCGGGACCGGTGGCTCGGTGGCCGGGCTCGCGGCCCGGATGGTGCGGGTGGACCGCGAGTTCACGCCCGATCCGCGGCAGCGCCGGCGGCTCGACGACGCCCACGGCCGGTACCTCGAGGCCCAGCGGGCCCTGGCGCCGATCTTCCGGTGAACCACCGGGCAGGGCACCGCGCCGGGCACCGTGGCTCCCCGCGGCCGCACGGCGCCGCCCGCCCTCCGGGCGCCGCCGGCGCGGGCAGTCCGCCCGGCCCGGCCCCCGCACCCCGGTAGGGTCCCCGCGTGTCCAGCTCGCCGGTCGCCGTGGTCACCGACTCCACCGCCTACCTCCCGCCCGGCGTGGCGGAGCGGCGCGGACTGCACGTCGTGCCGCTGGAGGTGCGCTACGGCGACCGGACCGCGCGCGACGGCGTCGACATCACCCCGGCCGAGCTGGTCGCCGCGCTCGCCGACCGGAACCTCGACGTCCAGACCTCGCGGCCGGCCCCGGCGGCGTTCGCCGCCCTGTACGAGGACATCCTGCGCGGTGGCGCCGAGCAGATCGTGTCGGTGCACCTGTCGCGTGAGCTGTCCGGCACCTGGGACGCGGCCCGGCTCGCCGCCCAGGAGACCGCCCCGGACCGGATCCGGGTGGTGGACTCGCGGGCCGTCGCGATGGGGCTGGGCTTCGCCGTGCTGACCGCGGCGGACGTCACCGCCGGTGGCGGCGACGGTGCCGCGGCCGAGGCCGCGGCCACCGCGGTCGCGGCCCGGTGCCGGGTGCTGTTCGGAGTGCAGGACCTCGAACGGCTGCGCCGAGGTGGGCGGATCGGTGCGGCCTCCGCGCTGCTCGGGGCGGCGATCGCGGTGAAACCGCTGCTGCACCTGTCCGAGGGACGGATCGCACCGCTGGAGAAGGTGCGCACGACGGCGCGACTGACCGAACGGCTCGTCGCACTGGCGGTCGGGGCGGCGGCCGGGCCGGGGGCCAGGCTGGCGGTACACCACCTCGGGGCCCCGGACCGGGCCGAGGACATCGCCGACCGGCTCCGTGAGCAGCTGCCGCACGCCGCGGAGGTGCAGGTGTCGGAGGTCGGCGCGGTGATCGGGGCGCACGTCGGCCCCGGGCTGGTGGGGGTCGTGGTCGTCCCCGCCGGATGAGCTCTGCCGCACCGCCACCACCTCCGTGACCGTTCGTCCGGCGGTCGCCGGCACCGGTCGATGTGTACCAGCGGGCACCGGTGGTGACCGGCGTTCCGGGCCCCGCGGAGCCCGGTCCATCCACAACCGGCCGGTACATCCACAGGTTCGGAACTCGCCGCTGCACGACCCGTCCGCGCTCCTAGCGTCGGGGGCGTGACCAGGTCGGATGTCAGTCGAGTCCCGTCCCGGCGGCTCGCCGGGCTGACCGCGCACCCGCCGCGGCGCCCGCCCGCCGGGGCACCGGACCGTCCCGGTCCGGCCGCGGCGCCGGGTGCCGGCGGTGGGATCCCGGAGGCCCCGGCCGGCCGGGGATCGGACCCGCCGACGGTTCCGCTCGACATCGTGGTCCCCGGCCCGGTCGCCGCGGGATCGCGCCCGCCGGGCCGCGCCGGTTCCGTGCGGCCCGCCGGCGCCGCACCGCACGGCGCCCGCCCGTCGCTGCTGCGCCGGACCGCGCTGCGCTGGCTGCCGCCGTCGCTGTCCGGGGCCCGGGTCGACCCGGGCCGGCCGGCCGCGATCGTGCTGGTCGGTGTCGTACTCGGCGGTGCCCTGCTGGCCGGTGCCGGGGTGTGGTCGAACAGGCCCACCGCACAGCCCGTCGCCGGGCTGCCGGAGGTGACGGCCGCCCCGGTCGCCGCGGCGGGCCCGGAGGGCGCCGACCTCCCGGACGCCGCGGCGCCGGTCACCGCCGGGCCGCTGGTGATCAGCGTCGTCGGCCGGGTGGCGCGGCCGGGGCTGGTCCGGATCCCGGACGGCTCGCGGGTCGCCGACGCGGTCGACGCGGTGGGCGGCGCGCTGCCGGGCGTCGACCTGACCGGGGTCAACCTGGCCCGCCGGGTCGGCGACGGCGAGCAGATCGCGATCGGCGTCCCCGGCGCCGCACCGGACGCGCCGGCGGTCCCCGGCGGCGAACCGGCCTCCGGCGCCGAACCCGGTGCCGCCGGCGCACCCGGCACCGGGAAGGTCGATCTCAACCGGGCGACGGCGGCCGATCTCGACGCGCTGCCCGGCGTCGGGCCGGTGACGGCCACGAAGATCGTCGACTGGCGGACCGCGAACGGCCGGTTCAGCCGGGTGGAGCAGCTGCGTGAGATCGACGGGATCGGCGAACGCCGGTTCGCGCAGCTCAAGGACCTGGTCCGGGTCTGATGCACAGCCGGCAGAGCTCCGGCGCCGGGCGGCGCACCACCCCTCGGCCGGGCCTGGGCCGTGACCGTGCACCTGGCACGGTCGGCACGGACAGCACGGACAGCACGGACAGCACGGACAGCACGGACAGCACGGACAGCACGGACAGCACAGACAGCACAGACAGCACAGACAGCACGGACGGGGAGGACCGCCCCGCCCCGCCCGATCTCCGGCTCGTCCCCGCGGCGCTGGCGACCTGGGGCGCCGTCCTGTGCGGGCTGCTCGGCGGGACGGCCGGTGGGATCGCCGCCGCACTGACCGCGGCGACGGTCGTCCTCACCGTGCTGCTCCGGGCGCGGATCAGCGCCCGCGCGGCCGCCCCGGGCTCGATCGTGCTGGCCGCGGGCGGCTGCGCGGTGGTGGCAGCGGTGCTGGTGACCGGGCACGCCTCGGCGCTGGCCGCGCACCCGCTCCGGGGGCCCGCCGAGCGCGGTGCGGCCGCGGAGGTCCGGGTGGTGCTGGGCGACGACCCGCGGATCCTGCGTGGTCCCGGTGGCGGCGACGAGTCGGGTTCGGCGCGGGCGATCGCGCTCGTCCCGGCCGAGCTGGTCGCCGCGACGGCGGGGGACGGCTCGTGGACGACCGGCGGGAAGGTGCTGCTGCTGGCGCCGGCCGACACCTGGGCCGGGCTGCTGCCCGGGCAGGCCGTCACCGCGTCCGGGCTGCTGGCACCGGCCCAGCGGCCCGATCTCACCGTCGCGGTGCTGCGGGTGCGGGGCGCGCCGCAGGACGTCGGGCCGCCGCCCTGGTGGCAGACCGTGGCCGGTGGGCTGCGCGACGGGTTGCGTGACGGTTCGCTCGCCGCGCTCCCCGAGGCGCCGGCCGGCCTGCTCCCCGGGCTCGCCATCGGCGACACTCGATCCCAGCTCGCCGAGACCGAGCAGGACTTCCGCACCGCCGGTCTCGCGCATCTCGTCGCGGTGTCGGGCGCGAACGTGACCGTGGTGACGGGGGCGGTGCTGCTCCTGCTCCGCGCGTTCCGCGTGGATCCGCGGATCGCGGCGGCCGCGGCGATGCTGGCCCTCGTCGGGTTCGTGGTGCTCGCCCGGCCGTCCCCGTCGGTGCTGCGGGCCGGCGTGATGGGCGCGATCGTGCTGCTCGCGCTGGCCGTCGGGCGGGCCCGGTCGGCGCTGCCCGCGCTGTCCGCCGCGGTGCTCGGGCTGCTGCTCGCCGATCCGGCGCTCGCCGTCGCCGCCGGGTTCGCACTGTCGGTCGCGGCGACCGGTGCGCTGGTCCTGCTCGCGCCCCGCTGGTCGGCCACGTTGCGGCGCCGCGGCGTACCGCCCGGCCCGGCGGAGGCACTGGTCGTCCCGGTCGTCGCGGCGTTCGCCACCGCCCCGCTGCTGGCCGGGCTGAACGGCCGGATCGGTCTGGTCACCGTGGTCGCGAACCTGCTCGCCGCCCCCGCCGTGGCACCGGCGACCGTGCTCGGCGTGCTCGGCGCCGTGCTCTCGGCGGTCAGCGCCGACGCGACCTGGCTGTGCGCCCGGCTCGCCGGCCCGTTCGTGCAGTGGCTGGTGCTGGTCGGGGACCGGGCCGCGGCGGTACCGGGGGCGGAGGTGCCGTGGCCGGCCGGCACGGCCGGCGCGCTGCTGCTCGCCGGGATGCTGCTGGCGCTGCTGGCGATGGGCCGGGTCCCGCGGTTGCGGGCCGCGCTGGTCGCGGCGCTGGTGGGCGCGCTGATCGTGCTCGTCCCGACCCGGTTCGTGCCGCCCGGCTGGCCGCCGGCGGGATGGCGGGTGATCGCCTGCGACGTCGGGCAGGGCGACGCCCTGGTGCTGGCCACCGGCGTCACCGGGCACGCGGTGCTGGTCGACACCGGGCCGACCGACGACGCCGTCGACGTCTGCCTGGACCGGCTCGGTGTCCGGGTGATCGACCTGGTGGTGATCACCCACCTGCACGCCGACCATCACGGCGGTCTGGCCGGGGCGCTGCGCGGCCGGGGGGCCGGCGGGGTCGCCGTCGGACCGGTGCGGGAGCCGGCGTCGGCGATGCGTGAGCTCGTCCGGGTCGCCGGCCGGGCCGGTGTGCCGGTCGTCGCCCTCGCCCGCGGCGGTGAGCTGAGCTGGCCCGAACTCCGGGTGCGGGTGATCGGCCCGGTGCGGCCACCCGGCTCGGTGGACGGCGACGACGGCACCGCGGTCAACGACGGCTCGCTGGTGCTGCACGCCGTCACGCCGGCCGGATCGGTGCTGCTGACCGGCGACATCGAGCTCGCCGCGCAGGACGACCTGATCGCCTCGGGCAGCGACCTGCGGGCCGACGTGCTGAAGATGCCGCACCACGGTTCCGGGAAGGTCGTCCCGGGACTCCTCGACGCGGTCCGGCCTCGCGCGGCGCTGGTCAGCTCGGGCAACGGCAACAGCTACGGGCACCCGAACCCGGAGCTGGTCGATCGGATGCTGCGCGCCGGGATCGTGGTCGCCAGGACCGACCGCTCGGGTGATCTCGCGGTGACCGGGGCCGACCCGGCGGAGCTGACCGTCGTCGTGCGGGGCGGGCCCCGTCCGGCGCCGGGCGGGCGGGGCCGCCGCCCGGCCGGGACCGGCGGGCCCGCCCGGTCCGGCTCAGCCGCGCTGCGCCAGCGCCTCGCGCACGGCCGCGCTGGTGGACGGCACGGTGGCCGTCGGGCCGACCTCACCGGACACCGCGTCGAGGGTCTTCAGCCCGTCACCGGTGATCATCAGGACGGTCTCGGCGTCCGGGTCCAGCTTGCCGGCCTCGAGCAGCTTCCTGGTGGTGGCGACGGTGACCCCGCCCGCGGTCTCGGCGAACACACCCTCGGTCTCGGCGAGCAGCCGGATGCCCGCGACGACCTCGGTGTCGGAGACGTGCGCGAGCGAGCCGCCGGTGCGCCGGACGGAGTCCAGGACGTACGGGCCGTCGGCCGGGTTCCCGATCGCGAGCGACCGGGCGATGGTGTCCGGCTTCTGCGGCTGGATCACGTCGTGGCCGGCCTCGAACGCGGTGGCGACCGGCGAGCAGCCGGTGGCCTGCGCCCCGAACACGGTGTACGGGGTCGGCTCGACCAGGCCGAGGCGGCCCAGCTCGGTGAACCCCTTGTCGATCTTGGTGAGCTGCGATCCGGAGGCGACCGGGACGACCACCTGCTGCGGGAGCCGCCAGCCCAGCTGCTCGGCGACCTCGTAGCCCAGGGTCTTGGAGCCCTCGGCGTAGTACGGGCGGACGTTGACGTTCACGAACGCCCAGTCCTCGTGCTCGGCTGCGAGCTCGGTGGCCAGCCGGTTCACGTCGTCGTAGTTGCCGTCCACGGCGAGCAGCGTGCCGCCGTACACGGCGGTGGTGATGATCTTCGGCTGCTCCAGGGAGGACGGGATGAGCACGACCGAGTCCCAGCCCGCACGGGCCGCGGCGGCCGCGACGGCGTTCGCCAGGTTCCCGGTGGACGGGCAGCACAGCACCGAGAAGCCGAGCTCGCGGGCCGCGGCGAGGGCCACCGCGACGACCCGGTCCTTGAACGAGTGGGTGGGGTTGCCGGTGTCGTCCTTCACCCACAGCTTCCGGACGCCGAGCGCCCGGGCCAGGTTGTCCGCCTCGATCAGCCGGGTGAGGCCGGGCTCGGTGTTGCGGTGCTCCTGCACGGTGCTCGGCACCGGCAGCAGGTCCTTGTAGCGCCAGATCGACTTCGGTCCGGCCTCGATCGCCGCCCGGGTCACCTTCGGGAAGTCGTAGGCCACCTCGAGCGGCCCGAAACACCGGGGGCAGGCGAACTCGGCGGCCAGCGGCACCTCGTGGCCGCACTCCCGGCAGGAGAGCGCGCGGGCCGGGCCGAGGTCGTAGGCGGAGGTCGTTTCGGGCGCAGCAGTGAGAGTCACGAGATCTCCTCATCTGTCCCGCCGGGCCGGCGGGTCGGAATTGGCACCGTGTTCGTCGACGTCCTGCCGCGCGGTCACGCGCAGGCGGGCGGATCGTCGTGCGACGCCGGTTGCCGGGGCTTCAACGGGCCGTTCCCTCTGCCCCTCTGGATGAGCCATATGCGGTTGTGGCCGGCCGAAGATCCGCCGGGCGACGAGAACGCTACGCGACGTGGTGCGCCCCTGGCCAGCCGAACCGTCCCGATGGGGACGCGGCTCACCGGCTGTCGGGGGAGTGGGCCACGATGAACGGCGTGAGCAGGACGCGTGACGCCGGACCGCCCGCCCCGCTGCAGCTCGTGGTGGGCGACGAGGAGTTCCTGGCCGAACGGGCGGTGTCGGAGCTGGTCCGCCGGATCCGGCAGGACGATCCCGAGGTCGAGCTGCGCCGGTTCCGCACGTCCGAGGTCGCGCCCGGCGAGCTGGCCGGCCACCTCAGCCCGTCGCTCTTCGCGGAGAGCAGGGTGATCGTGCTCACGCACGCCCAGGACACGACCAAGGACATGCTCGCCGCGCTCGCCGAGTACACGAAGGATCCGGCACCGGGGATCGTCCTGGTCGCCCAGCACGCCGGCGGCGCCAAGGGCAAGGCGGTGGTCGACCTGCTGAAGAAGGCCGGCGCGCAGGTGACGACCTGCAACCGGATCACCCGCGCCGACGAGCGGTCCGACTTCGTGCACGCCGAGGTGCGGCGCAACGGCGGGAGCATCACCCCCGGTGCGCTGGCCGTGCTCGTCGAGGCGGTCGGATCGGACCTGCGCGAGCTCGCCGCGGCGGCCGGGCAGCTCGTCGCCGACACCGGCGGGAAGATCGACGAGGCCGGGGTGCGCCGCTACCACCGCGGTCGCGCCGAGTCGTCCGGCTTCGCGGTCGCCGACGCGGCGGTGGCGGGGGACCGCCGCGGAGCGCTGGAGGCGCTGCGCTGGGCCCTCGTGCTCGGGGTCCCGCACGTCCTGATCGCGGACGCGCTGGCCGACTCGGTGCGGACGCTGGCGAAGGTCGGCTCCGCGGGCCGCGGCGACCCGAACCGGCTGGCCGGCGAGCTGGGCATGCCGCCGTGGAAGATCCGCAAGGCGCAGGGCACCGTCCGGCAGTGGCGTCCCGAGCAGCTGGCCGTGGCGATCGCCGCGACCGCCCGGGTCAACGCCGACGTGAAGGGTGTCGCCGCGGATCCCGGGTACGCGCTGGAACGGGCGGTGCTGGCCGTCGTCGAGGCCCGCACGGCGCGCTGACCCGGAAGGGCCCCCACACACGACGACGGCGCCGCCCCGGTGCGGGACGGCGCCGTCGTGCTGCGCGAGCGGCGTGCTCAGGAACCGATCTTGTTGAGCTGCTTGGCCAGCGACGACTTGCGGTTCGCCGCCTGGTTCTTGTGGATGACGCCCTTGCCGGCCGCCTTGTCCAGGGCCCGCGCCGCCTTGCGCTGCAGCTCGGCGGCGTTGTCCGCACCCTGCTCCGCGGCCTCGCGGAAGTGGCGGATGGCGGTCTTGACCGACGACTTCACCGACTTGTTGCGCTGGCGGCGCTTCTCGTTGGTCTTGACCCGCTTGATCTGCGACTTGATGTTGGCCACGTCTACCTGGTCTTCCTGCCTGCTGAGTTTCGGCTGGTCTGCTCGAGTCCGGTCCGCTCCGGCGGCACCGGACGGTCATACCGTCCCGGGCGAGCACGCCGAGCGCTCAGCGGTCAAGGCTACCAGCGGGGAATTCCGGGCTCCCTGCGGGGCCGCTCCGCCGGTACCGGACCTCTCCGGACGCGGTACGGGACGAATCTACCGTCGAGCACCGCGGGGCCCTCGTCCGGCCGCCTCGCCGGCCCCTCCCGCGGCGATCCCTGCTCCGCAGGAGCCCGGCCCGACCGGCGCACCCGGCTGCCGTGGGGGCCGCCGGTCGCGACATGGGACGATGGTCGCGGACCCGACGCGACAGCGAAAGCCGAGTACAACCGAGTGACGACGTACGCCGACCGCACGTTCACCCCGCCGGAGCGCATCCGGAACTTCTGCATCATCGCGCACATCGACCACGGGAAGTCGACGCTGGCCGACCGCATGCTGCAGGTGACCGGCGTGCTCGACGAGCGCAGCGCCCGGGCGCAGTACCTGGACCGGATGGACATCGAGCGCGAGCGCGGCATCACGATCAAGGCGCAGAACGTGCGTCTGCCGTGGACGGCGAAGAACGCCGACGGCGAGCAGACCGAGCACGTGCTGCACCTGATCGACACCCCGGGGCACGTGGACTTCACCTACGAGGTGTCCCGTGCGCTGGAGGCCTGCGAGGGCGCGATCCTGCTGGTCGACGCCGCGCAGGGGATCGAGGCGCAGACCCTGGCCAATCTCTACCTGGCCATGGAGAAGGACCTGCACATCATCCCGGTCCTGAACAAGATCGACCTCCCGGCGGCCGATCCGGAGCGCTACGCCGCGGAGATCGCGCACATCACCGGCTGCGAGCCGGAGGACGTGCTGCGCTGCTCCGCCAAGACCGGCGAGGGCGTGGAGGCGGTGCTCGACGCGGTGGTCGCCCAGGTGCCCGCCCCGGTCGGCGACGCCGACGCGCCCGCCCGGGCGATGATCTTCGACTCGGTCTACGACACCTATCGCGGCGTCGTCACCTACGTCCGCGTCGTGGACGGCAAGCTCTCGCCCCGCGAGAAGATCAAGATGATGTCCACCGGCGCCGAGCACGAGCTGCTGGAGATCGGCATCGTGTCCCCCGAGCCGAAGCCGAGCGACGGGCTCGGGGTCGGCGAGGTCGGCTACCTGATCACCGGGGTGAAGGACGTCCGGCAGTCGAAGGTCGGCGACACCGTCACCAGCAAGCGCCACGGCGCCGACACCCCGCTGACCGGCTACCGCGAGCCGAAGCCGATGGTCTACTCCGGGCTGTACCCGATCGACGGCTCGCAGTACCCGGAGCTGCGCGAGGCGCTGGACAAGCTGCAGCTCAACGACGCCGCGCTCACCTACGAGCCGGAGACGTCGGCGGCGCTCGGGTTCGGCTTCCGCTGCGGCTTCCTCGGCCTGCTGCACCTGGAGATCACCCGGGACCGGCTGGAGCGCGAGTACGACCTGGACCTCATCTCGACCGCGCCCAACGTCGTCTACCAGGTCACCACCGACGACGGCGCCGAGCTGGAGGTCACCAACCCCAGCGACTGGCCGACCGGCAAGATCGCCGAGATCCGCGAGCCGATCACGAAGATCACGATCCTCACGCCGTCGGAGTTCGTCGGCACGATCATGGAGCTCTGCCAGAGCCGGCGCGGCCAGCTCGGCGGGATGGACTACCTGTCCGAGAGCCGGGTCGAGCTGCGCTACACGATCCCGATGGGCGAGATCATCTTCGACTTCTTCGACGCGCTGAAGTCGCGCACCCGCGGCTACGCCAGCCTCGACTACGAGGAGGCCGGCGAGCAGGCGGCCGACCTGGTCAAGGTCGACATCCTGCTGCAGGGCGAGCCGGTGGACGCCTTCTCCGCCATCGTGCACAAGGACTCGGCGTACGCCTACGGCACGTCGATGGCCACCAAGCTGCGCGAGCTGATCCCGCGCCAGCAGTACGAGGTGCCGATCCAGGCCGCCGTCGGCGCGCGGATCATCGCCCGCGAGACGATCCGCGCCATCCGCAAGGACGTGCTCGCCAAGTGCTACGGCGGCGACATCAGCCGCAAGCGCAAGCTGCTGGAGAAGCAGAAGGAGGGCAAGAAGCGGATGAAGACCATCGGCCGGGTCGAGGTCCCGCAGGAGGCCTTCGTCGCGGCGCTGTCCACCGGCGGCGGCCAGGCGACCGAGAAGCCCAAGAAGTAGCGCACCCGGACATGAGAGCGGGCCCGGATCCCTGAGGGGTTCCGGGCCCGTGGTGTACGTGGGGGCGAGGGGGAGGGGAGAGGGAGCTCTACACGACGGATCCTGCGCGGGGGCCGGGGATCGTGCTGTCGCACGCGGCGGCACGGGCGGTGGGAGCGCGGCGCGGGGAGAGGATGCGCTGCACCCGCTGGCACACCGACTCGACCACGGTCCGCCCCTCGGCCGACAGGTGCACCAGCACCCGGCGGCGGTCGAGCGGATCGGCCGACCGGTAGGCCAGCTTCCGTTCGACCAGACGGTCCACGATCCGGGTCGCGGTGGGTGCGGGCAGCGACGTGTGTCCCGCGATCTCGCCCATGCTGCGGCCGGTGCCGCGGGCGAGCATCAGCAGGACCCGCCAGCCGTCACGGCTGACCTCGGTCGTGGAGGGATTGGTGGACAGGGCTGTGGCCACGGCGTGGTCGACCCGATCCAGGAACTCGACGACACCCGTGGCTCCAGGCGCCGGGGCTGCCATGGTGGCAGCACCCGACGCCCGTCGACTGAAAGGCTCGGTCACGATGACGGACTGTACTTGCCGAACCGGCGAAATCCGACCCTGTCCTGGGGAAACCGGACCCCAGCGCCGGGCGGTCGTCACACTGCGGTGACGAACATGGCCCGGACCAGCGTGGATGGACACCGGCCACCGCCATCCGGGTGCATCACGACTGCATCACATCCGGATCACGTAACAGACCTGTGACGCGGGACGATATGGCCGTCCGCTCAGCGGGTCAGCACGACCTTGCCGGCCGTCCGACCGGCCGCCATCGCCTCGAACGCCTCCTTCGCCGACTCCATCGGGAGCTCCATCCCGATCTCCGGGGTGATGCCGGAGGTCGCCACGAAGTCCATCAGGTTCGCCAGCTCCTCCCGGGTCCCCATCGTCGAGCCGACGACCTCGAGCTGGAGGAAGAACAGCCGCTGCAGGTCCGCGGGCGGGTTCGGCCCGGAGGTGGAGCCGCAGATGACGATCCGCCCGCCCGGCTTCAGCGCCCGCATCGAGTGCTTCCAGGTGGCCTCGCCGACCGACTCCATCACCGCGTCCACCTTGCCGGGCAGCTTCGCCCCGGACTCGAAGGTGGCGTGCGCGCCGAGCCGCTCGGCCAGTGCCCGCTTCTCCTCGTCCCGGCCGGTGACCCAGACCGTCAGGCCGGCCGCCACGCCGAGCTGGACCAGCGCCGTCGACACCCCGCCGGACGCGCCCTGGACCAGCACCGTCTGGCCGGGCTGCAGACCGGACCTGGTGAACAGCATGCGGTAGGCGGTGAGCCAGGCCGTGCCGAGCACGGCGCCCTGCGCCGGGGTGAGCCCCTTCGGCGCGGGGACGGCGTTGCGGGCCGGGACGATCACCTTGTCGGCCATCGTGCCCTGGTGCCGCTCGGTCAGCAGGGTGCGCTTCGGGTCCAGGGTCTCGTCCCCGCGCCAGTCCGGGTCGCCGATGATCGGGTAGAGCACGACCTCGGTGCCGTCGTCGAGGGTGCCCGCACCGTCGCACCCCAGGATCATCGGGAACTGGTCGGGCTTGATGCCGACACCGCGCAGGGTCCACAGGTCGTGCATGTTGAGGCTGGCGGCGGAGACGGACACCGAGACCCAGCCGTCCGGGACCTCCGGATCGGGTCGCTCGCCCACGACGAGGGAGTCGAGCGGGGCGTCGGCGTTGGGCTCCTGGGCGTACACAGCGAACATGGGCCCGAACCTAGCCGCTGCGCGGCCGTACTACCGTGTGGAGTGTGCGCACGATCATCGACGCCTGGGACGCCTTCGAGCTGTGGCTGACCCAGCTCCCGTTCCTCTTCCAGGTCGTGTTCGTGACCGTCGTGGTGCTGCCGCTGTGCGCGGGCGTGGCGATCGGGCTGGACCGGGTCACCGAGCGGTTCGACCGGGCGCCCGACGGCCGGGACCGGGGGATCAGAGCGGACGCGCGGCGAGCGCGGTGAGGGTCTCCGAGCAGCCGGCGTCCACCCGGACGGTGGCGAGCTCGTCGCCCCGGGTCGCCCCCCGGTTGACGATCACCACCGGGACCCCGGCCTTCCACGCCGCCCGGACGAACCGCAGGCCCGACATGACCTGCAGCGACGACCCGGCGACCAGCAGCGCACCGTCGTCGGGGGTCAGCGCGCCGACCGCGGCGTAGCAGCGGGCCACCCGGTCGCGCGGGACGTTCTCGCCGAAGAAGACCACGTGCGGCTTGAGCGTGCCGCCGCAGGCGGCGCACGGCACGATCCGGAACCCCTCGGTGATCTCGACGGCGGCGTCGCCGTCCGGGGCCGTCTCGACCTCGGCGCTGTGCGCCTCGGTGAATCCCGGGTTCGACGCCGTCAACCGGGCCTGGAGCTCCTCGCGCGGGCTGGTCCGGCGGCAGTCCAGGCACACCACCTCGTCGATCCGGCCGTGCAGGTCGATCACCCCGCGGTGCCCGGCGGCGTCGTGCAGGCCGTCGACGTTCTGGGTGATCAGCCGCTCGACCAGGCCGGCCGCCCCGAGCGCGGCGAGCGCGACGTGCCCGGGGTTCGGCTCGGCCCGGCGCATCCGCGCCCAGCCGACGTGGCTGCGTGCCCAGTAGCGGCGCTGCGCGGGCACCCCGGAGACGAACTCGGAGTACGTCATCGGGTTGCGTGGCCGCGAGCCCGGCCCGCGGTAGTCCGGGATCCCGGAGTCGGTGGACAGCCCGGCACCGGTCAGGGCGACCAGCCGGCGTCCGGCCAGGAGTTCGGCCACCGTGTCCGGGTCGGTGCTGATCCCGGGTGCCGGAGCGGTCATGCCCACCAGGGTAGGCCGGTCCGCCCGGTCAGTCCTGCGGAACCCAGGCCGGCCTGCGCTTCTCCCCGAACGCCCTGATCCCCTCCTGGCCCTCGTCCGAGGCGAAGTAGGACGCCGACAGGGTGTTCATCGCGGCGAAGTCCTCCGCCATCGTGGCCGGCCGTTCGCGGCGGAGCATCGCCTTGGTCCCGGCCAGCGCGCCGGGGGCGCCCAGCCGGAACATCCCGGTGTAGCGGGCGACCTCGTCATCGAGCTGCTCGGCCGGCACCGCGCTGTTGATCAGACCGATCGCGGCGGCCCGCCGGGCGTCGAACGTCTCGCCGGTCAGGAACAGCTCGTGCGCGGCCCGGGCGGCCAGCCGGGGCAGCACGGTCACCGAGATGACCGCCGGGACGACGCCGATCCGGACCTCGGAGAACGCGAAGGTGACCGGCTCGGCGGCCACCGCCACGTCGCAGGCGGCGACGATCCCGACCCCGCCCGCCCTGGCCGGTCCGGCGAGCCGGGCGACGACCGGGGTGGGGGAGTCCCACAGCGTGGACAGGATCCGCGGGACCTCGGTGACACCCTGCTGCTGCGCGTCGGCGCCCTTCGACTCCTTGAGGTCCATCCCGGCGCAGAACACCGTGCCGGTGTGGGTCAGCACGATCGCCCGCACCCCGGCGTCGGCGATCGCGGTGTCGAGGTGGGCGAGCAGCTCGCGGCGCAGCTGGGCGGAGAGCGCGTTGCGGTTGTGCGGCGAGTCGAGCGTGATCGTCGCGACGCCTGCGGTCACGTCGAGATGGACGAGCTCGGCCGGCACGGCTGCATCGGGCACAGGGGTTTCGGACACGGTCGAACCCTAGACAACCGCCGGCCCGGGACGCGCGGCTCGGGCCGGCGGCTCAGTGCCCCGGTTGCCGGGGCACCGTCCGGAGCACCGCGAGCTGCTGGTCGAGCTCGGCGGCGATGAGTTCGGCGTGCAGCGAGGCACAGCCGCCGTCGTGCGCGGCGAGCGCCCGGTGCCTGCGGACCAGGTCGTCGAGGGAGTCCAGCAGCCGGTCGACGGCACTGCGTTCGGCGGCGGGCGCCGGGATCGGGTGCCCGCCGCCCGTCGGTGTGCCGCCCGGGGTCTCCGGGCGGATCAGCTCTGCGGTCATGCGACGTTCTCCGTTGAACGTGTCGGGGTCGGGTGTGGCATCGGGTCGATGCATCCGGCTCGATTCAGTGGGTCGATCTCCGTTGTACCCGCGTCCGCCGTCTTTGACGACGTGTAGAACACGGGTGCGACGCAGGACACGGTGGCCGGGGGTGATTCGTCGGTGACCGGTCGTGATCGTCTCTGCGGCGGAGAGTGATCGTGCGCCGGGCGGGTGAGTGGATCCGCCGGTCGTGGGCACCCGCCGTCACCGTCCCGGCCGGTGGCCGGCCGGGGTGCCGGGCCGGGTGCGACGATCCGGTGGGTGGCCCGGCGCGGGGTGGTCGGCCTACCGTGGACCCGTGGACGTCCCCCTGGTCAAGCGCAGGCACGTCGATCTGTGCCGGCTGCGCACGGCGCTGTGAGACCCGGCCCCGCCGCCCGGTCCCACTCTCCCCAGGAGCGTCGATGTCCACCAACCACACCGTGTCCGGCAGCACGAGGTCCGGCAGCACCGGCGCCCGGAGCTCCGCCGCGCGCCCGGCTCCGCGCGCTCCCGCCGTGGTCATCGTGGGAGCCGGCCCGCGCGGCGTCGGTGTGCTGGAACGCATGGTCGCCGGTGCGCCCGGCATGCACGCCGACGTCCTGGCCGGCCCCGGCCTCGACGTGCACCTGGTCGACCCGTACCCGGCCGGCGCCGGGCGGATCTGGCGGCACGCCCAGTCCCCGCTGCTGGCGATGAACTCGATGGCCGCCGACGTCACCATGTGGACCGACGACTCGGTGGTCTGCGAGGGCCCGGTCGCGCCCGGGCCGTCGTTCTGGGAGTGGGCCCGGGAGCTGCGCGAGCACGGCGACCCGCAGGCCGAGCTCGGTCCCGAGGGTGCCGCCGAGCTGGCGACGGTGACGGCGTCGACCTTCCCCACCCGGCGGCTGCAGAGCCACTACCTCGGCGCCGTGCTGCGCGAGGTGCTCGACCGGGCGCCCGCCGGGATGCGCGTGCACGTGCACCGCACGACGGCGGAGTCGGTCACCGAGGACGGCGCCGACCAGGTGGTCCGGCTGGCGTCCGGGGCGACGCTGCGGGCCGACGCCGTCGTGCTGGCCTCCGGGCACCTCGACGCCGCCCCGACCCCGGCCGAGCGCGAGCTGCAGGCGCGCGCCCGCGATCTCGGCCTGCGCTACCTGCCGCCGGAGCAGACCTCCGACTCGGACCTGTCGGTGATCGGGCCGGGGGAGCCGGTGCTCGCCCGCGGGCTGGGGCTGGCGTTCGTCGACCTGGTGGTGCTGCTGTTCGAGGGCCGCGGCGGGCGGTTCGTCCCGGACGACGACGGCGGGCCCGGCCGGCTGCGGTACGTCCCGTCCGGCCGCGAGCCGGTGCTCGTCGCCGGCTCCCCGCGCGGCGCCACCTACCACTCGAAGACGCACTACCAGCTGCGCGGCGGCCGCCCGCCGCTGCCGCGGTTCCTCCCGCCGGAGGTCACCGACCGGCTGGTCGCCGGGGGCGGTCCGGTCGACTTCCGCGAGCAGGTCTGGCCGCTGATGGCCAAGGAGATCGGCTGGGGCTGGTACCACGAGCTGTTCCACGGCCATCCCGACCGGGTCCGCACCGGCTGGGCGGACTTCGCGGCGCGCTTCGCCGCGGCGCCGCACGACTCGGCGGAGGAGGCGGAGCTGATCGCCGCCACCGTCCCGGACCCGCTCGACCGGCTCGACCTGACCGCGCTCGACCGGCCGCTGGAGGGCCTGCACGCCCCCGATCTGGAGTCGCTGCAGGCGGCGGTCCGGGAGCGGATCGCGGAGGACCTGCGCCAGCACGTCGACGAGCGGCACACCCCGCACCTCGGCGCGTTCGTGGCGATGCTGTCGGTCTTCGGCGAGACCACCCGGCTGGCCGGTTCCGGCGTGCTCTCGCCGCGCTCGCGGGCCCGGGACCTGCCGTGGTGGCAGAGCTTCTTCAACTCCGTCGCCTCCGGCCCGCCCGGCTTCCGGGTCCGCGAGATGCTCGCGCTCTCCCGCGGCGGGCACCTGAAGTTCCTGGGTGCCGGGATGGAGGTGACCGCCGACCGGGACGGCTTCCACGCCACCAGCGCGACGCTCGCCGGCGCCGATCCGGTCACCGCGCAGGTGCTGGTGGACGCGCGGCTGCCCGACCCGAGCCTGTCCCGCACCGCCGATCCGCTGCTCCGCGGGCTGCTGGAGCGCGGCGAGGCCGTCGAGGAGATCCTCCACGACGACGACGGCAGCCCGTTGCGCAACACCGGGCTGCTGTCCGTGCGTCCCGCCGACGGCGCGCTGTACACCGCGGACGGCGGGGTGCACGAGCGGCGCTTCGCGGTCGGCCCGCACACCACGGTGAAGGTCGCCGGGGCGTTCACCCGGCCCGGGATGAACGCGCAGAGCCTGCGCTACAACGACGCCGTCGCCCGGGCCGTGCTGGGCGCGCTGCCCGGCCGCAGCGCGGACGCCAGCTCGGCCGCCTGAGCCGGGGCCGCACCGGGTGCGGCCCCGGCCCCGCGGTCAGACCGTGACCCCGGAGAACAGCAGCACCGCCAGCCCGAGGCCGACGGCCAGGTTGACGCCGGTCGCGGCGGCGAACACCCCGACCGGACGCCAGCCGGCGTCGCGCAGCGGCGCCACCCGGAACTCCAGCCCGATCGAGACGAACGCGAGGATCAGGAACGTCGTCCGGAAGGCGTTGACGTCGCTGATCAGCGGCCGGGCCGCGTCCGAGCCGACCACGCCGATGAAGACCGTCGCGATGATCGACGCGGCCAGGAAGCCGAGCACGAACTTCGGGAACCGCTCCCAGAAGTCCCGCACGCCCGGCCGGGCCGATCCGGTCCGCTCGACCTTCAGCGCGAAGTAGGCGGTCAGCGCGACCGCGACCACCCCGAGCAGCGCGTTCTGCGTGGTCTTGACGATCGTGGCGATCTGCAGCGCCTCCTCACCGACGATCGCACCGGCCGCGCTGACCGCGGCCGTGGTGTCGATGTTGCCGCCGATCCAGGCGCCGCCGACGGCGGGGGAGAGCCCGAGGGCGCTCACCGCGGCCGGCAGCAGGAAGATCGACGGCAGCGCGAACAGGATCACCAGGCTGGCGGTGTAGGCGAGCTGTTCCTTCTTCGCCTGCACCGCGCCCGCGGCGGCGATCGCCGCGCTCACCCCGCAGATCGACACGGCCGAGGCGAGCAGTGCCCGCAGCTTGTCGTCCACCCCGAGCTTGCCGCCCAGCCACCAGGTGAAGCCGAACACGGCGGTGATCAGCACCAGCGCCTGCAGCACCGCCGGGCCGGCGGCCCGCACGATCACCGAGAAGTCGATCGAAGCGCCGAGCAGCACCAGGCCGGTCTTGATGAAGAACTCGGTGCGGAACCCGCCGGAGAGCCGCTCGCGCAGCCCGGTGACGGTGAGCAGCACGTTGCCGAGCAGGCCGAGCAGGATCGCGTACACCGGGTACTCGACGGCCTCGGCGATCTCGGCCCATGCGGTGTCCGCGGCGGCGTCCGGGACGGCCTGCTCCAGGAACCGGACGAGAGCCCCGATCGCGACGACGACGGCGACGCCGCCGAGCGCCCAGGCCGTCGTCGAACGGGGGCCGGTGGTGGTCTGCTGATCGGTCACGGGACCAGCCACCCGGGCCAGAGTCCGCTGAGGATCAGGGCGAGCAGCAGCAGGCCGACGACGGTCGCCGCCCAGTCCTCGTTGAGGGCGAGCCGCCGCTGCGCGGGGACGTCACCGCCCGCGGAGGCCGTGGGACCGGCGGAGTCGGTGGGATCGGTGGGATCGGTGGGGTGTCCGGGGGCGCTCACGGGCGGCCTCCGGTGACGGTTCGGGTCACGACGGGTTCCTTCGACGACGGACGGTCCGGGACGCGGCGGGACCGCGCCGCGCTCAGCGGCGCAGGTCCGGACCGGGACAGAACTCGTCGAAGGCGGCCGGCCGGCGGGACGGCCAGAACTGCTCGAGATGCGGCACGAGGTGCCGGGTGAGGGCCGGGTGCGCCGCGCAGCTGCGGGAGGCGGAACCGGTCACCCGACGATCGTGATCCGGCGGAACGATCCGGGCAAGAGGCGTCCGCGGGGCGGGACGAGTGTCCGGACAGCGGGCCCGCCTGCCGGCTCAGGTGCCGGCGCCCACCGGCTCCTGCTCGGCCTCCTCGGCGCGGGTGCGGCGCAGCCGGGCGACCGCCACCGAGATCGCGGCGACCCACAGCGCCACGACCGTCACGTACACGGCGACGGTCGTGGCGGTGCCCGCGTCGAAGGTCCGCAGCACGACCCGCGCGTTGGTGAGGATGATGATGCCGCCGACCGCGGTGCCCAGCACCGGCGCGGGGATCTTGGTGACCAGCCAGGCGGCCAGCGGGGCGGCGAGCACGCCGCCGATCAGCAGTCCGCCGATGGTGGCCGGATCGAGCACCTCGTGCCCCAGCCCGATCAGGAAGCCGACGCTGGCGGCGGCGGCCACCAGGAACTCCGAGGTGTCGACGGACCCGACGACGGTGCGCGGCGCGGTCCGGCCCGCGCCCAGCAGCGCCGGGGTGGCGACCGGGCCCCAGCCGCCGCCACCGGAGGCGTCGACGAAGCCGGCGACCACGCCGAGCGGGGACAGGAAGCGCGCCCCGTGCGGGGAGCGGCGGGCCGCGGACACCCGCGGCGGCCGGATCGAGAAGCGCAGCAGGATGTAGACGCCGAGCGCGAGCAGGATCCCGGCCATGTACGGCGCGGCGCTCTCGGTGGACAGCGCCGACAGCGCCGTCGCGCCGAGGAACGCGCCGACCGCGCCGGGCACGCCCAGCTTGAGCACGAGCTTCCAGTCGACGTTGCCGAACCGCCAGTGCGCGGCGCCGGAGGCGAGCGTGGTGCCCACCTCGGCGAGGTGCACCGACGCGCTCGCGGTGGCCGGGTTGATCCCGGCGACCAGCAGCAGCGAGGTCGAGGTGACGCCGTAGGCCATGCCGAGGGCGCCGTCGACGAGCTGGGCGGCGAAGCCGACGATCGCGAAGACGATGAGCGTGCGCACGATGGGTCCTTCTGGTGGGGGCGGTTCGGGGGCGCGCGGGGACACCGCGGGCCGTGCCGGGGGCAGGGCACGGTCCCGGCCGGGCGCGGGGGCGCTACGGGCCGGTCAGCAGGGACGACAGGACTCGTCGAAGGCGTCCGTGCGGCGCGAGGGCCAGAACCGCTCGAGATCGACCGGCCGGACGCGCGCGACGACGGCTCGGGCGGTGCCCGGGGCGGTGTCGTGGCGCATCGTTCCATGGTGAATCGGCCGGTCGGTGCGGACAAGCCGGCGTCCGGCCGCTGGGAGCGCGGCAAAGGTGTCCGGACACCCTGGTGGGAGCGGAGGAACGTGCGCCGCGTCGGCCGGACCAGCCGGGCCGGCCGGACGGAGCAGGCGGCACCGGACGGACCGGGCCCGACGGGGCCGAGCCGGTCCGGCCGGCCGGGTGCCGGGCGTGCGCTGCGCCGCCGTCCGGAATGCGACCGGCCCGGTCACGCGGTGCTGCGTGACCGGGCCGGTGCGTCGGACGATGCGTCGGTCGGTCTGCCGGTCGGTGTGCCGGTCAGTCTGTCGGTCGGTCGGTGTGCCGGTCGGTGTGTCGCCGCGCGCCGGGTGGCTCCGGTGTCCGGGCTCCCGGTGTCCCGGGCTCCCGGTGCCCCGGCTCCCGGTGTCCCGGGCTCCCGGTGTCTCAGCCCCCGGCGCCCGGCACGGCGGCGAGCGGATCGCCGACCAGCCCGGCGGCCAGCGTGTTCCCGGTCGGCGGGTCGATCAGCAGGAACCCGCCGGTGGTCCGGACCCGGGCGTAGGCGTCGACCGGCAGCGGATCGGCGACCCGCAGCGACACCCGCCCGATGTCGTTGATCTCCAGCCGGTCCGGGGCGTCGGTGTAGGTGACCGCCTCGGTGTCCAGCCGCGCGGCCAGCGCACCGACGATCACCGGGGTGGTCCGGGTGCCGTGCTTGAGCAGCAGCCGGGCGCCGGGCGTCAGCGGCTTCTCGGCGAGCCAGCACAGCGTCGCGTCCAGCTCGGTGGTGACCTCGGGCGGATCGGCCGCGGCGGCGATCATCGCGCCGCGCGGCGCGTCGATGTCGTCGGCGAGCAGCACGGTGACCGACAGTCCGGCGCCGGCCACGGCCAGCGGGCCGTCCGCGGTGCGCACCTCGGAGACCGTCGTCCGGTGCCCCTCCGGCAGGACGACGACCTCGTCGCCGGGCCGCACGGTGCCGGACGCCACCTGCCCGGCGTAGCCGCGGTAGTCGTGCAGGTCCCCGAGCGAGGCGTCGGCGGAGCGGGCCTCGGCACCGTTGCGGGGCCGGATCACGTACTGCACCGGGAGCCGGAACGGGGCGTCGGCCGCCGCGCTCCCGCCCACCCCGCCGACCGGGACGTCCTCCAGGTGCTCGAGCAGGGTCGGACCGGTGTACCAGGGGGTGCGCCCGCTGCGGGTGGCGACGTTGTCCCCGACCAGCGCGGACAGCGGGATCACCTGGACGGCCGCGTCGTCGAACCCGAGCGAGCGGGTGAGCTCGGTGAACTCGCGCTCGATGTCGGCGATCTTGGCCTCGTCGTAGTCGATCAGGTCGATCTTGTTGATGGCCAGCACGAGCCGCGGCACCCGCAGCAGCGACAGCACCGCGGCGTGCCGCCGGGTCTGCGGGACGACGCCGTTGCGGGCGTCGACCAGCAGCACCGCGAGCTCCGCGGTGGAGGCGCCGGTGACGGTGTTGCGGGTGTACTGGACGTGGCCCGGGGTGTCGGCGAGCACGAACTCGCGGGTCGGGGTGCCGAAGTAGCGGTAGGCGACGTCGATCGTGATGCCCTGCTCGCGCTCCGCCCGCAGGCCGTCGACCAGCAGCGACAGGTCCGGCGTCGTCAGTCCCTTGTCGACCGAGGCGCGCTCGACGGCCTCGATCTGGTCGGCCAGCACCGACTTCGTGTCGTAGAGCAGCCGGCCGACCAGGGTGGACTTGCCGTCGTCCACGGAGCCGGCGGTGGCGAACCGCAGCAGGTCGCGCGGCTGTGCCGAGTCTGTGCCGGCCATCAGAAGTAGCCCTCCTTCTTGCGGTCCTCCATGGCGGCCTCGGAGAGCCGGTCGTCGGCCCGGGTGGCGCCCCGTTCGGTGAGCCGGGACGCGGTCACCTCGGCGATCACCTCGTCCAGCGTGGACGCGGTCGACTCGACCGCGCCGGTGCACGACCCGTCGCCGACGGTCCGGTAGCGGACCGTGCGGGTCTCCAGGGTCTCGCCGGCGCGCGGCCCGCCCCACGGGCCCTCGGCCAGCCACATGCCGTCCCGGCGGAACACCGGCCGGGAGTGCGCGAAGTAGATCGGCGGCAGCTCGATCCCCTCGCGGCGGATGTAGCGCCACACGTCGAGCTCGGTCCAGTTCGAGATCGGGAAGACCCGGACGTGCTCGCCGGGCGCGTGCCGGCCATTGTAGAGGTTCCACAGCTCGGGCCGCTGCTTGCGCGGGTCCCAGCGGCCGAACGCGTCGCGCAGCGACATGATGCGTTCCTTGGCCCTGGCCCGCTCCTCGTCCCGGCGGCCGCCGCCGAACACGGCGTCGAAGCGGTGCTCGGCGATGGCGTCCAGCAGCGGCTGGGTCTGCAGCGGGTTGCGGGTGCCGTCGGCCCGCTCCACCAGCCGCCCGTCGGCGAGGTAGTCCTCGACCCGCGCGACCTCCAGCCGCAGGCCCAGCGTCGCGGCGATGCGGTCCCGGAACTCGATGACCTCGGGATAGTTGTGGCCGGTGTCGACGTGCAGCAGCGGGAACGGCACCGGGGCCGGGGCGAACGCCTTCACCGCCAGGTGCACCAGCAGGGTCGAGTCCTTGCCGCCGGAGAACAGGATCACCGGCCGGTCGAACTCGCCGGCCACCTCGCGGAAGACGTGGATCGCCTCCGACTCGAGCGCGTCCAGCGCGTCCAGCTTCGGGCTCGTGACAGCGGTGGTCACACCCATCTCCCTCGTGAGTCCGTGTCAGCCATGCAGGCCGCACTCGGTCTTGGCCCGGCCCGACCAGCGGCCGGAGCGGGGATCGGAGCCCGGGGCGGGCTTCGCGGTGCACGGTGCACAGCCGATGCTCGGGTAGCCGGCGTCGACCAGCGGGTTCACCAGGATCCCGTGGGCGGCGATGTAGGCGTCCATGTCCGCGTCGCTCCACGCCGCGATCGGGTTGATCTTGACGAGGCCGAACCTGTCGTCGTAGGTGATCAGCGGGGTGGCCGCCCGGGTCGGCGCCTCCACCCGGCGCACCCCGGTGACCCAGGCGTCGTACCCGGACAGCGTGCGCTGCAGCGGCACCACCTTGCGCAGCGCGCAGCAGCGGTCCGGCTCGCGGGCGAACAGGTCGCGGCCGTACTCGGCGTCCTGCTCGGCCACCGACTGCTCGGCGGCCGCGTTGACGATCGTCAGCTCCGGGTAGACGGCGTCGACCGCGTCCCGGGTGCCGATCGTCTCGGCGAAGTGGTAGCCGGTCTCCAGGAACAGGACCTCCACGTCGGGCTTCGCCCGGTGGGCCAGGTCGACCAGCACCGCGTCCTGCATGTTGGACGCGACGATCAGCCGGTCGCCGAACGTCTCCGCCGCCCAGCCGAGCAGCTGCTCGGCCGTCGCGTCCGGGCCCAGCTCGGCCGCGCCGCGCTCGGCGGTCGCGCGCAGGTCGGTCTCCAGGGCAACACTCATGATCGATCCGCTCCAGATGTCTCCGGGACGCCGATGCCGACGAAGGTCACGACGAACGTGCGCAGGCAGCCGGCGCACCACCACGCGGCGTTCAGGCTCGCTCCGCCTGCGCTGTTCTGGCTGCGCTCGGCCGGCCGGAGGTCCTCCTCCCCGCAGTACGGGCAGTAGAACGGTGCGGCTCGCTGGCTCATTCCGTGCCTCCCGCGCTCACTTGAGGTCCGCCTCGTCGGCCCGCAGCACCCACTGCGCGAACCGCTCGTCGTCCGCGCGCTGGGCGGCGAAGTTCCGGACGATGCGCTCGACGTAGTCGCCCAGCTCGGCGCTGGTGACCTTGAGCCCGCGCAGCTTGCGGCCGAAGCCGGCGTCCAGGACGAGCCCGCCGCCGAGGTGTACCTGGAAGCCCTCGACCTGGTTGCCGTCGGCGTCGGTGACGATCTGGCCCTTCAGGCCGATGTCGGCGACCTGCGTGCGGGCGCAGGCGTTCGGGCAGCCGTTGAGGTGCAGGCTGATCGGGACGTCCGGCACCACGTCGGCCAGCCGCTTCTCCAGGTCCTCGACCAGCCGGATCGCCCGCTCCTTGGTCTCCACGATCGCGAGCTTGCAGAACTCGATGCCGGTGCAGGCCATCGTCGACCGGCGCCAGGTGGAGGGCCGGGCCGGCAGGCCGAGCCGGTTGAGGTCCTCGATCAGCCCGTCCAGCCGGTCGTCGGCGACGTCCAGCACGACGATCTTCTGGTACGGCGTGAACCGGATCCGGTCCGAGCCGGCCCGCTCGGCGGCCTCGGCGACGGCGATCAGCGTCGTGCCGGACACCCGGCCGGACGGCGGTGCGACGCCGACGTAGTTGCGCCCGTCCTTCTGCTTGTGCACGCCGACGTGGTCGATCGGCCGCTCCGGGACCTCGGGCGCCGGGCCGTCGAGCAGCGGCCGCTCCAGGTACTCGTCCTGCAGCACCTGACGGAACTTCTCCGCGCCCCAGTCCGCGATCAGGAACTTGATCCGGGCGCGGTGCCGCAGCCTGCGGTAGCCGTAGTCCCGGAACAGCTGCACGACGCCGTGCCACACGTCGGGCACCTCGTCGAGCGGGACCCACGTCCCGAGCCGCTGCGCGATCTTCGGGTTGGTGGACAGGCCGCCGCCGACCCACAGATCGAAGCCGGGGCCGTGCTCCGGGTGCTCGACGCCGACGAACGAGATGTCGTTGACCTCGTGCGCCACGTCCTGCTGCCAGGAGATCGCCGACTTGAACTTGCGCGGCAGGTTGGACAGCTCCCGGTCACCGATGAACCGGCGGACGATCTCGTCGATCGCCGGGGTCGGGTCGAGCACCTCCGCGGCGGACACCCCGGCGACCGGGGAGCCGAGCACCACCCGCGGGCAGTCACCGCAGGCCTCGGTGGTCTGCATGCCCAGGCCCTCGAGCTTCGTCCAGATCGCCGGGACGTCCTCGACCCGGATCCAGTGGTACTGGATGTTCTCGCGATCGGTGACGTCGGCGGTGTCCCGGCCGTAGTCCCGGGACACCTCGCCGAGCGCGCGCAGCTGCGCGGCCGAGACGGCGCCGCCGTCGAGCCGGACCCGCATCATGAAGTAGGAGTCGTCGAGCTCCTCGGGCTCCAGCGCCGCGGTGCGGCCGCCGTCGATCCCGGGACGACGCTGGGTGTACAGCCCCCACCAGCGGAAACGCCCGCGCAGGTCGGCCGGGTCGATCGAGTCGAAACCGCGCTTGGCGTAGATGTTCTCGATCCGGGACCGGACGTTGAGCGGATTGTCGTCGCGCTTGCTCCGCTCGTTCGGGTTGAGCGGTTCGCGGTGGCCGAGCTTCCACTGGCCCTGGCCGCGCGCGCGGCCGGGAGCGGTCTTCGAGGGCGCCATGTGGTGGGTGCTCCGGGTGTCGGTGGCGCGGGCACACCCCGGCCCGGGACGGACGCGGAGCGGCCCGGGGTGGGAATACGGGGCCGTCAGGAGGGACGGCGACAGAGCGCGCTGCGTGTCCGGTTCAGGTCCACGTGGCGACGGGCCACGAGGCGGAGACGGAGCGCGTGCACGTTGTCCAGCCTCTCATGGTGTCCGGACGGGAGCCAAAGGGCAGTTCGCATAGTGGGACGGGGCTCACCGGGTTGCCCGCCCCCGATGATTCACCGCGGAACCCGGTCTGTCGATCCGCCCGGGCTTCGCACCTGCGAACGGGGACGGCCGATCCGCCGTGCGACGCCCCTCCGGCAGCCGACGATCCCGTCATGAGCACCCCCGATCCGCCCGCGGTGCCCGAGGGCACCTCCGCCGACGAGCCGCTCCGGCCGCGGCCCTCCGCCGTGTACCTGCCCCCGGTCGTGGCCGGTGGCGCGGCCGTGCTGCTGCTCGTGCCGACGGCGGCGGCCGGAGCCGGACGGCCCGGGGACGGGCTGACCGGCCTGCTCGTCGCGGCCGCGATCGTGGTGGGCGTGCTCGGGCTCGGCGCGGCCCTGGCCGTGCGCTCCGCGCTGCGCGCGCGGGGCAGGCGACTGCACATCGGGGCCGGCGGCATCGTCGCCCACGGCTGGCCGGATCCGGTCCGGCTGACCCCGGCGCAGGTGCTGGGGGCCGGGGTGCGGGAGGTCCGCCGGTGGAACGGGGGCACGCACCGGTACCTGCACGCCGGTCACGTGCTCGAGATCGACGTGCCGGCCGGGCGGCTGCAGCTGGGCCTCGCCGGGTTCGACGCCCGGGCCGTGCGGGACCGGCTGCGCCGGTGCCGGGTGCCGTCCGGTGAGATCGGGACCGGCCCGCTCGACCGGGCCGGGGCGGCGTACGGGTCCGGCTGGACCGCCCGCCCGGCCGCCGGGCCGGAGCCCGTGCCGGGCACCTTCGGGCCGGCGTGGGGAGCGGTGCTGCGGGGTGCCGCCCGGGCCGTGGCCGCGGCCGCGATCGTCGTGGTCTGCGCCGCCGGCATCGTGCTCGACCTGCGCGGCCGTACCGAACTCGGTCTCGTCGGATGGGTGCTGTTCTGCTCGGTCGGCGGCATCTGCCTGCTGGGCATGGTCGGGACGGCCGCCGGGCTGGCCCGGATCCGGCGGCACAGCCGGGTGAGGTTCACCGGCGAGGGGATCGAGCTCGTCGTCCCGACCGAGCGGGACCGGCCGGTGCGCCTCCCGTGGTCCGCCGTCTCCGGGCTGGAGCTCGACGTCGTCGGTCACCGGCGCCCGGGCGCGGAGTGGCTCCTGCCGGCGCGGCTGCTGGTGACGCTGCGGCACCGCCCGGACGACGACGTGCTGCTGGAGCTGCTCGAGACCGGACCCGGCCGGGTGTCCTACCCGGTGCACGGCTTCGACCTGGGTGCCCTCGAGGCCGCGGTGCGGCGGGCCCGCCGGGGGACCGTGCGCTGAGTGCGCTGAGTGCGCTGTGGCGGGGGTGGCACACTCGGAAGGCGTGCCACCCCCCTTCGGGATCTACGTCCACGTGCCGTTCTGCGCGACCCGCTGCGGCTACTGCGACTTCAACACCTACACCGCCTCCGAGCTGGCCGGTGACGCGTCCTCGCCGGACGGCTGGCTCGACGCCGCCCGCCGGGAGATCGCGCTGGCCGCGCGCACGGTCGGCGACCGGACCGTCGAGACCGTGTTCGTCGGCGGTGGCACGCCGTCACTGATCGGCGCCGGGCGGCTGTCCGCGGTGCTCGACGCCGTCCGGTCGGAGTTCCGGACCGCACCGGGCTGGGAGGTCACCACCGAGTCCAACCCGGAGTCGACCTCGCCCGGGTTCTTCGCCGGCATCCGCGACGGCGGCTACACCCGGGTCTCGCTCGGCATGCAGTCCGCCGCCCGGCACGTGCTCGCCGTGCTCGACCGCACGCACACCCCCGGCCGCGCCGTCGCCGCCGCCCGGGAGGCCAGGGCGGCCGGGTTCGGCCACGTCAACCTGGACCTGATCTACGCCACCCCCGGCGAGACCGACGACGACCTCCGGCGCTCCGCCGACGCCGTCCTGGAGGCGGGCGCCGACCACGTCTCGGCCTACGCGCTGATCGTGGAGGACGGGACCGCGCTGCACCGCCGGGTCCGCCGCGGTGAGCTGCCCGCACCGGACGACGACGTCGCGGCCACCCGCTACGAGCTGCTCGACGCGCGACTGCGGGCGGCCGGCCTGGACTGGTACGAGGTGTCGAACTGGTCGCTGCCGGGGGCCGCCTGCCGGCACAACCTCGGCTACTGGCGCGACGGCGACTGGTGGGGCGTCGGGCCCGGCGCGCACTCGCACCTGGCCGGGGTGCGCTGGTGGAACGTCAAGCACCCGGCGCGCTGGGCCGCCCGGCTCGCCGCGGGTGAGTCGCCCGAGGGCGGCCGGGAGCACCTCACCGCCGCCGAGCGCTACACCGAGCGGGTCATGCTGCGGCTGCGGCTGGCCGAGGGGATGGCCCTGGACCTGCTCGATCCGGCGGGCCGGGCCGCCGCCGCCCGGGCGGCGGGCGATGGCCTGCTGGAACCCCTCGCGCACGCGGCGGGCCGGGCGGTGCTGACCGATCGGGGCCGGCTGCTGGCCGACCGGGTGGTGACCGATCTGCTGCTGGCCCCGGAGCGGGACGCCGGTCACGCCGCGGCGACGGCCCGGCCCGCACCGCCCGTCGGCGCATAGAATGGACGGGACAGCCGAAGGGGACCCACCGCCCGGGGAGGTGCGCGGGACATGAATGCCGACGAGCGGCGGTTCGCGGTACTGCGGGCCATCGTCGCCGACTACGTCTCCACCCACGAGCCCGTGGGATCGAAGGCGCTCGTCGACCGGCACAACCTCGGGGTGTCCAGCGCGACCGTGCGCAACGACATGGCCGTCCTCGAGGAGGAGGGGCTGATCGCCCAGCCGCACACCAGTGCCGGGCGGATCCCGACCGACAAGGGCTATCGGCAGTTCGTCGACCGGATCTCGCAGGTCAAGCCGCTGTCCGCGGCCGAGCGGCGGGCCGTGCAGTCGTTCCTGGAGGGGGCGGTCGATCTCGACGACGTGCTCCGTCGCAGCGTCCGGCTGCTCGCCCAGCTGACCCGGCAGGTCGCCGTCGTGCAGTACCCGACGCTGACCCGCTCCACCGTCCGCCATCTCGAGGTGGTCCAGCTGACCCCGGCCCGGCTGATGCTGGTGCTGATCACCGACTCCGGCCGGGTCGACCAGCGGGTGGTCGATCTCGGTGACGTCCTCGACGACGCCGACGTGTCCCGGCTGCGGGAGATGCTCGGCAACGCGCTGAACGGGCGGAAGCTCTCCGAGGCGTCCGCCGCGGTCGCCGAGCTCCCCGAGACCGGCCCGGACGACCTGCGGATGTCGCTGACCCAGGTCGCGACGGTGCTGATCGAGACGCTCGTCGAGCACCCGGAGGAGCGGATGGTGCTCGGTGGCACGGCCAACCTCACCCGCAGCCACGGTGACTTCCCCGGCTCGCTGCGCCAGGTGCTGGAGGCGCTGGAGGAGCAGGTCGTCGTGATGCGGCTGCTCGCGGCCTCCCAGGAGTCCGGGCTGGTCACGGTCCGGATCGGCGAGGAGAACGAGGCCGAGGACCTGCGGACCGCGTCGGTGGTCACCGTCGGGTACGGCTCGGGGACACCGCTGGGCGGGATGGGCGTCGTCGGACCGACCCGGATGGACTACCCGGGCACGATCTCGGCGGTGCATGCGGTCGCCCGCTACGTGGGTGAGATCCTGACCGGGCGGTAATCGGCGGACCTCCCCGCCGCCAGTGAACGAAGGACCTAGAGGAAAAGAGCCAGGTGGCACGCGACTACTACGGGATCCTGGGCGTCGAGCAGGGCGCCGACGCCGCGGAGATCAAGCGGGCGTACCGCAGACTCGCCAGGGAACTGCACCCGGACGTCAATCCCGACGCTGCGGCGCAGGAGCGTTTCCGTGAGGTCAGCGCGGCCTACGAGGTGCTGACCGATCCGGAGAAGCGGCGGATCGTCGACCTCGGCGGGGACCCGCTGGACCCGCGCGGCGGTGGCGGCGGTGCCGGTGGTGGCGATCCGTTCGCCGGCTTCGGCGGGTTCAGCGACATCATGGACGCCTTCTTCGGCGGCACCGCGGCCGGTGGCCGCGGCCGGGGCCCGCGCAGCCGGGTGCAGCCCGGCGCGGACGCGCTGATCCGGATGGAGCTGACCCTGGAGGAGTGCGCCGCGGGCGTGCAGCGCGATCTCACCGTGGACACCGCGGTGATGTGCACCCAGTGCCAGGGATCCGGCTGCGCCGAGGGCACCCACCCGACCGCCTGCGACACCTGCGGCGGTTCCGGGGAGATCCAGAGCGTGCAGCGGTCGTTCCTCGGCCAGGTCGTCACCGCCCGCCCCTGCCCCACCTGCCGCGGGTTCGGTGAGGTCATCCCGGAGCCGTGCCGGCAGTGCGCCGGCGACGGCCGGGTCCGGTCCCGGCGCATCGTCGCGGTGAAGATCCCGGCCGGCGTCGCCGAGGGGATGCGGGTGCGGCTGGCCGGCCAGGGCGAGGTCGGCGCGGGCGGCGGGCCCGCCGGCGACCTGTACGTCGAGGTCGAGGAGGCCCCGCACGAGATCTTCACCCGGGACGGCTCGGACCTGCACTGCACGCTGCCGCTCCCGATGACCGCCGCCGCGCTCGGGACGACGCTGCCGCTGACCCTGCTCGACGGCAGCGTGGAGGAGATCGGGATCGAGGCGGGGACCCAGCACGGCGCGGTCCGGACGCTGCGCGGCAAGGGCATGCCCCGGCTGCGCTCCACCGGCCGGGTGGACGGCTACGGCGATCTCCTCGTGCACATCGAGGTGGCGGTGCCGACCAGGCTGGACAAGGAGCAGACCGAGCTGCTGCGCGAGCTGGCGCGGCTGCGCGGCGAGGAGCAGCCCGATCTGGTCGGCGGCGCGCGCAACGGGCACGGCCTGTTCTCCCGGCTGCGCGACACCTGGGGCGGGCGATGAGACGCCCCGCCGTGGGCGTCCGTGCCGACGTCCGCGGCTGCCGGTTCCCGATCTTCGCGAACCGCCGCGGTGGGACCGGTCCGGCTGTCATGGTGGGCGGCGTGACCCGATCCGAGATCGCCGCGCTGACCCGCCGTGTCGACTCCCAGGACGAGACCCTCCGTGCCGTCGCCGACACCGTCGTGGACGTCCGCGACATCGTCGACGGGCACACCGGCACCCTGGCCGAGCACACGCGGCTGCACGAACAGCACACCGCGACGCTGGCGGAGCACACCGCGACGCTGGCCGAGCACACCGCGACGCTGGCCGAGCACACCGCGACGCTGGCCGAGCACACCCGGCTGCACGAGCAGCACGCGGCGACGCTGGCGGAGCACACCGCGACGCTGGCCGAGCACACCCGGCTGCACGAGCAGCACGCGGCGACGCTGGCCGAGCACACCGCGACGCTGGCCGAGCACACCGGGATGCTCCGCGAGATCCTGCGCCGCCTCCCACCGCCGTCGTGACGACGGCGCCGCTCTTCCTGGTCGACGGCATCGACGCCCCGGCCGGCGCCGAGACGGTCCTCGACGGCCCGGAGGGCAGGCACGCCGCGACGGTCCGGCGGCTCCGGCCCGGCGAGGCGCTGATGCTCTCCGACGGCCGGGGCGCCGTCGCGCACGCCGAGGCGGTCGCCCCGGTCGGCCGTGACGCGCTGGCGGTCCGCCTGCTCGACGTGGTGCACGTTCCCCGGCCGGCGGTCCGCGTCGTCGTCGCGCAGGCACTGGTCAAGGGCGACCGTGGTGAGCTGGCGGTGGAGACCGCGACCGAGGCGGGCGCCGACGGGTTCCTGCCCTGGAAGGCGGCCCGCTGCGTGGCCCGGTGGGACGACGGCCCGCGCGGCGCGAAGGCCCTGGAACGCTGGCGCAGCACGGTCCGCGAGGCCGCGAAGCAGGCCCGCCGGCCCTGGCAGCCCGAGGTGGGCGAGCCGGTCAGCACCCGGCAGCTCGCGCAGCGGGTCGCCGGGGCGGATCTCGCGCTGGTGCTGCACGAGTCCGCCCGGGCCGGCCTGGCCGACGTCGAGCTGCCGCGGTCCGGTGAGGTGCTGCTGGCGGTCGGCCCGGAGGGTGGGGTGGACGAGCACGAGCTCGCCGCGCTGACCGGGGCCGGTGCGGTCCCGGTCCGGATGGGCCCCGAGGTCCTGCGCGCCTCGACCGCCGCCTGCGTGGCACTCGGTGCGATCGCGGTCCGGACCGGGCGCTGGGACGCCGCCGATCCGGGCGGCTGAGCGCCGGCGCGGCCCTGTTCGGCAGCAGGTGGCCGATGATGGTCGGCACGGGCCACGTCCCGGTCCACCGGACGGGCGCAGATGCACCGCCGGCGGGCCGAGACGGGAGGCCGCCGTCCGGTCCGCGCCCTGCATTCGGACGGTCCCGTTCCGGTCGATCTGCTCGTCGTCGTCCCGTTCACGTGCGATGATCCGCCGCGTGCGTGATCCACACCACTCCCCGCGGATCGACCGCCGCACCTTCGGGGTGCTCCTGGGCGGTCTCGCCGCGACGCCGCTGATCGGTGCCTGCGGCGGCGGGGACGACGTCCCCGCCGAGCCGGAGGCCACCGCGACCGCCGCCCCGCCCGAGCCGCAGCGGATCGCCTACGGCGGCCATCCCGACCAGTTCGGCGAGCTCACGGTGCCGGAGGACCGGCCGCTGCCGCGGGCGATCGTCGTCGTCGTGCACGGCGGGTTCTGGCGGGCCGGCAGCGATCTCGGGCTGATGCGCCCGGTGGCGGCCGCGCTGGTCGCGGCCGGGTTCGCCACCTGGAACGTCGAGTACCGCCGGGTCGACGCGGGCGGTGGCTGGACGGCCACCTTCGACGACGTCGCGATGGCCGCCGACCACCTGTCCACCCTGCGCAGCACCCGGTTCGACCTCCGCAAGGTCTACGCGCTCGGGCATTCCGCGGGCGGGCACCTGGCGGCCTGGCTGGCCGCCCGGCCGGGCCAGCAGCCCGGTGACCCGGGTGCCGATCCGGTGGTGCGGATGGCCGGCGTCGTCCCGCTGGCCGGTGTGCTCGACCTGGCCGCGGCCGCCTCCCTGGGCGACAGCGCGGTGGACGCGCTGGTCGGCGGCACCCCACGCTCGGCGCCGGAGCGGTACGCGATCGCGAGCCCCATCCGCAGGGTGCCGCTGGGGGTGCCGTCGGTGTGCGTGCACGGCACCGCCGACGAGACCGTCCCGATCGCGCAGAGCGAGGCGTTCGTCGCCGAGGCGACCGCGGCGGGCGACTCCGCGGAGCTGGTCCGGGTCGAGGGCGCCGACCACGTGCAGCTCATCGATCCCGCGCATCCGGGCTGGGCCGCGGCGCTGGGTGCACTGGAGGGGCTCGTCGACGGGTGAGCCGGAATGGGCGGGTGCCGGGCGGCGTTGCGCGGGTACCATTCCGGCAACCGACCGCGCGAGACAGAGGCAGGCGATCACACCCTTGACCGGCACCGACCCCGGCTCCATCCCCCGGACCGACCTGCGGTCCGACGCGGCACCGGGCGGGACCGTCCGGTCGAAGATCTCCGTACCGGACACCGCGCTGCTCTCGCTGCTCGGCTCGCGCGACGAGAGCCTCCGTACCGCGGAGGACGAGCTGGCCGCCGACGTCCACGTCCGCGGCAACGAGCTGACCCTCTCCGGCGATCCCGGCGACGTCGCGTTCGCCGAGCGGGTCTTCACCGAGCTGATCACCCTCGCCGGGCGTGGCCAGCTGGTGGGGGCGGACACGGTGCGGCGCACCGTGGCGATGCTCGCCGACGCCGACGCCGCCGAGGGCGGCCGGCTGGGCGAGTCCCCGGCGGAGGTGCTGAGCCTGGACATCCTGTCCCGGCGCGGCAAGACGATCCGCCCGAAGACGCTGAACCAGAAGCGCTACGTCGACGCGATCGACGCGCACACCGTCGTGTTCGGGATCGGCCCGGCCGGTACCGGCAAGACCTACCTGGCGATGGCGAAGGCCGTGCAGGCGCTGCAGGCCAAGCAGGTCAACCGGATCATCCTGACCCGGCCGGCGGTCGAGGCGGGGGAGCGGCTCGGCTACCTGCCGGGCACCCTGTTCGAGAAGATCGACCCGTACCTGCGGCCGCTCTACGACGCGCTGCACGACATGATCGACCCGGAGTCGATCCCCAAGCTGATGGCCGCCGGGACGATCGAGGTCGCGCCGCTGGCGTACATGCGGGGGCGCACGCTCAACGACGCGTTCATCATCCTGGACGAGGCGCAGAACACCACGCCCGAGCAGATGAAGATGTTCCTCACCCGGCTCGGCTTCGGCTCGAAGATCGTGGTGACCGGTGACATCACCCAGGTCGACCTGCCCGGCAACGCCCGCTCCGGGCTCGCCGTGGTGCAGGACATCCTGGAGGGTATCGAGGACGTGCACTTCTCCTACCTCGACAGCGCCGACGTCGTCCGGCACCGGCTGGTGTCCGACATCGTCGACGCCTACGCCCGGTTCGACGCGGTGTCCGAGCGCCGCGCGGCGGTGAACGCCGGGAACGGGGCGCCGCGCAACGGTCCGCCGACCCGGCACGGCGGGCGCCGCCGATAGTGTCGGACCACCCGTCTACGCTGGCCGGGAACCAGACGGACGAGACGGGTGGGGACGGGGCGACACGGGTGAGCATCGAGGTCGTCAACGAGTCCGGGATCGCGATCGACGAGGCACAGATCGTGTCGGTCGCCCGGTACGCGTTGGACGCGATGAAGGTGAACCCGGCCGCCGAGCTGGCGGTCACCGCGGTCGGCCTGGACACGATGGAGGAGCTCCACGTCCGCTGGATGGAGGAGCCCGGCCCCACCGACGTGATGGCCTTCCCGATGGACTCGCTCGCCGAGGACGGCCGGCGCCCCGATGCGCCGGATCTCGGCCCCGCCCTGCTCGGCGACGTCGTGCTGTGCCCGGCGTTCGCCAGGGACCAGGCCCGCAAGGCGGGCCACACCCTGGCCGACGAGCTGCACCTGCTGACCGTGCACGGCATCCTGCACCTGCTCGGCTACGACCATCTCGAACCGGAGGACGAGCGCGAGATGTTCGCGCTGCAGAACCGGCTGCTGGTCCGCTGGCGTGACGACCGGGCCCAGCTGCGGGCCCGGGAGGCCCAGCGCCGCAGCGACGACCGGCTGCTCGGCGCCGCCGGTTTCGAGGAGGAAACGGGCCGGTGACCGTACCGTCCGACCCTGATCACGCGGCTCCGGAGGACCAGTGACCACCGTCTGGCTGATCGTCGCCACACTTCTTCTCGTTCTGCTGGCCGGGGTGTTCGCGGCCGCCGACTCGGCCCTGATGTCGATCTCGCGGGCCCGGGTCGAGGCGGTCGTGCGCAGCGGCCGGGCCGGCGGCAACGCGCTGTCGGCGGTCGTCGCGGACCGGCCGCGGCACGTCAACCTGCTGATGCTGTTGCGGGTGACCTGCGAGACCGTCGCCGTCATCCTGCTCGCGGTCGCGCTCGCGCCGCTGTTCTCCGCGCCGTGGATCGGCCTCCTGCTGACCGGGGTGATCATGGTGATCGCGAGCTACGTGCTGGTCGGGGTGGGCCCGCGCACGCTCGGCCGCCAGCATCCGTACCGGATCGGGCTGCTGCTCGCGGCGCCGATCCGGGCGCTCGGCACGGTGCTGTCCCCGCTGGCGAAGCTGCTGATCCTGCTCGGCAACGCGATCACCCCCGGCCCCGGCTTCCGGGACGGGCCGTTCTCCACCGAGGTCGAGCTGCGCGAGCTGGTCGACATGGCCAGCAACCGGGGCGTGGTCGACGAGGGCGAGCGCAAGATGATCCACTCGGTGTTCGAGCTGGGGGAGACCCCGGTCCGGGAGATCATGGTGCCGCGGCCGGACGTGGTCTGGGCCGAGCGCGACACCCCGGTCGACAAGGTGCTCCGGCTGGCCCTCAAGAGCGGCTACTCGCGGATCCCGGTGCTCGGTGAGGGCATCGACGACGTGATCGGCGTCGCGTACCTCAAGGACCTGGTCCGGGCCCGGGACGACGCGCAGTTCCGCGGCGCTCCGCAGAAGTCGCTGCCCGAGATCCTCCGGCCGGCCGCGTTCGTGCCCGACTCCAAGCGCAGCGACGAGCTGATGCGCGAGATGCAGCGCACCCGCAACCACATGGCCGTCGTGGTCGACGAGTACGGCGGCACGGCCGGTGTGGTGACGATCGAGGACATCCTCGAGGAGATCGTCGGGGAGATCACCGACGAGTACGACACCGAGGAGATCCCGGAGGTCGCCGAGGTCGACGACGGCGCGTTCCGGGTGGCCTCCCGGCTGCCGGTCGAGGACCTGGAGGAGCTGTTCGCCGGGCGCTTCCGCGGCACCCCGCGGGAGGAGGAGCTGCGCCGGGCGCTGGAGACGGCCGACGTCGACACCGTCGGCGGCCTGCTCGCCCAGCGCCTGGGCAAGGTGCCGCTGCCCGGCGCGGTCGCCGAGGTGGAGGGCCTGCTCCGCCTGGAGGGCGAGGGCGGCAAGGACGCCCGCGGCCGGATCCGGATCACATCGGTGCTGGTCAGCCCGCTCGAACCGGTGGCAGACGACGACGAGACCACCCCCGCGCGGGCCGACGACGGGCCCGATCCGGCCGCGGGCGACCCGGCGGAGCACAGCGGCGCGGTCCGCGCCGACCGGGCGTAGCACCCCGGCACGGCCCGGACCGGCCGTGCGGACGAGCAGCACAACGGCCCCGCCCGCCGCGGGACCGGAGGAGGAACCGATGGCTGGAAGCGACCGCAACGGCGCCCCGGGGGCGATCCCGGCCGGTGCCGGACTGCCCCCGACACCGTCCTACGACCTTGTGGTCGTCGGCGGCGGCATCGTCGGCCTGGCCACCGCGTTCGCCGCGACCGCCGCCGGGCTGTCGGTCGCCGTCGTCGAGCGGGAGCCCCGGCTGGCGAACCACCAGACCGGCAACAACTCGAACGTCATCCACTCCGGTCTGTACTACGCGCCCGGCGGCTACAAGGCCCGGCTCGCGGTCGCCGGGTGCGCGGAGACGGTCGCGTTCTGCCGGGAGCACGACCTGCCGCACCAGGTGTGCGGGAAGCTGGTCGTGGCGACCGAGCCCGCGGAGCTGCCCCGGCTCGACGAGCTGGCCCGCCGCGGCGACGCGAACGGGGTGGAGAACCACCGGCTCGACGAGCACGGGATGAAGACCTACGAGCCGGACGTCCGCGGCCTCGCCGCGCTGTGGGTGCCCTCCACCGGCATCTGCGACTACCGCGCGATCGCCGAGAAGCTGGGCGAGCTGGTGGAGAAGGCGGGCGGCGAGGTGCACCTGGGCCGGGCCGTCACCGGGTTCGCCCGGCGCCCGTCCGACGTGGTGGTCCGGACCTCGCAGGGCGACCTGCTCGGCAAGCGGGTCGTGGTCTGCGGCGGCCTGCGCTGCGACGAGCTGGCCACCCTGGCCGGCGCCGATCCGGGCGTGCGCATCGTCCCGTTCCGCGGCGAGTACTCCGGGTTCTCCGAGCGGGCCGCGTCGCTGGTCCGCGGCCTGATCTACCCGGTGCCCGATCCGGAGTTCCCGTTCCTCGGGGTGCACGCCACCCGCGGCATCGACGGCCACGTGCACGCCGGGCCGAACGCCGTACTGGCGATGGCCAGGGAGGGCTACGACTGGCGCACGATCCGGCCCGCCGAGCTGCTCGGCACCCTCACCTACCCCGGCATGATCCGGATCGCCCGCAAGCACTGGCGCTACGGCATCGGCGAGGTGCAGCGGTCGCTGTCCCGCCGGGCGATGGTCCGCCAGATCCAGCGGATGCTCCCCGACGTGACCGCGGAGGACCTGCACCCGGCCGGCGCCGGCGTCCGGGCGCAGGCGGTGAAGGCCGACGGCACCCTGGTCGACGACTTCCTGTTCCTCGACCAGCCCGGCCCGGACGGCGCCGGCGCGGCCGGGTCCATCCTGCACGTGCTCAACGCGCCGTCCCCGGCGGCGACCGCGGCCCTGCCGATCGGCCGGGAGATCCTCGGCCGGCTGGGTGCCGCCGCGTGACGCTCCCGACCTCCCCGGAGGGTTTCCGGTCCGGCTTCGCCTGCTTCGTCGGCAGGCCGAACGCCGGCAAGTCGACGCTGACCAACGCGCTGGTCGGCCGGAAGGTCGCGATCACCTCCAGCCGGCCGCAGACCACCCGGCACGCGATCCGCGGCATCGTGCACCGCGAGGACGCGCAGATCGTCCTGGTCGACACGCCCGGTCTGCACCGGCCGCGGACCCTGCTCGGCTCCCGGCTGAACGACGTGGTGCGCGAGACCTGGGCGGAGGTCGACGTCGTCGGGTTCTGCGTCCCGGCGAACGAGAAGGTCGGCCGCGGCGACCGGTTCATCGCCGAGGAGCTGCGCAAGGTCGCCGCGCACACCCCGGTGATCGCCGTCGTCACCAAGACCGACCTGGCACCGCCGGAGCAGGTGGCGGAGCGGCTGGCCGAGGTCTCCGGGCTGATGGACTTCACCGAGGTCGTCCCGACCTCGGCGCAGTCCGGGTTCCAGGTGTCGCTGCTCGCCGATCTGCTGGTCGCGCAGCTGCCGGAGGGCCCGCAGCTCTACCCGGACGGCGACCTCACCGACGAGCCGGAGGAGACCCTGGTCGCCGAGCTCATCCGGGAGGCGGCCCTGGAGGGGGTGCGGGACGAGCTGCCGCACTCGATCGCGGTCACGGTCGAGGAGACCATCGAGAAGACGAACCTGCTGGAGATCCACGCGATCGTCTGGGTCGAGCGGTCCAGCCAGAAGGGGATCGTGATCGGCCGCGGCGGTGCCCGGCTCAAGCAGGTCGGTTCGGACGCCCGGCGGCAGATCGAGCGGCTGCTCGGCACGAAGGTCTATCTCGACCTGCACGTGAAGATCGCGGAGAACTGGCAGCGCGACCCCAAGCAGCTGCGCAAGCTCGGCTTCTGAGCCGAGCCTGCGCGCCGGGCCGCGGGGCAGCGCCTACGCTGGGTGCATGGCCCAGCTGTACCGCGACACCGGGATCGTGTTGCGTGTGCAGAAGCTCGGCGAGGCCGACCGGATCGTCACGATGCTCACCCGGCAGCGCGGGAAGATCCGGGTGGTCGCCAAGGGTGTGCGCCGCACCCGGTCGCGCTGGGGGGCGCGGCTGGAGCCGTTCAACCACGTCGACGTGCAGTGCTACACCGGCCGCACGCTCGACGTCGTCACCCAGGCCCAGACCGTCGACGCGTTCGCCCCGGCGATCGTCGCCGACTGGTCGGCGTACTCGTGCGGCTGCGCGATCCTGGAGACCGCCGACCGGCTGGTCTCCGAGGAGGGGGAGCCGTCGCTGCGGGTGTACCTGCTGCTGCTCGGCGCGACCCGGGCGCTGGCCGACGGCCTGCGTGAACCGGCGCTGGTGCTGGACGCGTTCCTGCTGCGCGCGATGAGCCACGCCGGCTGGGCGCCGTCGCTGTCGGACTGCGCGCGCTGTGCGACACCGGGCCCGCACCGGGCGTTCACCGTCGCCGGCGGCGGGATGGTCTGCCCGCGCTGCCGGCCGCCCGGGTCGGTCACCCCGGCCGCCGAGACGGTCACGCTGCTGGAGGCGCTGCTGCACGGTGACTGGACGGTCGCCGACGCCTCGGCCGACCCGACCCGCCGCGAGGCCAGCGGCCTGGTCGCGGCCCACCTGCAGTGGCACCTGGAGCGGCAGCTCCGTTCGTTGCCGCTGGTGGACCGCAGGCCCCGGACCCGTCCTGGGCCGGATCCGGTTGCGCCGCAGCGCCCGCCGGAAGGCCTCCCGGCGGCGTCGAACGGTCCGGCCGGTGCCCGGCCCGCCGACGGTGGACCGCCGGTCGCGTATCGCGCCACATCCGCCGACTCCACCGGGTGATCCGGGCTTCCGCCGGGCAACCCCGCTCCGCCGCTCGTTACGCTCCCGTGATCGAAGCTGACCGATCGGATCCGACGGAGAGGCGCACGTGACCCCACCACCCCACACCCGGGACGGCCGGGACGGTCGGGACGACGCGGCCGCGACCGAGCGCACCCGCCGGCTCGCCGCTGCGACCCAGCGGCTGCCGGTCGCGCCCACCCAGCTCATCCCGCTGCGGACCGAGCTGCTGCCCGAGTCGCCGCCGGACGGCCCGACGCGGGCGATGCGCCAGGTCCGGGCCCGCACCGAGGACGGCGCCTGGCCGGCGATCCCGATGCTGCCGGTGATCCGCCCGGAGGACAGCGAGCCGCTGTCCGAGGTCGACCGGGCCCGCGGCCACCGCGGGATGCGGGAGCTGCGGGAGACCGTGGAGCGGCTGGAGGACTCGGAGGTGCCGGCCTGGCCGGTGCGCGAGGAACCGGACGAGCAGTTCCGGATCTGAGCCGTCCCGGGGGCCGACGTAGGGTGCAGGACGTGCCGTTCCAGCCTCCCCCACCGCACCCGTCCGGCGCGCGGCCCCCGGCGATCCCGGCGGCGCTGGTGCCGCGCCACGTCGCCCTCGTGATGGACGGCAACGGCCGCTGGGCGAACGCCCGCGGCCTGCCCCGCACGGAGGGCCACAAGCGCGGCGAGGCGTCGCTGATGGACGTCGCCCGCGGCTGCATCGAGATGGGTGTCGGCTGGCTGTCGGCGTACGCGTTCTCCACCGAGAACTGGCGGCGCAGCCCGGACGAGGTCCGCTTCCTGATGGGCTTCAACCGGGACGTGATCCGCCGCCGGGTGGACGAGATGGACGCGATGGGCGTGCGCGTCCGCTGGGCGGGCAGGCGGCCGCGGCTGTGGCGGTCGGTGATCAAGGAACTCGAGGTCGCCGAGCAGCGGACCCGGCACAACGACGTCCTGAACCTCACGATGTGCGTGAACTACGGCGGCCGGGCGGAGATCGTCGACTCGGTCCGGCAGATCGCCCGGCTCGCCGCCGAGGGGCGGATCAACCCGGACAAGATCGACGAACGGATGCTGGCCCGGCACCTGGACGAGCCGGACATGCCCGACGTCGACCTGTTCGTGCGGTCGTCGGGGGAGCAGCGGACGTCGAACTTCCTGCTCTGGCAGAGCGCGTACGCCGAGATGGTCTTCCTGGACACGCTGTTCCCGGACTTCGACCGCCGGCACATCTGGCAGGCCATCGAGATCTACGCCCGCCGGGACCGGCGGTTCGGCGGGGCGCAGGACAACGCCGGCACGGCGGACGGGGTGCGGAGCCAGTGACCGACGCGGTGATCACCGGGATGCTCGGGACGGCCCGGGCGGCCCTCGAACGGTTCCACGACGTCGTCGTCGACGACGACGGTGCGCTGACCTTCGCGCACGGCGGCGTGCTGTGCGTCGTGCAGGGCACCGAGCTGGAGGAGGGCCTGCCGGTCCTCAACATCACCTGCGTGGTGGCGTGGGACCTGGCCGATCCGGACGTGCCGTCGCGGGTCGGTCTCGGCGTGGGGGAGGGCCTGTTCGGGACCCCGCGGGTGGTGCGCGGCGAGCGCGGCTGGGACGTGACGCTGCGCTACGCGTTCCCGGCGTCCGGACTGGCCGAGGCGCCGATGGGCACGCTGCTGATGCTGGTCGTGTCGTCGGCGTCGAGCATGCGCGCAGAACTCGTGGACGACTGAGCTCGTGGACGGCCGGGCCGGTCGCCCGGCCCGGCTCCGTCCTCACCGCTTGCGGTTGGTGCCGAGCTCCTCGGCGATCGGGTTGACCGGGTCGACGTCCTTGGTCGCCTCGGACAGGCCCGGGTGGGTGTGCCGGGCGCGCCGCTGGGCCCGCAGCTGCTCGGTCTCCTCCCGCGACTCGTCGGCGGTGTCGACCGCGGCGACGACGTCCGCGACCGAGCCGTAGTCCGCGGCCGGGACGGCCCGGATCGCCTCGACGGTCGCGGCGTCGGCGCCGTTGCGCTCCGCCCCGGCGGCGAGCTCGTCCTTGCCGGCCGGGAACGTGACGCCGTCCAGCGCGGTGTGGACGGCGTCGGGGGTGGTCGTGCGGGTCGTCATCTGGGGACTGCCTCCTCGTCGGCGATCGTGCTCGTCGACAGGAGGGTTACCGGTGTGCGGCGATCCATGCACCGCGGGCGTCACCCGGTGGCGGGGCTCTCCCCGTCGGCCGGTCCGGCCGCCTCCGCCTCGCCGGCGAGATGGACCAGCGGCAGCGCCGAGAGCTGGGCGGGCGTCATGTCGTGGGCGACGCCGAGCACGTCGTTCTGCGACTTCGTCATCCGGGCGTCGACCAGCCCGGACAGCCCGTAGGCGACCCGGCCGAGCAGGCGGACCGTGGTCTCGTCGACCAGCGGCCGCGGGGTGGAGACGATCGCGACGCCGCGCGGGGTGCCGTCGTTCGACTGGGCGACCCCGATCGAGTACGACTCGCGCGGGTTCACGTGCCGCGACGCGTAGTGGTCGCGCAGCTTGACCACCATCTCGTGGAAGTCGCCGACGTCGCCGTCGAGCTCCAGTTTCTCCAGGTCGGCCTTGGTGAGGGTCTTGGTGCGGCCGGAGAAGCAGCGGACGTAGCCGATCACCGCCCCCGTCCACAGCGCCTCGACCAGGGCCGGATCGGCGTCCACCCGGACCGGGCCGGACTCCGGCCCGCCGAGCGCGGTCACCAGGTGCTCGCAGCAGCGCAGCACGTACTGCAGGTCCTCGAAGACCGCCGCGAGCTGTGCCAGCTCGCCGGACTCCGGGACGTCGATCCGCCGCACCGTGGTCGGTGCCGCGGGGGCACCGTCACCGGGTGCGCCGTCGTCGTGCGTGTCGGTCATCGTCGACCCCACCTCCGGTGGATCACGGTATCGGCGGGTGCCGCGGCACGGTGTCGCGTTATGAGACGTTCTGTGACCTGTGCCTCTCCGGGCGGCCACCGTGCCGCCGATCCGGCGGCCGGTGCTAGCCTCCTGCACCGAAAGGTCACGAGTGCCAGCGCGAAGCCCCGGCTTGCTGGCCGGCAACCCTCCTCCGCGGTGGGGTGCCCCGGGTGATGACCGGGCCGTCGCGACACCCGCGCCGGCAAGCGCGGATCCGGCACCCGCAGCACGGCTGCCCCGGATCCTTGTGATCCGGAGGACGGACATGACCGCTGCCCTGCTTCACGACACCACCCGCCCCGCCGCCGCGCTCCCCGCGGTCACCGGCGCCGATCTCACCGTGCCACTGGTCGACGGCGGGCCGGTCCGGTACTGCGATCTCGACTCGGCCGCCTCGACGCCCGCGCTGGCCGCGGTCACCGCGCACGTCGCGCAGGTGCTGCCCTACCACGGCAGCGTGCACCGGGGCGCCGGCTACACCTCGCGGGTCTGCACGTCGTTGCTGGAGAACGCGCGCGCCGACGTCGCCCGCTTCGTCCGCGCCCGGCCCGGCGACGCCGTGGTGTTCACCCGCAACACCACCGACGCGCTCGGCCTGCTCGCCCGCGCGGTGCCGGGGCCGGTGGTGACGCTGGACCTGGAGCACCATGCGACGCTGCTGGCCTGGCGGCACGGCGAGCACCGGGTCGTCCGGGCCGGACGCACGATCGTCGACACGCTGGACGCGCTGCGCGCCGAGCTCACCGCCCGCCCGGACGCCGCGCTGGTCGCCGTCACCGGGGCGTCGAACGTGACCGGTGAGCTGCTGCCGATCGCCGACGTCGTGGCGATCGCGCACGCCGCCGGTGCCCGGGTCTGCGTGGACGCCGCCCAGCTCGCCCCGCACCGCAGGCTCGACCTGGCCGGCTGGGGCGCCGACTACCTCGCGCTGTCCGGGCACAAGATCTACGCGCCGTTCGGGGCCGGAGTGCTGGTCGGGCGCCGGGACTGGCTGGACGCCGCCGAGCCGCACCTCGCCGGTGGCGGTGCCGTGCGGTCGGTGGCGGTCGCCGGGGACCGCACCGAGGTGGCCTGGCTGCCCGCGCCGCAGCGGCACGAGGGCGGCACGCCGAACGTGCTCGGTGCGGCCGCGCTGGCGGCGGCCTGCCGCGCGCTGGAGCCGGTGATCGACGACGAGCTGCCCGCGCACGAGCGGGCGCTCGCCGCGCGGTTGCACGCCGGGCTCGCCTCGGTGCCCGGCCTGCGCACGCTGTCGATCTTCGACGACGCACCGGACCGGACCGCGACCGTCTCGTTCACCCTCGGCGATCTCCCGGCCGGGCTGGTCGCGGCCGCGCTGTCCGCGGAGCACGGCATCGGCGTGCGGGACGGCCGGTTCTGCGCGCACCCGCTGCTCGCCCGCTGCAACGACGGCGACGACGCGGTCCGCGTCTCGCTCGGCCTGCGCAGCACCGGGTCCGACGTCGACCGGCTGGTGGACGCCCTCGGCCGGCTGGCCCGGCGCGGCCCGCGATGGACCTACGCCGTCGTCGACGGCCGCTGGACGCCCACCCCGGACCCGCGCCCGCTGGACCCGTTCGGGCTGGGGGAGCGGCCCGGGCTGCCGGGCTGCGACCGCTGAACCCGCGTCACCGGCGGATCCGCCGGGCGACGTCACCTCCGGACAGGGGGTTGCCGGGCCGGACGTCCTCGGGGAAACTTGCCGGCACGGAAACGATCGGGGTGCTGCGATGGACGAGAACGAGGCTCGCGCGGCGCTGTCCGAGGTGAACCGGCGGCGTGGCCATGCGACGTGGCTCGCGCTGTGGGCAGGGACGCCACGCTGGTCCGTGCTGGCCGCCGTCGCGATCCTGCTCGCTCACACGCTGACGTCCGACCTGCGCGCCCTGGACCCGGCACCGGACGGCTGGTTCCTGCGATGGGGGACGTGGCTGCTGACGTTGGCCCTGCTCACGGCCGTGGGGTGGGTCGCGCACCGGCGATCGCCGGTGACCGCGCACCGCAGCACCTTCGGTGAGCGGATGGCGGTGTGCGCCGTGCTCCTCGTGGTTCTCTACGTGCTGCTGATGGTGATCGGCGTGCCGATGCGGTACGCCGGGATCCCGTTCGACCAGACGGTGTCGGCGGCCGGGGCGCTGGTGCTGCTGTTCCTCGGCGTCCGGCTGTGGTCGCGGCGACTCGGTCACCGGGCCTGAGCCCGGTGTCACCGGTCCGGCCACCCGGGTTCAGCGAGCTCGTGCACGCCCCGACCCGGCTGTCGCTGCTGTCGTTGCTCTCGGCGACCGACCGGATCGAGTTCGGGCTGCTCCGCGACGCGCTGGACATGTCCGACTCGGCATTGTCCAAGCAGCTGGCCACCCTGGAGGAGGCCGGGCTGGTCGCGCTGGAGCGCGACGGTGTCGGGCGCGGGAAACGGGTGCGCGTGCGGATGACCGAGGACGGCCGGCAGACCTTCGACGGCCACGTCGCCGCGCTGCGGGCCATCGTGCGCCGCGGCGCCGGGATGCCCTGGGGCTCGGCGGCACCGGGCTGATCACCATCCCGGCAGGTCGCGATCCCGACCGGTCACGGCCTCGACTGCGGACGACCGGCTGCGGCTCGGCGCTGCACACCGTCGCGCCGACGCCGCCACACCGGCTGCAGAGCGTCGTAGCCGATCAGTTCGATGCCCTCCTCGTCGATGACCCGTCGAGCGCGGGGCGAGACGAGGAAGTCGTGATCACCGGTCCGCACCCGCGATCCGGATGCCTCGGCGGTGCCGGTGCCGCGGACGGCGGGATGCACCGCCCATTCCGTCAGTCCTGCGGGGAGCTCCCGCAGCAGGCGCTCGTAGTGGTCCGCCTTGCCGCCGGGACGAATGCCGAAGCTGTCGAGGAACGGGTGATCCACCACCGGCAGGCCGGCGGCTCGGGCGCGACCCAGACCAGGTTCCAGCCATATCCGGACCGCGAGACCGTGCTCGGCCGCCAGACCGGTCGCCACGTCGAGGATGTCGTGCCGGCCGCCGTCGGCGAGACAGTGGAAGTCGAGATGCGTCGGACGTACCTCGGTCCGCAGTACCGACGCGAGTTGCGCCCGGAACTCGATCTCGACGTGCTCGATCCGTAAGTCCCGCACCGACCAGGACGGCGAGGTCTGCTCCGGGAACCGACCGGTCGCGTCGACGAGGGACGCGACCCGCTCGACCGGTGCGGTCGGGCGCCAGTCGTCGCCGGGGCGGTCGCGCACCAGGGTCAGGTGCACGCCGGCGGGTGTGTCCGCTCGCCGGCGCAGCATCGCCAGTGCCTGCTCGGTGCCGGGACAGACCGTCATCAGGCTCGTCGAGCGCACGATTCCGTCGGCGAGCCCGGCGAAGACCGCTTCGTTGATCGCCGGGTGCATGCCCAGGTCGTCGGCGTTGACCAGCAGCACCCGATCGGCGGGGCCGAAACCCAACAGCTCCGAGGACAGCCGCCCGGTCACGGTCCGAGGATCAGCCGCGGCCCGCCGAGCAGGCCCGGCACAGCCCGAAGATCTCCAGGGTGTGCGACAGGTCGGTGAAGCCGTGCTGCTCGGCGATCGACTGCGCCCACGACTCCACGGCGGGCCCCTCGATCTCCACCGCGGCGCCGCACCGCCGGCAGACCAGGTGATGGTGGTGGTGCTCGCTGGCACAGCGCCGGTAGACGGCCTCGCCGGAGCCGGTCCGCAGCACGTCGACCTCGCCGCCCTCGGCGAGGGTCTGCAGGGTCCGGTACACCGTCGTCAGTCCGATGCCCTCGCCGGTGCGGCGGAGCTCCTCGTGGATCTCCTGGGCGGACCGGAAGTCCTCGATCCGGTCGAGCAGCGCGATCACCGCCGCCCGCTGCCGGGTCGCCCGGATGCCGCGCGGACCGGCCGTCGAGCGCTCGGCCCGCTCGGCCTGTTCCACCCCGTCCTGCACCGCCTGATCGCTCACGAGTCCTCCTCCACGTGCGCCACCGCGTCCACCACGATGTGGGCGAGATGGTCGTCCACCAGGGAGTAGAGCACCTCCCGGCCCTTGCGCTCACCTTCGACCACACCCGCCGACTTCAGCACCCGCAGGTGCTGGCTGATCAGCGGCTGGGTGACGCCCAGCGCGTCGACCAGGTCGTGCACGCAGCGCGCGTGCTCCAGGAGCTGCAGGACGATCGCGATCCGCACCGGCGCCGCCAGCGCGCGCAGCAGGTCCCCGGCCGCCGCGAGGGTGCGCGGATCGCGGACCGGGCCGGGAGCCGGCGCGGGGTGGTGCTCCCCGGCGTGCTCGTCCGACCCCGGGGTCCGGGTGGTCTCCGCTGCGGCAGACATCGTGGTTCCGTCCCGTCCCCGGAGATGGCGGCCACACCCCCGGCGCTGATCGAGCCCAGCCGGCCGCACCCGACATGGTAGGCGTGTTCGTTATCGTCGCGCCGTGCTGCTGGTCTGCCGGTTCACCGTGTCGCCCGACGAGGCCCCCCGTTTCACCGCGCGCGCCGCCCGCGCCCTGGAGCTGCTCGCCGCCCAGCCGGGCTGCCGGGGCGGCGAGGCGGGCCGGGCGATCGAGGACCGGCAGCAGTGGGTGCTGACGGTCCGTTTCGACTCGGTCGACGCCTACCGGCGGGCGCTCGGGCCGTTCCCGGTCCGCGAGCACGTGCACCCGCTGCTGGCCGAGGCCGACACCACGACCGAGTCGACGCACGAGACCCTGCTGTCGGTGGCTCCCGGCGCGTCCGCCGCCCACCACCCCTCGCTGCTCGGCTGAGCCGGGCGGCCGGAATCGGGTCATGCGGGGCCGGTAATCTGTAGAACCCACCTTGCGAATCCGCGGGTGGGCATTCCCGAATCCCGGACCTGGAGTACCGCCAGTGGCCAGCAAGCCGACCTCCGCCAAGATCGAGACCATCGTCGCGCTGACCAAGCGTCGCGGATTCGTCTTCGCCTCCGGGGAGATCTACGGCGGTACCCGGTCGGCGTGGGACTACGGTCCGCTCGGCGTCGAGCTCAAGGACAACATCAAGCGCCAGTGGTGGAAGACCATGGTCACCGGCCGCGACGACGTCGTCGGCCTGGACTCGTCGGTCATCCTGCCGCGGCAGACCTGGGTCGCCTCCGGGCACGTCAACGCCTTCACCGACCCGCTGGTCGAGTGCACGTCGTGCCACAAGCGCTACCGCGCCGACCAGCTCGCCGAGGAGTTCGCCGAGCGCAAGGGCCGCGACCCGGAGGCCGCCGACCCGAACGACCTGTCCGAGGTGCCCTGCCCGAACTGCGGCACCCGCGGCCAGTTCACCGCGCCGCGCGAGTTCAACATGATGCTGAAGACCTTCCTCGGCCCGGTGGAGTCCGAGGAGGGCATGGCCTACCTGCGCCCGGAGACCGCCCAGGGCATCTTCGTCAACTTCCTGAACGTGCAGACGACCTCGCGCAAGAAGCCGCCGTTCGGCATCGGCCAGATCGGCAAGAGCTTCCGCAACGAGATCACCCCGGGCAACTTCATCTTCCGGACCCGCGAGTTCGAGCAGATGGAGATGGAGTACTTCGTCGAGCCGGGGCAGGACGAGGAGATCCACCAGTACTGGATCGACGAGCGCACCCGCTGGTACACCGACCTGGGCATCGACGGTGCCAACCTGCGGCAGTACGAGCACCCGAAGGAGAAGCTCTCCCACTACTCGAAGCGCACCGTCGACATCGAGTACCGGTTCAACTTCACCGGCCAGGAGTGGGGCGAGCTCGAGGGCATCGCGAACCGCACCGACTTCGACCTGACGACGCACTCGAACCACTCGGGCGTCGACCTGTCGTTCTACGACCAGGCCACCGACACCCGCTACCGGCCGTACGTGATCGAGCCCGCGGCCGGCGTCGGACGGTCGATGATGGCCTTCCTGATCGAGGCATACACCGAGGACGAGGCGCCCAACGCCAAGGGCGGCGTGGACAAGCGCGTCGTGCTGAAGCTGGACCGCAGGCTCGCCCCGGTGAAGGCCGCGGTGCTGCCGCTCTCGCGCAACGCGGAGCTGTCGCCGAAGGCCCGCGATCTCGCGGCGCAGCTGCGGAAGAGCTGGAACGTCGACTTCGACGACGCCGGCGCGATCGGCCGCCGCTACCGCAGGCAGGACGAGATCGGCACGCCGTTCTGCATCACGGTCGACTTCGACACCCTGACCGACCAGGCCGTGACCATCCGGGAGCGGGACTCGATGGCCCAGGAGCGGGTCGCGCTGGACCAGGTCGAGACCTACCTGGCCACCCGCCTGCTCGGCTGCTGACCGGCCCCGCACGACACGGATCGGCCCCCGCCCGTGGGTACGGGCGGGGGCCGATCTGCGTGCCGCGGGTGCTACACCGGCTCGGGCAGCAGCCGCTCCACCAGGTCGGACAGCGTGATGATGCCGATCAGGTCGCCGTCGGACTCCACCAGCGCCAGGTGCGCACGCTGCTCGCGCATCGTGTTCACCGCCGCGTTGTAGCGGGTGTCCGCCGGGAGCGTGAGGACGGGCCGCATCAGCTCGCGGGCCCGGGTGCCGGGCTCGCGGGTCAGCGTGTCCCGCACGTGCACGTAGCCGATCGGGGTGTCCCCGTCCCGGACGATCAGCCGCAGGTGGCCGGTCCGCCGGGCGGTCTCCTGGACGGTGCTGACGTCGTCGTCGGCCGCCACCCCGGAGGGCTCGTGCGCCAGCTCGCTCAGCGGCGTCCGCTCCAGCTCCAGCGCGGTGACCAGCTGGTCGCGCCGCTCCTGGTCCAGCGCACCGGTCTTCGCCGAGTGGTCGACCAGCTCGCGCAGGTCGTCGGCGTTGCGGCCGGAGGCCATCTCGTCGACCGGTTCGACGCCGACCGCCCGCAGGCAGCGGTTCGCCAGGCCGTTGAGCAGCACCAGGATCGGCCGGGTCAGCACCATGAAGCCGCGCATCGGGATCGCCAGCATGATCGCCGAACGCTCCGGGTGCGAGATCGCCCAGGACTTCGGCGCCATCTCACCCACCACCAGGTGGACGAAGGTGACCACGATCAGCGACAGGATGAAGGAGACGACCGCGGCGATGCCGGAGGCCAGCCCCCATCCCTCCAGCACCGGGCGCAGGGCGTAGTCGACGGCCGGTTTCGCGACCGCACCGAGCCCCAGCGTGCACAGCGTGATGCCCAGCTGGGAGCCGGCCAGCAGCAGCGACAGGTCCTTCGCGCTGCGCAGTGCGGCGCGCGCCGACGCCGAGGTCTGCGCGGCCTCCTCCAGCCGGTAGTTCCGGGCGGCGACGAGTGCGAACTCCACCGCCACGAAGAACGCGCTCAGCCCGACCAGGGCGATGGAGACGACGATCGAGGTGACGCTCATGCCCGCACCTCCTGCTCATCGGCCCCGGCGGGCTCGGTCCACACCAGGTGCACCGCGGACGGGACCCGCCGGTCCACCTCCTGGACGCTGATCCGCAGCGCCCGGGGCGGGTCGTCGGGGCTCTCGGCCGGGATCATGACGACGATCTCGTCACCCGGCTCCGGGAGCCGCTGCAGCTCGGCCATCACCAGGCCGCCGACGGTCTGGTAGTCGCCCTCGGGCAGCTCGGCGTCGATCAGCCTGCCGACCTCGTCGACGTGCCGGTCGCCCGGCACCACCCAGCCGTCCTCGGCCTGCCGGGCCTGGTCGGTGCCCGCCTGGTCGTGCTCGTCGGTGATCTCGCCGACCAGCTCCTCGGCCACGTCCTCGACGGTGATGACGCCGGCCAGGCCGCCGTACTCGTCGAGCACGCAGGCGAGCTCCTCGCCCTCCTCCCGCAGCCGGGCCATCACCTGCGGCAGCGGCAGCGAGGACGGCACCAGCACCGGCGCCCGCATCAGCTCCGAGACCAGGACGTCGGCCGCGCCGCGGCCACCCAGGTCGGTGCGCTCGGACAGGGCCAGCACGTCCTTGAGGCAGACGACGCCGACCAGCTCCATCGCGTTGTCCGGGTCGGCCGCGTCGGGCGGCGTCCCGAGCACCGGGTAGCGCGAGTGCTGGACGGCCATCTGGCCGATCAGGCTCTCCACGGTGGCGTCGTCGCGCACCCAGGACACCCGCGGGCGCGGGATCATCGCGGCCCGCGCCGTCCGGTCGGTGAAGTCGACGACCCGGTCCAGCAGGACGGCGAACTCCGGGGCGAGATCGCCCGAGTCGCGCGAGTCGTCGATGATCGCTTCCAGGTCGCGCGGGGTGGCCGAGTGCTCGACGTCGTGCACCGGCTCGATCCGCAGCGCGCGCAGCAGCAGGTTGGACGCGGCGTCGAACAGCTTGATGATCCAGCCGAAGATCGCCAGGTAGGTCTTCGTGGACAGCGCCAGCCAGCGCGCCACGGGCTCCGGCCGGGCGATCGCCAGGTTCTTCGGGAACAGCTCGCCGAAGACCATCTGGACGACGGTGGAGAGCAGCAGCGCGAACGTGATGCCGATCGCGACGCCGATGCCGCTCGGCACGTTGACCACGCCGAGCAGCTCGCCGATGCCGTTGCCGATCAGCGGCTCGGCGACGTAACCGACCAGCAGGGTGGTCACGGTGATGCCGAGCTGGGCGCCGGACAGCATGAACGAGGTGCGCCGGGTGATGTCGAGTGCGCGGATCGCTCCGGTGTCGCCCTCGGCCGCCTTGGCCTTGAGCCGGGAGCGGTCGACGGCCATGTAGCCGAATTCCTGCGCCACGAAGTAGCCGGTGAGTGCGGTGATCGCCAGGACCACCAGGATGCCGAGCAGAATTCCGAGGATCGTGCCGATCACCGGAGCGTCACCGCCCGGCGGTCGGGCCCGTGGGTACGGGCGGGAACGAGGGCGATGCGGGGTCGCCGTCCGGGTGTGTGCCGGACGGCGCCGGGACTGTCGCTGGGGTCCATGACTCCTGACTCGCGATCGGATGTGTCGTCGACGCGTACAACGCGTGCCGGAATAGTACGGTTCCGCGCCGCACTCGTCGTGTCGGCCTCCTCACGTGTCTCCGAACTGTGACTCGGCCCCGTGACCCGGCCCTGTGACCCGGCCCCGTGACCCGGCCCTGTGACCCGGCGGCGGACCCGGAAGGTTCCCCGGCGCCGCCGGCCGCGCTCCCCTCCGGAACATGTCGGTCCCCGTCGCTACCCTGGCGCCCGTGAGCACCGGTCCGTCCCAGCCCCCCGCCGATCCGCGCCGCGCGCTCGGCGCCGCCCTGAGCCGGTGGGCGGCCGGCGGAGCGCCCGGGATCGGCGTGGTCCGGGTGCTGGAGCGGCACGGCTTCGGCTCGGTCGAGTCCGGCCAGCTGCTGGCCGGCACCCCGGCCGGCGAGCTGGCCGGCCTGCTCTACCTCGGCGCGCTGGACGACGCGGCCGGTCCGCTGGCCGCCGAGGCGGCCGCGGGTGCGGCGGCGGTCCGCGACACCCGGGTCGCCGAGTCCTCCGCGCTGGAAGCCGGGCTGGCCTGCGCCGGCGGCGCCACCCTGCTCGGGCACCCGCTGCCGCCCGGCCCGGCCGCGGCACTCGGCGAGGCGCTGGAGGCGGCCCGCCCCGCGGCCCTGCTGTCCACCCTCGACGGCACGTCCGCGCTGGTGCTGACCGGGCCCGACCTGGCGACCGGGCACGGGTCGCTGGGCGCGCCCGCGGTCGACGAGGCGGCCACCGCCGCGGCCCGCGCGCTGCTGCGCCGCGGCGCCACCGCCACCGAGCAGAGCGATGCCGCGGGCACCCCGGTGCTGGTCGACGTGTGGGTGCCGGTGCCGTCGGTGCTGGTGGTCGGCGAGGGTGCGCTGGGCGCCGCGCTGCACGCGCAGGCCGGGCTGCTCGGCTGGTCGGCGCGCACCGTCACCACGGTGGCCGACGCGCAGGCCGCGGTCGCCGCCTTCACCGACGCCGACGTGCTGGTCCTGCTCGACCACTCCCCGGCGTTCGACGCGATCCTGCTCGAGGGACTGGCGCACGGCCGCGGCTTCCTCGGCGCGCTCGGTTCCCGCCGTACCCAGGCCGCCCGCCGGGAGCGGCTGGCCGCGGCCGGTGTCGACGACGCCGGGTTCGCCGCGATCCACGGCCCGGTCGGGCTGGACCTGGGCGCCCGCACCCCGGCCGAGACGGCGGTGTCGATCGTCGCGCAGGTGATCGCGCTGCGGGCCGGCCGGTCGGCGTCGGCGCTGGCGGGCTCGACCGGACGGATCGGCGGATGAGCGCAGCCTCCTCCCGCCGCGGCCTCGGCGGCGCGGCACCGGTGGCGCCCGGCGGCCCGGCCCGCGGCCGCCCGGCCCCGGCCCGCGGCCCGGTCCGGACCGGGATGACCTGGGGGGCCCGGCTGCTGGTCGGCGGGCTGGTGATGCTGATCGCCGTCGTCGGCGTGACCGCGCTGCGGGTCTGGCAGGTCGCCCGGGTCGACGACCAGCGCCCGGTCGACGCGGTCGTCGTGCTGGGGGCCGCCCAGTACAACGGGGAGCCGAGCGCGGTGCTCGCCGCCCGGCTGCGGCACGCCGCCCAGCTCTACGCCGACGGCGTCGCCCCGCGGATCGTCACGGTCGGCGGCGGTCGCACCGGCGACCGCTACACCGAGGCCGAGGCCAGCCGGGACTGGCTGGTCGCCCGCGGGGTCCCGGCGTCGGCGGTGGAGGCGGTGCCGGAGGGCGCGGACACCCTCGGCAGCCTGCAGGCGGTCGCCGCGAGCGCCCGGTCGCAGGGCTGGTCGTCGGCGCTGCTGGTGTCCGACCCGTGGCACAGCCTGCGGGCCCGCACGATGGCGCGGGACGCCGGGCTGGAGGCGTGGACGTCGCCGACCCGCAGCGGGCCGATCGTGCAGACCCGGGAGACCCAGCTGCGCTACATCTACCGGGAGACCGGGGCACTGCTGTTCTACGCGCTGACCCACGCCTCGGTCGACACGGCGAGCTCCGGGCAGGGCTGAGGCCGTGGCCGAGCTGCCGGAGCTGGCCGGTCCGCCCGGGACACCCGGGCCGTCCGTGCTGCCCGGGCGGTCCGGGCAGGCCGGGCCGGCTGAGCGGTCCGGGCAGGCTGGGCAGGCCGGGCCGGCTGAGCGGTCCGGGCCGGCCGAGCCGCCGGGGATCTCGTCGGTGCCCCGGCCCGGTGTCGCGCCGTCCCCCGGGTACACCCCGGCCGACGCCGAGCGGCGCCATCCCGAGCCGCCCAAGGGATCCGGCCTGGGGGAGCGCGGCCGGGTGGAGCGGCGCAGCCCGTTCTCCCGGGACCGCGCCCGGGTGCTGCACTCGGCGGCGCTGCGCCGGCTCGCCGGGAAGACCCAGGTCGTCGGGCCGGGGGAGGGCGCCGAGGTCACCGGCATCCCACGCACCCGGCTGACGCACTCGCTGGAGGTCGCCCAGATCGGCCGCGGCATCGCCGAGGAGCTCGGCCTCGATCCGGACGTCGTCGACGCCGCCGGCCTCGCCCACGACATCGGCCACCCGCCGTTCGGGCACAACGGCGAGCGCGCGCTCGACGAGGCGGGCGCCGCCTGCGGCGGGTTCGAGGGCAACGCGCAGACGCTGCGGATCGTGACCCGGCTGGAGCCCAAGGCCCGCTCGTCGGACGGGCGCGGCCCCGGCGGGCTCAACCTGACCCGGGCGACCCTGGACGCCGCCACGAAGTACCCGTGGGCCCGGCGCGGCGCCGAGCGCAAGTTCGGCGCCTACGCCGACGACCTGCCCGCCCTGGAATGGCTGCGGCTCGGCGCGCGGCCCGGCGCGCGCTGCATGGAGGCGCAGGTCATGGACTGGGCCGACGACGTCGCCTACTCGGTGCACGACGTCGAGGACGCGGTGCTGGCCGGCCGGATGGACCTGGCCGTGCTGTCCTCGCGGTCCGAACGGGAGGCGCTCGCCGCGGAGGCCGCCCGCCGGTTCGGCACCGACGCCGGGGCCTGCGCCGAGGCGGCCGCGCAGCTGAACGCGCTGCCGGTGGTCCGCGCGGTGCACGGCTTCGACGTGCGCACCGCGGGCGGCGACGACCTGGTCGCCATGAAGCGGATGACCAGCGAGCTGGTCGGCCGGTTCGCGCTCGCCGCCACCGACGCCACCCTCGACGCCCACGGCGACGCGCCGCTCGCCCGGCACCGCGCCGACCTGGTCGTGCCGGTCGAGGCGCAGGCCGAGGTGGTGCTGCTCAAGGAGCTCGCCACCCGGTACGTGATGAGCGATCCGCAGCGGCTGGCGATGCAGGCCCGGCAGCGCGAGCTGCTGCACGAGCTGGTCGCCACGCTGGTCGCGCGCGGGCCGGCCGGGCTCGACCCGGTCCGCGCCGAGGACTGGGCCGTCGCGCCGGACGACCGGGCCCGGCTGCGGGTGGTGCTCGACCAGGTCGCGCTGCTCACCGATCAGCAGGCCGTCGCCTGGCATCGGAGGGCATGCCGGTAGGTGCCCCGTGCCGCCGAGCGGCCTGAGCTGCCGGCGCGGTGGTCCGGCCGCCGGTGCTCAGACGTTCCCGACGAGCCCGGCGTCGTCGACGACCGGGCGACCCCCCGTGAGGACCGTGTGCAGGGCGTGCGCCGGATCGGCCAGCACGGTGACGTCGTCGAGCGGGTCCCCGTCGACGACCAGCAGGTCCGCGTGCGCGCCGGGGGCGACCACCCCGAGCTCGCCCTCGGCGCGCAGCAGCCGCGCGGCCGTCGTCGTCGCCGAGCGCAGCACCTCGGCCGAGGACACGACCCGGGCCCGGATGCGGAACTCGGTGGACTGGTGCTGCTGCATCTCGCCGAGCAGGTCGGTGCCGAACACGACGTTCACCCCGCCCTCGGTGGCCAGCCGCAGCGCGTCGAGACCACCCGCGAGCACCTGGCCGATCTTGCGCTGGGACGCGACGGGCAGGCCGTGCCGGGCGCCTTCGGCCTCGAGCCGGTCGTAGGTCACCAGGGTCGGCACGAGGTACGCGTCGTGCTCGCGGAACAGCGCCACGCTGCCCGCGTCGATCAGGTTCCCGTGCTCGATGGACCGGACCCCGAGCCGCAGCCCGCGATCGACGGCGCGGGCGGTGTAGGCGTGACCGAGGACGTAGCGGTCGGCCGCCTCGGCCTCCTCGACGATCGCGCGGATCTCCTCGTCGGAGAACTGGGTGGAGTCGACGCGGTCGGTCGGGGACGCGACCCCACCGGAGAGCATGACCTTGACGTGGTCGGCGCCGGTGCGGAGCTGGTCGCGGGCTGCGCGGCGGACCTCGCTCACGCCGTCGCACACGACGCTCAGGTGCGGGCAGCAGGCGTGCCGGTCGAGCACCTGGGTGCCGGGTCCGCGCACGTCGCCGTGCCCACCGGTCTGGGACAGCGCCTTGCCACCGAAGTACAGCCGGGGACCGACGAACAGGCCCCGGTCCAGCGCCTCGGCGAGCCCGTGGTCGGCCCCGGCGGCGTCGCGCACCGTCGTGAACCCGCGGGCGAGCATGCCGTGCAGCAACCGCTGGGCGTGCGCGGCGACCAGGTACGGGGAGGTGTCCCCGAGCGTGGCGAGATCCGCGGTCGACGCGGTGACGTGCACGTGCGCATCGATCAGGCCCGGCAGGACCATCCGGCCACCGGCGTCCAGCCCGTCCGCGCCGGTTCCGGCCGTGCCCGGCGGTGCGATCCCGGTGATCCGTCCCTCGTGGAGCAGGATGTCGCGCGGCTCGCTGACCGTGGCCGATCCGGGATCGACGACGCGGGCATTGCGGACGGCGGTCAGCACGGGGGACAGGTGCACGATGCCTCCAGCGACACGTTGCGACGACGTGACTGCAGTATATGTTGCAGATGACGACGAAAGCGAGGGGCGACCGGATGGCCGATCTGCGGCGGTGGCTGGACGGCCTGACCGGTGAGCGGTCGCTCGGCCGCGGCGTCCGTGCGGTGCTCGACGCGGCGGTGGCCGATCCCGAGCTGTGCGCCTACGCCTCCACCCACGCGGTCGCCCGGGCGGCGGGGGTGAACCCGGCGACCGTGGTGCGCGCCGCCCAGGCCGTGGGGTTCCGGGGCTGGCCGGACTTCGCGACCGAGCTGCGCAGCCGCTACCTGTCGTCGCTGGCCGTCGACCGGATCTACGACCTGTACGCCGGGCCCGGCGGCGGGACCGGTGGTGACGGTGCGCCGGGCCGGCCGGGCGGCACGGCCGGCGGTGCGCCGGGCCGGCCGGGCGGGCCCGACGGTGGGACCGGTGACGGGGCGGCGGGCGGGTCCGCGGGTGGCGGCGTGCCGGGCGGGCCCGCAGGTGGCACCGGTGGCGGGCCGCCGGGCGACGATCCGGCAGACGTGCTGCACCGGGTGGTCGGGCACGATGTGCACCTGCTGCGCACCATGCTCGCCGGCGTCGATCCGGCGGCCGTGCACCGGGCGGCCGAGGTCATCCGCACCGCCCGCCGGACCGTCGTGTTCGCCACCGGCACCTATGCCGCCCCCGGGATCCAGCTCGCGCACGTCGCGCAGATGATCGGGCACGACGTCACGGTCCAGAACGGCGCCGCGACGGCCATGCTGAACAGCGCGCGGCTGCTCGGTGCCGGCGACTGCTTCCTGACGTTCAGCCTGTGGCGCACCTCGGTGGCGGTCCGTCGGACGGCGGAGGTGGCCCGCCGGGCCGGCGCGACCGTGGTCGCGGTGGTCGACCGGCGCTCGGCGGTCGCCGAGCTCGCCGACGTCGTGATCACGGTGCCGAGCGAGGGGCGCGGGTTCGTGCCGTCGATCGTCTGTGCGGTCAGCGTCACCCAGACGATCCTGCGGCTGCTCGCCGACGCCGACCCGGCCGCCACCCGCGCCCGGCTCGCCGAGATGGACGAGCTGTGGGACGCGATGGGGGTGGTCGAGGACGAGTGACCGCGGGGCTTCTCTGCAACGAATATTGCAATTACGATCCCGCCATGTCCGCGCTGAACGTCACCCTGCTGGTGGTCTATCTCGGTTTCATGGCCGTGGTGGCCCTGCGGTTCTCCCGGGCGTCGGCGATGCGCGACGGCGAGGACTTCGTGCTCGCCGGCCGCTCGCTGTCGACCACGGTGCTGGGCGCGACCATGCTCGCAACGTTCGTCGGCAGCGGCTCGATCATCGGCGGGGCGAACTTCGTCTACACCTACGGCCCGATCCCCGGGGTGTTCTTCTTCGCCGGCACGCTGATCGGGATCCTCTGCCTGCTGGTGCTGGTCACCAGGGTCCGCACCGGCGGCTTCCGGACCGTGCCGGAGCTGTTCCAGGACCGCTACGGGACGGCGGCGCGCTGCATCGGCACGGTCATGATCATCATCGCCTTCGTCGGCATCACGGCGTACCAGTTCACCGGCGCGGGCTACATCATCTCGCTGATGGTGCCGGTCTCGGAGACCCAGGGAGCGGTGGTCGCCGCCGTGCTGGTCACCGTCCTGTCGATGTCCGGCGGTCTGAAGTCGGTCGCCTGGACCGATGCGCTGTCCTCGGCGCTCGTCGTCCTCGGCCTGTTCGTGTGCCTGGTCTACCTGTTCGCCACCGACGTCGGCGGTCTCGGCGGCTACGTCGACCGGCTCGACCCGGCGTTGAGCACGATCACCGGCGGCCTGCCGCCGCTGGCGCTGCTCGGCTACTTCCTGCCGGTGTTCCTGCTGATCCTCGGCGACCAGAACATGCACCAGCGCCTCTCCGCGGCGCGGGACTCGCGGACGGCGGTCCGGGCGACCCTGCTGTTCTTCGGCGGTGCGCTGCTGATGATCACCCCGATCGTGCTGCTGGCCTCGACGTCGAGCTTCCTGCTGCCGGGCATCGAGGCGGACACCGCGGTGCTCGCGCTCGCCGGTGGGGACCTCACGCCACCGGTCGTCGGTGGGCTGCTGCTGGTCGGGGCGTTCGCGCTGATCGTCACGACCGGCTCGTCCTACCTGCTCACCAGCTCGGCGAACATCGTCTACGACCTGGTCTTCCTGGGCAGGCCCGAGCGCGCCGGGGGACGGCTCGGGGTCGCCGTCGGGCGGTCGTCGGTGCTGCTGCTCGCCGTGCTGGCCTTCGTGATGGTCCAGTTCTTCCCGACGGTGCTCGAACTGCAGATGTACGCCTACACGATGTACGGCGCGGCGCTGACCCCGGTGATCCTGGCGGCGTTGTTCTGGCGCCGGGCCGGCACCGTGTCGGCGATCGCGACGATCGTGGTCGGGGGCGCGGTGACCGTCGCGTGGGAGGTGTCCGGCCGGGCGTCGGAGCTGAACTCGGTCGTGGTGTCGCTGCCCGCGGCACTGGCGACCCTGGTGGTCACGGCGCTGCTGTTCCCCCGCCGGGTGGCGCCGGCCGAGGAACCCGCGGCGGCCTGATCCGCCGGGATCAGCCGGCGCGGGTGTCCGCCCGTCGCCGGCTGCGCGTCCACGGCCAGGTGATCAGGCACCACCCGGCCACCACCAGCGTGAACTCCACGAGCAGGTACCACGGCCACGGGCCCAGCAGGTCGAGCAGCGACGGGTTCGACGGCTTGTGGTTGAGGAACCCGTAGTTGGTCCCGAGCGAGGAGTTCACGCTGAACGCCACGGCCGCCCAGCCGACAGTCGCCGCGACCGTCGCGCGCATGCCGCGCCAGGTCGGCCGGATCCCGACGCCCCAGGTCAGGTAGACCGCCGCCCAGGTGACGAACAGGTGCAGCGCCCAGAAGTCCAGGAACTCGATGCGCGGGAAGTCCGGCGAGTCCAGCGCCGGGGTGAGGAGGGCCTGCGGGGTGAGCGTCAGGCCCCAGTAGTAGGTCAGCGCGCAGGCCCACCAGCGGTGCGTCCACAGCGCGTACGCCGCGGCCACCCAGCTGAGGTCGCTGAGCTGCAGCGGCAGCGAGGTGTAGAGGTCCCAGTTCTCCGGGAGCAGCCGCCGGACCTGCATCGACAGCTGGACGCCGACGATCACCAGCGCGAACACCCGGCCGGTGGTGACCTGGGCGGCGGTCCCGCGCATCCGCCGCCCGGCGAGCACCAGCAGCACGGCGACCGCCGCGCCGATCGTCAGCGCCGTCCAGTGCGTCGTGCCGTAGGGCACGAAGACGTCGTCGTCCGGCTGCACGCCTCCGCTTCTACCGGTGTGCGGGCCGGGCCGCCACCCGGCGGCGCTCAGCGCAGGCTGACCGCCGGGAGCATCGCGTCGGCGTCGGTCGGGACCGACCGGGTCGGGCAGCTGCCCAGCACCCGGGCGATCGCGTCGCGTTCGGCGGCGGTCACCCAGAGGTCGTACTTCGCCTTCACCGCGACCTGCCGCGAGACGTAGGCGCACCGGTAGCCGGTGTCCGGCGGGAGCCAGGTGGCGGCGTCGCCGTCGCCCTTGCGGCTGTTCGTGGGGCCGTCGACCGCGATCAGGTTCAGCGGGTCGTTGCCGATGTGCTCGCGGGCGGTGGCGTCCAGCTGCTGGGCGCCCTTCTGCCAGGCGTCCGACAGTGCGACGACGTGGTCGATCTGCACCCGCTCGCTGGTGCCCTGGCCGCGGGTGAAGGAGATCGTCTGCCCGGTGTAGGCGTCGCGCAGGGTGCCGGTCAGCACCACGCAGTCGTTCGTCCCGGCCTTGAACGTCTCCCGGTCCATGTCCCGGGCGAGCACCTGGTTGCGCTGGTCGCAGCCGTCCCGGTCGATGTCGGCCCAGCGGCGGCCGAACTCGGTGCGGGCGTACCCGGTCTTCGGTGCGCGGCCCTTGACCTCGAGGGTCCCGAGCACGGCGAGGGCGTTCCCGGCCGCCTCGGCGCCGTCGGTGCCGTCAGAGACGTCAGCGCCGTCAGAGACGTCAGCGCCGTCGGTGCCGTCAGAGACGTCGGTGCCGCCGGTCCCGCCCGACCCGTCCGCCCGGACCGCGCCACCCGCCGCGTCCGCGTCGCCGGCGGGAGCCCACCGGGCCGTGCCGCGCCGGCCGTGCGGGCCGTCCGGGTCGGTGATCTCGGTGTCCACGGTCGGAGTGCCGGGCCCGGCGGCCCAGACGTCCACGAACGATCCGGGGGCACCACACCCGGCCAGCACCAGAACCGCCGCCAGCACCGCGACGACATCGACCCGAGCACGCACCCGACGATGATCGCGATCGCGAACGCCGGGACCGCGCCGGACACGCCGGGGGATTCGTCACGCCGGCCGCCCGGTCGCACACGGACCGTGCGCGCGGCCGCGCCGGGACCGCTCGCGCAGCCGCGCGCAACCGTGTCGCGCAACCGTGTCGTGCAGGCGTTTCGCGCCGCCGGTCGGGCGGCGCTCGGGCCGCCGGCCGGGTCCGGGCCCGGCGCCGGACCGCGTCGTGACACAGGTCACGTGCGCGGCCGTCACGAATCGCCGGCCCGTCCCGTCCCACCGGTGACCCGTCCGCACGAACCCGGGAGGTTCCCGTGCCCCGCATCCCCGCCGTCACCGACGCCGACGCCGGCCCGCTCGGCCGTCTCGCCTACCGCATCGCCCGCCGCCGCTACGGGTCCGTGCCCGAGCCGTTCGCCGTCGCCCGGCACCATCGCCGGCTGTTCTGGGCGTCGGTGGTCAGCGAGCTCGGCTGGGAGCGGGCGGCGACCCTGCTCCCGGCGGGCGTCCGGGAGATCGCCGTCTACCGGACGGCGACCGTCGTCGGCTGTTCCTGGTGCGTCGACTTCGGCACCATGCTGCAGCGGCTCTCCGGCCTGGACGTGGACCGGCTCAGGCACATCGACGAGTACCCGACCAGCCCGCACTTCAGCCCGGCCGAGCGGCTCGCGATCGGCTACGCCGACGCGATGACCGCCCAGCCGATGACCGTCACCGACGACCAGGTGGCCGAGCTGGAACGGGAGTTCGGCCGGGCCGGGCTCGTCGAGCTGACCCAGATGATCGCGGTCGAGAACATGCGGGCCCGGGCGAACCACGCGCTCGGCATCACCGACCAGGGATTCGACGCGGCGTGTGCGGTCCCGGCCGGTCACCGGAGCTTGGACGGGTCCAGCACGCCGTAGATCGCGACGATCCGGCCGTCCCGCACCGCGACCGCGGCGGCCGCCGCGGGCGGGTCGCCGTCCGGGCCGGGCAGCAGCCAGCCGGGGGCGCCGTTGACCGTCGCCGGGCGCAGCCGGGCGGGCAGGTCGCCGCGGCCGGCCAGCCCGACCAGCAGCCGGGCCACCTTCGCCGGTCCGTGCACCGGGTGCAGGGCGGCCCGGACGGCACCGCCGCCGTCGGAGACGAACACGACGTCCGGGTGCAGCACCTCGGCGACGGCGCGGGCGTCGCCGGTGGCCAGTGCGGCGCCGAAGCGGGCCAGGACGCGGGCGGCCTCGGCGTCCGGGACCGGTGGCGGAACGGGTGCGTCGGCGAGCACCTGACGGGCCCGCGACGCCCGCTGCCGGGCGGTGGCCTCGGTGCAGCCGAGCACCCCGGCGATCTCGGCGAACGGCAGGTCGAGCGCCTCGTGCAGGACGAACGCGACCCGCTGGTCGGGGGAGAGCCGTTCGAGCACCAGCATCGCGGCCATCCGGACGTCGTCGGCCCGCAGCACGGCGTCCAGCGCGGGATCGGCCCTGCCGACGACCGGTTCCGGCAGCCACGGGCCGACGTGCTGCTCGCGGCGGGCGGCGGCCGACCGGAGCCGGTCCAGGCAGAGCCGGGCGACGGCGGTGGTCAGCCAGCCGCGCAGGTCGCGGACCGCGCCGGGATCGGGCAGCCGGGACAGCCGCAGCCACGCCTCCTGGGCGGCGTCCTCGGCGTCGGCGAGGCTCCCGGTGATCCGGTAGCCGACGCCGACCAGGTGCGGCCGGTGCGTCTCGAAGGCCGCGGCGAGATCGGACACCCCGACGACGGTACGAGGGATCGGGCCCGGGCGGGTCGTGGGACGGACCCGCCCGGGCGGTGCCGGTCGGTGCACGCGGGCCGGCGGAGGAGATCGCTGGTCGGGCCGGAGCCGGTGCCGGCCGCCCGCCGGCCGGTGGCGCCCGGCGGGCCGGACGCCGTGCTGCGACCCGTGTGGACGGGGCCGGGTGCCGACCCGGACCGGCCGGCGCCCGCGCCCGCTCGCCCGCCGCGGGGCCGTGCCGGTGGGCCACGGCCCGGAGGCGGCGACGACCGCCAGGAACTCCTCGTCGAAGACCGCGTCGATCCGGGGCCCGATGCCGTCGGCGTCCCCGGGGGCCGGGATCGTCGTGGGCGTCGGTGCGGGATCGGCGGTCACCTCCACCACCTCCCTCACGTCCGGTCGCTGCGGGCGACCGGGATCAGGCGTTGATCTGCGTGCGGTCGGTGGAGTGCCCGGACGCGATCGCGATCGTGCGCGGCTTCGCCGACTCGGCGACCGGGATCCGGATGCGCAGCACCCCGGCCTCGTACGAGGCGTGGATGTTGGCGGTGTCGAGGTTCTCGCCGAGGAACAGCTGGCGCGAGTAGACGCCGTAGGTGCGCTCGGAGGCGACCCACTCGACCTGGTCGGCGTTGGCGGCACCGGCCGGTCGACGCTCGGCCCTGACGGTCAGCGTGTTGCGCTCGACCGACAGCTCCACCGCGTCGGGGTCGATGCCGGGAAGATCGAACTCGACCACGAACTCGTCGCCGTGGCGCCAGGCGTCCATCGGCATCGCGGCCGGTCGGGACCAGGTCCCGCCCGCGTCGAGGGCCTGCGCGGCGAGCCGGTCCAGTGCGCGGAACGGATCAGTCCGCATCAGCATGTCGAACCACCCCTTCCCAGCGGCCGGTCGGGGCCCGCGCCAGCGGAACCGCGGTCCGGCCGACTGTGTCGTGTCTCCTTCTCCGATGGTCAGAGCCGGTGTGCTCTGACGTAACTCAAGTCTGCACTAGAGATTTTCGACTGTCAAGGCTGTCGATCCGATGGTGCCGTCGTCCCGCTCGATCCGCCGAGGTCCTCGATCGCCCGCCGCAGCCGGTCGACCTCCGCGTGCGCCGCGTGGAGCTGTGACTCGCTCGCGGTCAGGTCCGAGCGCAGCTGGTCGATGCAGGACGCCGACTCCAGGGAGTGTCCGTCGTCGAGCAGCTCGCGCAGCCTGGCCGCGTGCTCGAGCTGGCGGCGGGAGTAGCGCCGGTGTCCGCCCGTCGAGCGGTGCGGGCTGACGATGCCCGCGCTGTCGAGACTGCGCAGGAAGGCCGGCTCGACGTCGAGGACGTGGGCGGCCTCGCCCATCGCCATCGACGGGTAGTCGGGGTCGTCGAGCCGGTCCAGTCCCATGCGTCTCCGTTCTCCCGGTGATGTACCGGTGGTGAAGTTGCCGATGAGGTAAATCTACCGCTACAACTATAGATAACGTCCTGTCGGTGACGTGCTGGCGAGGAGGAGGGGATGGCGAGGGTGTTGCGGGCGGTGCTGCCGCTGCTGGTCCTGGCCGCCGCGGCCGCGGTGTTGTGGATGGTGCTCGGTGCGGGGACCCCGGTGGAGTGGATCGACCGGGGCGAGGACGTCGTGTGGGTGGTGGCAGCCCTGGTGCTGATCCCGCTCGCGACCGCCGTGCTGGCCGTGTACGACGAGTGGGCCGCCGCCCGCCGGAACCGTGCGGAGCCGGACCGGCGGGTGGCGCGACCGGGCCGCGACCTGACCGCGGTCTGAGCCGGGTCTGAGTCCGGTCTGAGCGCGGCCGGGCCGCGGTCCGGCCGCGCTCGGCCCCGCCCGTGCGGGTGAGGCCCGGGTCTCCCCGGCTTGCCACCTCGTTAGCAACGCGATGGAGTGGGTCGGTGACCCGTTCCCGCTGGCTGGTGCCCGCACTGAGCGTGCTGTTCGTCCCGCTCTGGGCGTCCGGATTCATCGCGGGCAAGATCGCCACCGGCCATCTGGAGGTCCCCGCGGTCCTGCTGTGGCGGTTCGTGATCGCGCTGGCCGTGATGCTGGCGGCCGCGGCGGTGCTGCGGCCCGCGCTGCCGGTCGGCCGGGCCTGGCTGCATCTCGCCGTCACCGCGCTGCTGCTGCAGGTCGGGCAGTTCTCGTTCGTCTACTCCGGGCTCGCCTCCGGGGTGCCCGCCGGGCTGTCCAGCCTGATCCTCGGCATGGCGCCGCTGCTGGTCGGGCTGCTCACCCCGCTGCTGCTCGCGACCCGGCTCGGCCCCGCCCCGGTGATCGGCCTGCTGATCGGGGCGACCGGCGTGTACGTCGTCCTGGCCGACGACCTCGGCGGCGGCCTGGGCTGGAGCGTCGTGTTCCCGGTGCTCGGCATGCTCGCGCTGACCGCCGGGACGCTCTACCAGAAGCGGTTCAACGACCGCACCCCCGTCGTGACGAGCGTGGTCGTGCAGATGGCGACCTCGCTGGTCGCCACCCTGGCGGTGTTCCCGTTCCTCGGGGTGGCCTGGCTGCCGCCGACGCCCGGCGGCTGGCTGGCGGTGGTCTGGCTCGGGGTGATCAACTCGGCGGGCGCGTTCGTGCTGATGTTCCTGCTGCTGCGCTGGCGGTCGACGGTGTACGTGTCGTCGCTGCTGAACCTGGTGCCCGCGACGACCGCGCTCACCGCGGTCCCGGTGCTGGGGGAGCCGCTCACCGCGCAGGCGGTGCTCGGCCTGGCGATCGCGCTGGTCGGGATGTTCGTCGGCCTGGGCAGGTTCCCCGGGCGGTGGGGCCGGGACCGGCCGGGACGCGACGCCGAGCCGGTACCGGCGGGGGCCGCCGTCCCACCACCCTGACCGGGCGCGCCTAGAATCGCCCCCGTGGCGGGACGGATCCGGGACTCAGACATCACCGAGGTCCGCAACCGCACCCGGATCGAGGAGATCGTCGAGGAGTACGTGGCGCTGCGCCGCGCCGGCGCCGGCTCGCTGAAGGGCCTGTGCCCGTTCCACGACGAGAAGTCGCCGTCGTTCACCGTCCGGCCCTCGCACGGCACCTTCCACTGCTTCGGCTGCGGCGAGCACGGCAGCGTCATCGACTTCATCATGAAGATGGAGATGGTCGGCTTCCCCGAGGCGGTCGAGCGGCTCGCCGACCGGTGCGGCGTCCGGCTCACCTACGAGGGCGGCGGCTCGTCGGTGCAGCGCGACCGCGGGACCCGCAGCCGCCTGCTGGAGATCAACAAGAAGGCCGCCGAGTTCTACGCCGAGCAGCTGCGCACCCCGGCCGGCCGGGCCGCCGTCCAGTTCCTGGCCGAGCGCGGGTTCGACGACGCCGCCGCCGAGACGTTCGGCTGCGGCTACGCCCCGGCCGGCTGGGACACCGTGACCAAGCACCTGCTCGGCCAGGGCTTCCAGCTCGAGGAGCTGATCAAGTCCGGGATCTCCAAGGAGGGCAGGCGCGGCGCGATCGACCGGTTCCACCGGCGGCTGCTGTGGCCGATCCGCGATCTCGGCGGTGACGTCGTCGGGTTCGGGGCGCGGCGGCTGTTCGACGACGACGGCATCGAGGCCAAGTACCTCAACACCTCCGAGACGCCGGTCTACCGCAAGACGCACGTGCTGTTCGGCCTGGACCTGGCCAAGCGGGAGATCGCGAAGTCGCGGCAGGTCGTCGTCGTCGAGGGGTACACCGACGTGATGGCGATGCACCTGGCCGGGGTGCCGACCGCGGTCGCGTCCTGCGGGACGGCGTTCGGCTCCGAGCACGTCTCGGTCATCCGCAGGCTGATCGGCGACGACTCGTTCGACCGCGGCGAGGTCATCTACACCTTCGACGGCGACGCCGCAGGTCAGAGCGCCGCGATGAAGGCGTTCGAGGGGGACCAGAGTTTCGCCGCGCAGACCTTCGTCGCCGTCGCCCCGGACGGGCAGGACCCGTGCGACCTGCGCAACAACCACGGCGACGCCGCCGTCAAGGACCTGGTCGCCCGGCGCGAGCCGCTGTTCGAGTTCGCGATCCGCACCGAGCTCCGCTCGCACGACCTCAGCTCGGCCGAGGGCCGGGTCGCGGCGCTGCAGCGCACCGTCCCGCTGGTCGCCCGGATCAAGCGGGAGGACCTGCGCGACGAGTACGCCCGCCGGCTCGCCGGCTGGGTCGGCTGGGACGACATCGCCGTCGTCGTGCGCCGGGTGCGGGAGACCGCGGGCGCCCCGGTCGAGGGCCGGTCCCGGCGCCGGGCCGCGCCGCCCGCGCCGCCCCGCGGCGACGCCCGGCTGCACCTGCAGCGGGAGGCGCTGAAGGCGGCGCTGCAGATCCCCGGCGTCGTCGGGCCCGGGTTCGACGAGCTGCCCGAGGCCGGGTTCACGCACCCGCAGTTCGCGGCGGTGCACCGGGCGATCATGGCCGCCGGTGGGGTCCAGTCCGGGCTGGACGGCCCGGAGTGGCTCGACGCCGTCGTCGCGCAGGTGGCGACCGAGGACGTGAAGCGGCTGGTCAGCGAGATGGCGGTGGAGGATCTGGAGCTGCCCAAGCGGAACACCGACGAGGTGCGCTACGTCAACGGCGTGCTGGCCGGGGTGCGGCTCGGCCTGGTCGAGCGGGAGATCGCCGACCTGAAGTCGCAGCTGCAGCGGACCAACGCGACCACCGACGTCGAGGAGTACAACGAGCTGTTCGGCGTGCTCGTCCCGCTCGAGCAGTACCGGATCGCGCTCCGCGAACAGGCATCGGGGGTGGCGTCGTGACGGGGCTGTGGAGCCGGTTGTTCGGCCGCGATCCGGTGCCGGACGCGGTCGCGGACAACCTCGCCGACGAGGAGGCCGTCGTCGCGACGGCCGAGGTGTCCGGCGGCGGGATGCTCGTCGTCACCTCCTGGGGGGTGTGGCCGCCGTCCGGTGAGCGGATCGGCTGGCACGAGATCGCCAAGGCTGCCTGGGACAAGACCTCGCTGGTGGTGACGCCGACGGTCGCCGAGCAGGTCGGGCCGGCCGTCGAGCTGCTGACCGACGCCCGCCCGGTCCGGTACCGGCTGACCGAGCCTGGGAAGGTGCCACAGGCGGTGCACGAGCGGGTCACCCAGTCCATCCGCACCCGCAACCGGCGCGAACTGCCCGGGGGAGGGGCCTGGGTGCTGCAGCGCAAGGTGCCCGGCCGGGACGGGCTGGTCCTGCAGGTCCGTCCGGACGCCGGCACCGACCCGGTCGCCGCCCGCCGGCTCGCCGAGGGGCTGGCGGATCGGCTGCCCGGAAGCCCGTGAACCCGACCTGGGAACCGGCGCTCTACCGGGCGTTCGACGACCACCGGTCGCGCCCGTTCGTCGATCTCGTCGCGCGGATCGGGCCGCTCGATCCGGCCCTGCCCCGGGTGGTCGACGCCGGATGCGGGCCCGGCCACCTCACCGGGCTGCTGGCCGCCCGGTTCCCCGGTGCGGCCGTCGAGGCGTTCGACTCCTCGCCGGAGATGGTCCGAGCGGCCCGCGCCGCAGGCGTCGACGCGGTGCCGGCCGACGTCCGCGAGTGGACACCGGGACCGGACACCGGGGCGATCGTGAGCAACGCGGTGCTCCAGTGGGTGCCCGGGCACACCGCGGTGCTGCAACGCTGGCTGGCCGCACTCCGGCCGGGCGCCTGGCTCGCGGTGCAGGTGCCGGGCAACTTCGGCGCACCGTCACACGCGCTGATCCGGGAGCTCGCCGCGCAGCCGCAGTGGCGGGACCGGCTCGCGCTCCGCGCTGCCGGGACGGTGCTCGATCCGGCCGGCTACGCCGAGCTGCTGTCCGCGGCCGGCGCCGACGCCGACGTCTGGGAGACGACCTACCTGCACGTGCTGGACGGCGACGATCCCGTCCTGCGCTGGATCGAGGGCACCGCGCTGCGGCCGGTCCGGGACACCCTCGACGACGCCGGCTACGCCCGCTTCGTCGGTGAGCTCGCGCCCCGCCTGCGGGCGGCCTACCCGCCGGGCCCCGACGGCCGGACCCGGTTCCCGTTCCGCCGGGTGTTCGCGGTGGCCCGGCGCCGCTGACCCGCGCAGCCGGCCCTGCGTCAGCTCTCGCCGTCGCGGCGCTCGCCGCCGATCCTGCCCACCACGTTCTCGACCCCGGCCTGCGCGACGCCCGCGGCGCCCTGGACCGCGGGATGGTCGACGGCGCGATGGTAGGCGCGGACGAGCTGCTCGTAGCGCTCACGCCCGGCTCTGGTGCCGAGGACGTACCCGACGGCAACCCCCACGAGGAACCTGACCATTCCCCTCACCTCCCGACCGCGACCGTACCCGGACCGCCGGGGGCCGTCGTGCGGCACCCGGATCCCGGCTCGACCTGCGGTAACGGCGGCCGAACGGGGGGTTGCCGAGGTGCTCCGGAGCGTGTTGTAGAGTTCTATCCGTCGCCGGGACGAGGGTTCGGGCGGCGTGAACGGTCCTCCGTAGCTCAATGGCAGAGCACCCGACTGTTAATCGGGCGGTTATTGGTTCGAATCCAATCGGAGGAGCGCCTGACCAGGGGAAACCCTGGCCCCACAAGATTACCCCGGCAAGATCAGGGGTCGATAAGGGGCCAGGATCGCTCAGCGTGAGAACCCGCAACGATTTTAGTTTGGGTAGCCGTAACCCCTACTCGAGTACGGGCCCGAGTCAGCCGAGAGCCCATGCCGGTCCGAGGACCGTCAACACGGTCTGCCGGAACACATCGAACGTGCCCCAGGAGAATCCCGCCGCGTCGCGGCACTCCGGCAGTACTCGGCCGAGGTTCGACGGGTCCCGCCACCCGCCGAGCGAGTCGGGGAATACCGGCCACGCCCCGTCGGAGTGGACGCGACGGTCGATCAGCATCGCCGTAGCCCAGCGCGGCAACGCGAGGATGCGGTCGCCGGCCTCGGACTTGGCGCCCGGCATCCGGACCAGACCCTCATCCTTGACCCGGACGATGTGTCAGCAGATCGCGACCGTGCAGGCGTCGAGGTCCACCCCGTCCCAGGTGACTGCCGTCGCCACGCCGATCTGGACACCGGTCGCGAGCATGAACCGCGTCAGGTCCGGGATCGCCCAGCGGGAAGCCCTGTCCGCCAACGCCTTCGCCTCGTCGGCATCGCGACCGCCGTCGATCGGCTGCTCGGTCTCCAACGCCGTGAGCCATGCGACCCGCTCGGCCGGCGTCATCGCCCGGGCCTCCCGCTTGCGCCGCCCCGGATGCTCGACATGTCCCGCACCGGGTTCGTCGACAGCGCGCCGAGCCGGAATCCGGCACCGACCGGGGGAAGGGGACGGTGAGCCGTGGCGTGGGATGACCCGCCGGTCGCTGTGTAACCAGAGGCGGGGTAGAGGCAGGAGAGGAAGGAGGAGGCGGGGTAGGAGGAGGAGAGGCGGCCGGTCCGGTGCGCGGTGTGGTGGCGCGCACCGGACCGCCAACCTCTGCGCCCCTCCACGCGATTGCCTTGGGACGGGGGCGACCGTGGGAGACTGGTCGGGTGGGATCGGACAAACGCCCCAAGCGGCGCACGTCGTCGTGGCTCTGGGTTGGGCAGGCTGTCGCGATGGCGCTGATCCTGGCCAGCCAGCTACTCGCGATCCGAGAGCGTGGCGTGACCGGGGAATCGACCGTGATCGCCTCACTGGCCGGGGTCCTCCTGCTAGTCGCCCTGATCGCGGCCTGGCGAGCGCGGCGGCACGAGAACTCGCCATGACCAGGCCGGACGACGCGGGCGGTCGGGACCGGCGTCGCAGCCAGCGGCGCGGCTACACGGTCATCACCTGGCTGTAACCGATCCTGATCGTCACCCAGCTGCTCCTGATCGTCCGGAATGGGCCCGCCTGGTACACCGTCGCGGTCATCGTGAGCGGCTGCGTCGTACTCGCCCTCGCGCTGGTGGAGTTGTGCCGGCTGCGGCGTCTGGATCGGGCCGAGTCGAGCTGACACCATTACCCTCTCGGGCCGTGGCTTGAGCAGAACTACTCCGCGGCAAGTCGGTAGGCGTCGTCCAGCCAGGCACGACGCTGCTGGGGTGTCGAGCTGGACAGAGGTCCGGCGAGTAGCCGCTGAATCTCGGCCTCGTGGAGGTAGCCGCCGACGCAGCGCCGCCAGATCGCGTCGAGGGGGTCACCGAATACCTCCGCCTCGCGCATTGGTTCGGTGTCGCCAGTGTTGAGGACGACGAGTCTGCGCAGCGGCAACAGAGGTGTGGGTTCACCGGCCGCATCGTCGAGGCTATAGACAACACCGGGCACCAGGACCCGGTCCATCCAGCCCGCCATGATTGCCGGCGGCTTTCCCCACCAGTTCGGATGGACAACGACCAGCGTGTGGGCTGCGGCCAACTCGCGGCGATGCTGCGTGGTCAGCGCGTCAGCTCCTGAGGTGAACGCTGAGCGTCCTTCTGGCCGAGTGGTGTCGAGGCCGTCAGGAACCTGAACCGGGTCGAACTCCTCGCCGTGGAGATCGTGCCAGGTGACTTGGTGCCCAGAGTCGCGAAGGGCGTCTCTGGCGATCTCAGCCAGGGCGTGGGAGAAGCTGCCCTGTCGAGGGTGGGCCAGAACGATCATCGACGTTGGCACCCGACGCAGCCTACGTCGCGTAGGGCAGCCCAGCCGATCGCGAGCCCAGCGAAAAGCGGCCGCGGCACTCGCTGCCGGTGTGAACACGGAACCCGGCACAGGCCGGGGAAGAGGACGGTGAGCCGTGGCGTGGGATGACCCGTTCCTGCTCGGTCCGATCGGTGCGATGCGGGAGCTTTCGAGCGCCCGGCCGGGGACGTCGCAGTCACGCCGGTCCGGATCGGCGGGATATGGGAGTTGCTCGGCGGGTCGACCGTCGTCGACCTGTGGCGTGTCCGGCGGGAGTGGGATTTCGCCTGGCCGGACCGCTACCCGCCCAGGTCGAGTGCATCCTCCGTGCCTGGCACGGGCTCGACCGGCGGCCCCGCCGGCTGCTCGATCCGATGCACGGGCTGAACCTGGCAACGCTGGACCTGTCGACCGGGGGAGGTGAGTCCCGCTCGACGCGGGAGTTCACGTCGGGTCGTTGAGCGGCTCGGCGTCGTTCTCGCCGACGCGGGCCTGCCGGCCGACATGGACGGCGTCACCGGTGCCTGCGTCTGGCAGTTCCCGGAGTCGCCGAGCAACGCCACCCTGCGGGCCGGGACGCGCCGCACGACGCCGGCGCTGGACCGGCCGGTCTGCTTCTCGGCCTACCTGCGCGGTTCCGGCCCGGCCCGGGTCCAGGCGATCGGGCACCGCGCGGACGGCACCACCGAGACCCACCCAGGCGCTCAGATCACGCGGCACGCTCGTCACCGCCGCCGATCGCCCCGCCGAGCTCGAGCGCGAGGCCGCGCTGCCGTGGACGCCCGAGCAGCGCCGCGCGGCCGAGGTTGCGGCGGATCGCGACGCCGCACGGTGGCGGGCGCCGGCCGGCGACGCGTAGGCCTGAGCCTGCAGGCCCTACTTGCTGGTCAGCCGGCTGGCCCGCTGGCGCGATACGCCCAGCACCTTCCCGATCTCACGGACCGACAGCCCGTGGTCCTTCAGGCCGAGGGCGGCCTCTCGCGCCGCGCGAGCCGCGGCGCTGCGGGCGGCGGCTTCCGCTGCGCGCTGCCGGTTCACCTCGGCCAGGCGCTCGGACACGATCGCCGGGAGCGCGAGGTGCACGTCGAGTTCGAGCCCGGCGACGTCCTCGCCGGTCATGATCTCGATGAGGTCGCGGGCCATCACCTCGATCTCGGCGACCGTACGGGCCTGGGTCGCGCGGTCGATCTCGGGGACCTCCACGTGCCAGCCGCGCCAGCCCTCGTCGTCGACGAGGGTGGCGTTCACCGTGTAGCTCACTGCCGCCACCGGCCCTTCCCCAGTCCGAGTCTCGCACTGCTTGTAGATGGCCTGGGTGGTCATTCTCCTTGACCTCGCGGTGCCGGGGGACGGGGATGATGGTCGTCCCGATCCGGTAGACGGTGTGGTTGGCACCCTCGCGGTCGAGGCCGAAGGTCACGCCCTGGCGCTTCGCCTCGCGGCTGATGCGCTTCACGTTGTCCCGCGGCTTCGTCATGAGTGTGGTCAACCCCGCACTAGACAGGTAGAGAGCGGATTCGGCTAGTGCGGGACAGCCACACCGGCCGCTGGGTGCGGCCATCGAACGCGGCCGTCGCGGGTTCGGATCTCGGTGAGGGCGGCGGCTCCCGCGCCTTCACGCGACACACACCGTTCAGCGTGGGCCCGTGCCGGTCGGCGCGTTCGGGTCGGGCAGGTAGAAGGCCGTGGTCGCCTCGACCGCGGCCGCGACCTGGTCCGGATCGCCGCCACCGGCCAGATGGGCCTCGCCCCAGGCCGCGGCGCTGCGCCGGCTGAACTCGCGTCCGTCGGGCGATGCCTGGAACTTCTCGTGGTCGAGGGTCCCGCCGCCGCCCAGGAGGGTGGCGAGGGCGAGCAGGTGCAGGTCCCAGCCGACGCCGCCGGCGCCGGGGCCGTAGGTGGGGAACATCGGCTCCCCGACGGCCGCGGCATGGACCAGCTCGAACGCGGTGCCGCCCGACGGGCCGGGGGACAGGCGCACCTCGACCTCGCTGGTTCCCGGCCACTCGTCGGCCTCGGGGCCGAACATCCAGGACACCCGCAGCAGGTGCGGCGGCTCGCAGCGGAGGATGTCGCCGTGCTCGCCGCCGTCCAGCGCGAACGTCCCGCCGGGGCGGAGATCGCCGGAGACCGGTCCCAGCCAGCGGCTGAGTCGCTCGGGACTGGTGAGGGCGTCCCACACGTCGTCGGGATGCGCGTCGTAGTGACGCCTCAGCTCGATGGTGTAGGCGTCGCCGGCGGGTAGCTCCGCCGTCCCCATCGTGCGGCGTGTGGCGGCCAGCTCGTCGAGTACGTCCTTCATCGTCATGTCCCCTTCGTTGATGGATCGGCGGCCGCATCACCGGGCCCGGCCGGTGCGGCGGGCCCGTCGCCCGCCGGGCGCCGGGCTGCACGCCGGCCCCGGGCCAGCTCGGTTCCCAGGGCGTCCAGGCGTTGGTCCCACAACCGGCGGAACCGGTCCAGCCACGCGTCGACCTCGCTCAGCGGCGCGGACTCGACGGCGTAGAACCGGCGGGTGCCGGCGGCCCGCACGGACGTGAACCCGGCGTCCCGCAGCACGCGCAGATGCTGGGAGACGGCCGGCTGGGAGATCCCGAACTCGGCCCGGATCGCCTCCGTGATCGCGCCGGAGGTCCGCTCGCCGTCGGCGAGGAGCTCCAGGATGCGTCGGCGCACCGGGTCGCCGAGAACGTCGAACGCGTGCACGCGCAGGAGAATGCCAAATGAAACTTATATAAGTCAACGCTGGCTGACTGCGGTGTCGTCCGGCGCCGGGGACGTACGGGCAGTCGTCGGTTACGCGTCCGGGGCGTCGACCGCCCGCGCCCCGCCCCGCCGCCACTCGTTGGGCGTCGTGCCGTAGGCGGCCTTGAACAACCGGCCGAAGTGCGACGGGGCGACGATTCCCCACCGGCTGCCGATCGTCGCGACCGCGAGATGGGCGAGCCGCGGGTCGCGCAGGTCTCGCCGGCATTCCTCGAGGCGTTGCTGCTGGATGCTGGCGTGCAGGCTGACACCTTCCCGCGCCAGCGTCGCGTAGAGGTGCCGCACCGACACGTGCTGCGCGGCGGCGATCCGGGCCGCGGTGAGATCCCGTTCGTGCAGGTGGTCGCGCACGTACTGCTGCACGCGGAGGGTGAGCGAGGCGTCCAGCGGCTCGGCCGCCGGCCCGTCCGCACCGGCGTGCACTGCGAGCAGCGCCCGTACGAGCTGGACACTCGGCACGGCGACCGTGTCCGCGGCGTCCGGCCGGTCGAGGGCCGAGGTGCGGGCGAGGGTCGTGAAGAACGAGCTGACGGCGGCGGCGAGCGGGTTCGTGTCGGCGCCGATCCGCACCCCGAGCAGCGGGTCGAGCCGGCGCTGCGGCAGGGCGAGCGCGTTGCGGGGGACCCGGAAGTAGTGCAGCTCGGTCTCGCCCCGGTTCTGCACGGTGTAGGGGCGGGTGCTGTCGTAGATCGTCATGTCCCCGGGACGCAGCACCGCCTGGCTACCGGCCTGTTCGACGATCGTCGTACCGGCGACCTGGACCGCGAGGAACACCTGCGGGACGTGGTCGCGGCGGACGAGCGCGGGGGTGCGGTGCAGCGCGTTGGCGCTGGAACGGGCGGAGGAGAAGTTCACCGGGCCCGCCTGGCTGACCCGGAGGTCGACCCGGATGTCGGCCGGGTCCGGGGTGAAGGTCATCTCCACCGGCAGGACGTGGTTCCGGACGGCGTCGTGGAGGAACTCGACGCGGTCCCCGGCGGGGATGTCGGCGATGCGCAAGGTCAGTGCCACGTGTTCCACCCTCGGAGCGGTACTGGGGCCGGACGTGCACGTTCAGCACAGCGCTGTGCAGTTCCAGTCCACCGCGCAACGGTGCGGATGTCCAGCATCCTCTGTGCCGCCCGACCCGTGGAGGATCGATGACCGACACTCACCCGACGCCCACGCCTGCCGAGCAGGAGGAGATCGACCGGGCGAACACCTCGGGGAAACAACCGGTGGTGTTCGTGCACGGGCTGTGGCTGCTGGACTCCAGCTGGGACCGGTGGGCGGCCTTCTTCGAGGACGCCGGCTACGTGGCCGTCACCCCCGGCTGGCCGGACGACCCGGCGTCGGTCGAGGAGGCGCACGCGCATCCGGAGGTGTTCGCGGGCAAGAGCGTCGGCGACGTCGCCGGGTACCAGCAGATGATCATCGAGCGGCTGGATCGCACGCCCGCGATCATCGGCCATTCGTTCGGCGGGGTGCTCGCGCAGATCCTCGCCGGGCGGGGATTGTCCGCCGCCACCTGCGCCATCGATCCGGCGCCGTCGCGCGGGGTCCTGCCGCTGCCGGTGGCCGCGCTGAAGGCCGCCTCTCCCGTGCTGGTCAACCCGGCCAACCGGCACCGCGCCGTCACACTCACCTTCGACCAGTTCCGGTACGGCTTCGCCAACGCCGTCGGCGAGGAGGAGGCGCACGAGCTGTACGAGCAGTTCCACGTCGCCGGCTCGGGCGTCCCGCTGTTCCAGGCCGCGTTCGCGAACCTCAACCCGGCCACCGAGGTCAGGGCCGAGAAGACCGGCGCCGATCGCGGCCCGATGCTCGTCGTCTCCGGCGAGCTCGACCACCAGGCCCCGCACGCCATCGCCTGGGCGACCTACAACGCGCAGAAGAAGAACGAACACTTCGTCACCGAGTTCGTCGAGATCCCGGGCCGTGGCCACTCGCTGACCATCGACTCGGGCTGGCAGACCGTCGCACAGACCTGCCTGGATTTCGTCTCCCGGTTCGTGAAGTAGGACCGGGGTCCCGCCGCCGGCGAGCCCGGAACACACCATCCCGTCGTCGGGGACGGGCCGCACCTGGTTCGCTACCGTGCCCCGATGGCCCGTGTCGTCGTGTTCCACCACGCCCAGGGGCTCACCGACGGCATCCGGTCGTTCGCCGACGAGCTGCGCGCCGACGGACACGACGTCACGGTGCCCGACCTCTACGACGGGGCGACGTTCGACAGCCTCGACGCCGGGGTGGCGCACGCCGAGCGGATCGGCTTCGGCACCCTCGTCGGACGCGGTCGCGACGCCGTCGACGGCGGTCCGGCCGAGGTCGTCTACCTCGGGTTCTCCCTCGGGGTGCTGCCGGCGCAGATGCTGGCCCAGACCCGGCCCGGAGCGCAGGGGGCCCTGTTGTGCCATTCCTGCATCCCGACCGCCGAGTTCGACGTCCCGTGGCCGCAGGGCGTCCCGGTCCAGATCCACGCGATGGGCGGCGACGAGCTGTTCCGCTCCGACGGCGACCTCGACGCGGCGCGCGACATCGTCGCGTCGAACGACGACGCCGAGCTGTTCCTGTATCCGGGCGACCGGCACCTGTTCACCGACAGCAGCCTGGCCGCCTACGACCGCGACGCCGCGGCCCTGCTGAACCGGCGCGTCCGGGCCTTCCTCGCCGGCATCGGGTGAATCCCGCCCCGCCCCGGCCCCACCATGCGGTCGGCGGCGCGAGGTACTGCATTCAGGCGACGCGGTCCCGATTCGACTGCGCAACGATTCGTGGCGCACACATGCGACATCCGTCGGGTCGGGGGGCCGGTGACCGTGAGTCGATTCAATAAGCTTGACTTCGGACCGCCGGCGGCGGAGCGCGACTCCTCGCTGGAGGAGGTGTTCATCGAGTCCGATCTCTTCCGGAATCTGTGTGCGGGGCGGACCTCGGTGGTGCTGGGGAACCGGGGCGCCGGAAAGAGCGCGCTGTTCCACATGCTCGCCCGCCGGACCCGGGCGCGCCGGAACCAGGTGATCGAGCTCGTTCCGGAGGACTACTCCTACGAGATGCTGCGGTCCAGCCTCGCGGACGAGGAGCGCGGTTCCTGGGCGAAGCAGGGCGCCTACGCGGCGGCCTGGAAGTACATGCTCTACGTCGAGGTCATGAAGCTGGTCGCCCGTCGGGACGGGCGGAGCGACGAGGCCGGGGCGGCGCGGATCCGGCGCTACGTCCGGGACCGTCACCGGACGTCCGACCTGGGGAAGCTGGACACCCTGATCTCGTACCTGAAACGCCTGGAAGGCATCAAGATCGGCCCGTACGAGGCGGCGGCCAAGACCCGCGAGCTCCATTCGCTGTACAAGCTCGAGGAGATCGCGAGGCTGATCCCGGACATCGAACTGGCGTGCCGGTCGCGTCCGATCGTCATTCTGGTCGACGAGCTGGACAAGAAGATCGCCTGGGGCGAGCGCGAGCTGCTCGCCATGATCGCGGCCCGGATCCGCCGGTCGGTGCCCAAGCTCCGGAACCTGTCCGACGAGCAGGTGTGGGCCCGGTTCTTCGAGTACCGCCTGCCCGACGGGACCAAGTCGTTCGACTACGTCCTCGCCCGGACGTTCCACCGCCCGCGGGAGGTCATCCAGTTCTGCGCGGAGGTGATCCAGGCGGCCCGCCGCAGCGGGACGATGGCCTGCATCGACCGCGAGATGATCGAGCAGGTCGAGCACCGGTACTCGCACGAACGGCTGCAGGACACCGCCGCCGAGTTCCGGTTCTCCTATCCCGGGATCGCGTCGGTCTTCGAGGTCTTCCGGGGCGGGCCGCAGCGGCTGTCACGCGAGGAGCTGGAGTACACCTGCCTCCGGATCGCCGACGGCGACGTCGGTGTCGACCGGCGTGCCGAGGCATGGGTCGAACGCTTCGACGAGCAGGGGATCGTGGAGGTCCTCTGGCACGTCGGCTTCCTGCAGGCCGGGGTGCGTCGCTCGGGCGCGCCGGACCAGGAGTTCATCAGCAGGCACACGTTCCCGCACGCCGGGGTGCGGCGTGCCGAGGAGTTCCGGATCCACCCGATGTTCGCCGCGTACCTCGGGCTCGCCGCGGACACCCCCGCCGCTCTCGGGGGATGACGCGCCCCCGCTCAGGGCGCCCGGAAGTCCAGCCCCCGCCCGGCGAGGGCCTCGGCGAGCACGGCGACCGCCTTCGGTCCCACGCCGTGGATCGCCAGCAGCTCCTTCCGCGAGTGACCGGCCACCAGCTGCAGGCTCGTGATGCCGTGCAGGGCGAGCTCCCGCGCCGCGGTCCGGCCGATCCGGTCGGGCAGATCGCCCACCGGGCGGACGTCGGGTGTGCCGGTCACGAGGTGCTCCCGCCCGCGCCGCCGGTCCCCGGCCGCACCGGCCGGTCCTTCCGTCGCTGTCCGTCGCTGTTCGCACGGGATCGTCGCATCCGCACGGGATCCGATCCCGTGCGAACGCGCCGGGCGCTCAGCCGACGGATCGGTGACCGCTGAAGAACGAGGCGCCCTGCCCGAGCCCCGCGATCCCGATGCCGCTCGACCCCCACATGCTCCCCACCCGGGAGATGTCGGGCGGCCCGGCGAGCACCGAGTTCAGCGTCACCAGCCCGGCGCGCACGCGCCGCCCGACCGCGCGGGCGGCGTCCCGGTCGTCGCCGAAGACGTAGCCGCTCAGGCCGTACGGGTGGTCGTTCGCGATCCGGACCGCCTCGTCGACGTCGCGGTAGGTCCGCACCACGAGCACCGGCCCGAACACCTCCTCGGTCAGCTCCGGCGCGTCGTCGGCGAGCACCACGGCGGCCGCCGCGAAGTGCCCGCCCGCCTCCGGGAGGGTGCCGTAGCGCCGCACCTCGCAGCCGCGGGCGGCGAACGCGTCGAGCTGCTCCTCGATCCGGCGGCGGTGCGGCCCGTGGCCGAGCGGGCCCAGCACGGTGCCCGGGTCGGTGGTCGGGCCGATCGGCAGCGCGTCGAGGGCGGCCGCGAGCGCGGCGAGGTAGTCGTCGAGCCGGGACTGCGGGACGACGAGCCGGCGCGGCCCGGCGCACCACTGCCCGTTCAGCAGCAGCATGCCCGGCACGACGTGCTCGACGACGGTGCCCGGCTGCGTGTCGGGCAGCGCGACGACCGGGTTGTTGCCGGACAGCTCCAGATCGGCCGGCGTGAAGTTCCGGGCGCACGCCTGCCCGACGGCCCGCCCGCCCTCGACGCCGCCGGTGTAGGAGACGGCGGCGATCCGCACGTCCTCGACGATCGAGGCACCGACCACGCGATCGCCGTGCACGATCTGCACGACCCCCGGCGGCAGCGCGGCGAGCACCGCCTCGGCGAACGGGCCGGAGAGGTGCGGCGCCCACTCCGAGGGCTTGAGCACGACCGGGCACCCGGCGACCAGCGCCTCGGCGATCTTCACGATCGCGGTGGCGGTCGGCGCGTTCCACGGCAGGAAGATCGCCGCCGGCCCCCACGGGAGCTGCCAGCGGTCCCAGCCACCGGCCGAGGACGTCAGCTCGACGTGCCCGAAGCCGTCCTCGATCCGGCTCGCGGCGGACTCCAGCAGGCCGGTCACCGCACCGATGAACAGCGGCGTGACCGCCTGCGGCACCCCGGTGTCCAGGCTGTCGGCGAGTCCCAGTTCGGGGGCCCGCGCGGCGAGCTCGGCCTGCAGGGCGCGTACCGCGTCGGCGCGCTCCTTGCGGGGCAGCTCGGACCAGGCGCCGTCGGTGTGCACGGCCCACGCCGTCGCGATCGCCTCCTCGACGCGCTCGGGCGTGCTGGCGCGCTGCGGGTACAGCGACGTGCCGGTGTCCGGATCGGTGAGGACGGTCGCCAGCTCCACGCCCGGCACCGTGATCGTGCCGCCGACGAGCTCGCGGACGGTGCCGGTCATGCGGCGCTCCCGTGGCGGATCGAGTCGGCGATCTTCTCGCCGACGAGGACGGCGGTCAGGTGCGTGTTGGCCCGGGTCACCCACGGGAACACCGACGCGTCGGCGACCCGCAGACCGTCGACGCCGAGCACCCGGCCGTCCGGGTCGACCACGACGGCCGGGTCGTCCGGGGAACCCATCCGGCAGGAGCCGGACGCGTGCACGGTGTCGGTCACGTTGGCCAGGGCGAACCGGGCGAACTCGCTGTCGGACATGACCGTGTCGGGTGCGACGAGCTCGGTCCCGAGCGCGATGAAGCCGGCGATCTTCTGCAGCTCCGGCTGGGCGGCGATGGTCCGCAGCTCGTCGACGACGGCCCGGAACCGGCGCAGGTCGTCCGGATCGGACAGCATGTCGAGAGCGACCGCCGGGTCGACCGCCGGGTCGGTGCCGGTGATCCGGACGCGGCCGGTCGAGGTGACCCGGTTCGCCCAGCCGAGGATCCCGGCCATCGGGAGCCCGATGCCGAGCGCGCCCGGCGTGGCCAGCATCGCGTCGTTGGGCTCGTCGCCGACCCCGGTGGTGAACCGTACGCAGAGCTGGCCGCGCTCGGGCAGTCCCCGGTAGTCGGCCTCCTCGTTCAGTCCGAGCGCCAGCATGATGCCGGGATGGTCCTGCAGGCCGTGCCCGACCGGGAGGTCCGCGACGACGTCGACGCCCAGCTCCCGCAGCTCCGCCGCCGGTCCGATGCCGGAGCGCTGCAGGATCGCGGGGGAGTGGATCGCCCCGGCGGACAGCACGACCTCGGCGGCCCGGAACTCGGCCGGCTCGCCGCCGACGATCGCGCGCACGCCGACCGCGCGACCACCGTCGAACAGCACCCGGTCGACCAGCGCGTCGCCCAGGACGTGCAGGCCGGGCCGGTCGCGGGCCGGTTCGAGGTACCCGTCGTTGGTCGAGACGCGCTCGGTGCCGAAGCTGTTGTAGGCGTACGGGGACACCCCGGTCGAGCCGGGCGCGTTGTGGTCCGGCGCCCACGGATGCCCGAGCCGCTCGGTGATCCGGTCGACGGCGGCCTCCACGGTGGCGAGGTTCTCCCGCTTCGGCCGGACGACCGGGATCGGCCCGTCGCCGCCGTGGTAGCGCTCGCCGGCGAAGTCCTGGTCGTTCTCCAGCCGGTTGAGCAGCGGGAGGACGTCGTCGTAGCCCCAGCCGGTGGCGCCGTGCGCGGCCCAGCCGTCGAAGTCCTCGACGGTGCCGCGGATCGCGAACAGGCCGTTGACAGCGGAGCTCCCGCCCACCCCGCGCCCCCGGATGTAGGGCCGCGGTTCCTGCGCCGACGACCGGGTGGCCGTCAGGTCCGGGAAGGTGTGGGTGGCCGCCAGCTGGACCGTCAGCCCGATCCTGCCCGGTTCGACGCTGCGCAGCTCCGCCGACGCCTCGGCCGACCGGTAGTCCGGGCCCGCCTCCAGCAGCAGCACCCGCCGGTCGGGGTCCTCGGTGAGTCGTGCTGCGACCGCCGCTCCGGCGGATCCCGCACCGACGACGATGATGTCGTACATCTGTCGCTCCTCCGTCGAGCTCGTTGCTCGGCGACAGCAGACAGGATGCCGCTACGGCACGGTCAAGCTCCGCCGCACCGGGACGGGCGGCCCGGATCCTTTCGTCCCGGGAAGTTGCCTCCGGATCGGTGGACGCCCCACCTCACCCGAGGTGGGGCGTCCGCGCATTCACGGGTTCATTCCCGGTGCCCATTCACCGCATTCCGGAGCGGGCCGTCGACCCACCCTTCCACCTGGCCCGCCGAACGCAGGCGGACGACGGTGAGCGACGGCAGCTCCCGGGCCACCCCCGGGACCTGGTCGGTGTATTTCCCCCGGGTCGAGACGGCCCACCGGAGAATGTGCTCGGAATCGGTGAACAGCGTCCGCAACGGCGGCTCGACATTCCCGTTCCACAGCACGGTGCGATGCCGTCGGCGGCGCAGGGTCCGGCGCACGACCCGCGGGAACGTCGTCGTCCAGAACGGCAGGTCGAGCCACACCATCAGGTCCGCGCGCTGTGCGATCAGCGGCCGTGCGGTCCGGTACTGCCACTCCGTGGTCCAGGCGTCACCGGCCAGCAGGGCGCGGACGTCGTCGAGGAACGACTCCCGCGGCGTCCAACCCGGGCCGTGGAAGAGCCCGTCGATGTCGGTGTGCGGTCCACCGGTGAGTGCCGCGATCCGGGCCGCGAGGGTGGTCTTGCCCGATCCCGACACCCCGGCGACGGCGACCCGGCGCGGCCGGTGCGGCAGCGGCGCGTCGTACCCGAGCACCGGCGGAGCCTATCGGCCGCCACTCCGCGACCGCCGAGATGCAGCACACGGGGCGTCGAGGCGCGGAACGGCGCGCTGAGCCGCATCTCGGCGCGGGATCGGTGCCGGTCGTGCGGCCCGTGCGCCACCCGGGCATCGTGACCCGGATGGACGGGCTGTCCCGGCGCGGGCGACGACGCGTGCTGCTGGTCCTGTGCGTCACCGAGATCACCAGCTGGGGGGTGCTGTACTACGCCTTCCCGGTGCTCGCACCGTCGATCGCCGCGGACACCGGCTGGTCGGTCCCGGCGGTCACCGCGGCGTTCTCCGCCGGCCTGCTCGTGTCGGCGGCGGTCGGGATCCCGGTCGGGCGGCTGCTGGACCGGCACGGCCCCCGCTGGGTGATGACCGCCGGCTCGGCCGTCGCCGTCCCCGCGGTGGCGCTGATCGCCACCGCCGGGTCGTACCCGGCCTTTGTCGCCGCCTGGCTGCTCGCCGGGGTCGCCCAGGCCGCGACGCTGTACCCGCCCGCGTTCGCGGCGCTGACCCGCTGGTGGGGCCCGGACCGGGTGCGTGCGCTGACCGGGCTCACCCTGGTCGCCGGGCTGGCCAGCACCGTGTTCGCCCCGCTGTCCGCGGCGCTGCTGGAGCCGTTCGGCTGGCGCGGCAGCTACCTGGTGCTGGCCGCGATCCTGGCCGCGGTGTGCGTCCCGGCGCACCTGTTCGGGCTGCGCGGGCGGTGGCCCGATCCGGTCGCCGATCCCGCGCCGGCCGGCGCCGCCGTCGCCCCGCCCGACGACGACCCGTCCCGGATCCTGCGCAGCAGGGCGTTCGTGCTGACCACGGTCACGGTGACGCTGGGCGCCTTCACCTCGTTCGCGGTCGCGGTCAACCAGGTCCCGCTGCTGCTCGATCGCGACCTGTCCACCGGGCTCGCGGCCTGGGCGCTGGGCCTCGGCGGCCTGGGGCAGGTGCTGGGCCGCCTCGGCTACCCGCTGCTGGCGCGGCGCAGCGGCGTCCGCGGCCGGACGTCCTGGCTGATGGCCGCGCTGGCCGCGACGACCGTCCTGCTCGCCGCCCTGCCCGGCCCGGCCTGGGCGCTCGTCGCCGCGGCGGTGCTCGCCGGCGCCGCCCGCGGGATGTTCACCCTGCTGCAGGCCACCGCGCTGGCGGACCGCTGGCGCCCGCGGGTCTACGGACGGCTCAACGGGATCGCGTCGGCGCCGGTGATGGTCGCCGTCGCGGTCTCGCCGTGGGCCGGCTCGGCGCTCGCCGGACCGCTCGGCGGTTACCCTCAGGTCTTCGTGCTGCTCGGCGCCGCCGCCCTGCTCGCCGCCGGACTGGCCCTCGGGACCGTCCCGCAGCGCCACCCGCCCCGCTGACCAGAGGAGTAGCAACCGGTGTCACTCGCCGAGCGGCTGCAGAGCGTGCTGGTCACGCTCGCCGCGCTGGCCGGGCTCGGGCTGGGCCTGCTGCTCCCGGTCGGCGACGTCGCCGGGCACGTCGTGCTGCCCGCGCTGCTGGTCATGGTCACCGCCGTCTTCGTGCAGATGGACGCCGGCCACGTCGGGGAGGTGCGCCGGGCCGGATCGGTGGTCGCGGTCAGCCTGCTGCTCAACTTCGTGGTCACCCCGCTGCTGGCCTGGGCGCTCGGCGCCGGGCTGCTCGGGGACCAGCCGGACCTGCGGATCGGCCTGCTGCTGCTCCTGGTGACCCCGTGCACCGACTGGTACCTGATCTTCACCGCGATGGCCCGCGGGCACACCGGGATCGCCGCGGCGCTGCTCCCGGTGAACCTGGTGCTGCAGCTCGCGCTGCTGCCGGTGTACGTGCTGCTGCTCGGCGGGCAGGCGGCGATGGTCGACGCCGGCACGCTGGCCGAGTCGGTGCTGCTGGTGCTCGTCGTCCCGCTGCTGCTGGCGACCGGACTGCGGGTGCTCGCCACCCGCCGCCGGGGCGCCGCCTGGCGGGACCGGACGGTGGTCGCGCCGGCGTCCCGGCTGGTGCTGCCGATGCTGTACCTGGCGGTGCTGGCGATGTTCGCCTGGCAGGCGCGCACCGTCGTCGCGCACGCCGGCGACCTGCTCGCCCTGCTCGCGCCGCTGGCGGTCTTCTTCGTGCTGCTTCCGCTGCTCGCGACCGGCGCCGCCCGGCTGCTGCGGCTGCCCGCCGACCAGCGGGTCACCCTCACGATGGTGACCACCGCGCGGAACTCGCCGATCGCGCTGGCGGTCGCGGTCGCCGCGTTCCCGGACCGGCCGCTGATCGCGGTCGCGCTGGTCGTCGGGCCGCTGCTGGAGCTGCCGGTGCTGGCGCTGATCGCCCAGCTGGTCCGGGTGCGCCCGGCCGCCGTCGGTCGCTGAACCCCCGCACGGCCCGCGCCGGACCCGCGCGCCGAACCCGCAGGACGCGCGCCGCGCGCTGTGCCACGCTCGGGGGTGCGGCCCGCGCCGGCGGTCCGCCGCGACAGCCGGGGGGACCGAGATGACACACGCCACCGAGACCGACGCCGGCGAGCCGCTGGTGCTCGACGAGACCTTCTTCGAGGACCCGGACCGGCTCTACCGCGAGCTGCGCGCCGAGCGGCCGGTCGCCCGGGCGGTCGGCCCGAACGGCCTGCCGTTCTGGATGATCACCCGCTACGCCGACGCCCGGGCCGCGCTCAACGACCCGCGGCTGGCCAAGGACGCCCGCCGGATCCCCGAGCTGCTGAGCCGCCAGGAGTCCGGCCCGCCCGCCCGGGCGATCGCCGAGTCGCTGGTCGGGCACATGCTCAACGCCGACCCGCCGGACCACACCCGGCTGCGCCGGCTGGTCGGCCGGGCGTTCACCGGGCGCGCGATCGCCCGGCTGCGGCCGCGGATCGAGCAGATCGCCGCCGGGCTCGCCGACTCGATGGCGGCCGCCGGCCCCGAGGTCGACCTGCTCGACGAGTTCGCCTATCCGCTGCCGATGACCGTCATCTGCGAGATCCTCGGCGTCCCCGAGGACCGCCGGGACGAGTTCCGCGGCTGGTCGAACACCCTGCTCTCCGACGCCGGGGACGACGAGCGCGCCGCCGCGGGCGCGGCGACCGCCGCCTACCTCGCCGAGCTGGTCGCGGACAAGGCGGCGCACCCCGCCGACGACATGCTGTCGGAGATCGTCCGCGCCGCCGAGGACGGCGACTCGCTGAGCCCCGGCGAGACCACGGCGATGGCGTTCCTGCTGCTGGTCGCCGGGCACGAGACGACGGTCAACCTGATCGGCAACGGGGTGCTCGCGCTGCTGCGCGCCCCGGACCAGCTGGCCCTGCTGCGGGCCGAGCCGGACCGGGTGCCCGCCGCCGTCGAGGAGCTGCTGCGCTACGACGGGCCGGTCAACCTGGCGACCTTCCGGTTCACCACCGAGCCGGTCGAGTACTCCGGCACGACGATCCCGGCGGAGGCGTTCGTGCTCGTCTCGCTGATCGGGGCGAACCGCGACCCGGACCGCTGGCCGGACGCCGACCGGCTCGACGTCGGCCGCGACCCGTCCGGCCACCTGGCCTTCGGCTTCGGCATCCACCACTGCCTCGGCGCCCCGCTGGCCCGGCTGGAGGGCGAGATCGCGTTCCGCACCCTGCTGTCCCGCTTCCCGGATCTCGCGCCGGCCGGCGCACCCGGTCCGCACCGGATCAGCACGCTCATCCACGGCCGCACCCGGCTCCCGGTCCGGCTCGGCGCCCCGGCCGCCGCCGGACCGTAACGTGGGCGTCCGGATCAGCGGGAGGGGCCACATGGCGGAGCAGGCACCGGGACGGGCGCGGCAGGAACGGATCTACTCCGACGGCGTCGTCGGCATCCGGTCCCGCGTCCCCACCGGCCCGGACGAGCTGGAACGCCGCGGCCGGCGGGCGATGAGCCGGCGCGCCGACGCCTACGTCACCGGCGGCGCGGGTGGCGGGACGACGGTGCGCGCGAACCGGGAGGCGTTCACCCGCCGGGAGATCGTGCCGCGGGTGCTGCGCGACGTCGGCGACCGGGACCTGTCGGTCGAGCTGTTCGGCCGCACGCTGCCCGCCCCGCTGCTGCTCGCCCCGATCGGCGCGCTCGACCTGGTCCGGCGCGGCGCCGACCGGGCGGTCGCCGCGGGCGCGGCCGCGGCGGGCGTCCCGATGGTGATCAGCAACCAGGCCGGGACGCCGACCGAGGAGATCGTCCGGGCCGGCGGCGGCCCCACCTGGTTCCAGCTGTACTGGTCGACCTCCGACGAGCTCGTCGACAGCTTCCTGGGCCGGGCCGAGGCGGCCGGCTGCGAGGCCGTCGTCGTCACCCTGGACACCACGATGCTCGGCTGGCGGCCGCGCGATCTCGACCTGGGGCACCTGCCGTTCGCCCGCGGGATCGGCATCGCCCAGTACACCTCCGATCCGGTGTTCCGCGGGCTGGTGCAGGAGCGGCTGTCGAGGCCCCGGTCCGGGCCGGCGCCGAAGGTCACCCCGCAGGCCGTGCGGACGCTCCTCGAGATCACCCGCAACGCGCCCGGCCGGTTCTGGGAGAACCTGCGCTCACCGGTCCCGCGGGCGGCGGTCGAGACGTTCCTGCAGGTCTACTCGCGGCCCCGGCTGTCCTGGGACGACCTGGCCGGGCTGCGCGCACGCACCCGGCTGCCGATCCTGGTCAAGGGCGTCCTGCACCCCGACGACGCCCGCCGCGCACTCGACTCCGGCGCCGACGGGGTGATCGTGTCCAACCACGGCGGGCGGCAGGTCGATCACGCGATCGCCTCGCTGGACGCGCTGCCCGGCGTCGTCGGCGCGGTCGCGGACCGCGCGCCGGTGCTGCTCGACAGCGGGGTGCGGACCGGCGCGGACGTCGCGACCGCGGTGCGGCTCGGCGCCCGCGCGGTGCTGCTCGGGCGGCCGTTCGTGCACGGCCTGGCACTCGACGGCGCCCGCGGCGTCGCGCAGGTGATCGCGAACGTGGTCGCCGAGCTGGACCTGGTGTGCGGGCTCGCCGGTGCGACGACACCGGCCGGGATCGAGATCCGCGAGCGCGGCAGGTGACGGCGGCGTCGCGCGCCGTCGCCCCGGTGTCAACTTTTCGTACACCTCGGCGGGAGTGACCGGGGTCATCCTGAGGCTCCGGACAGCGCGGTCGGGATCACGGCCGCACCCGAGAGCTCCTCAGGAGGACCCCCGTGACCCGAATCCGATTCGGCTCGTTCCTGGCCCCGTTCCACCAGCCCGGTCAGAACCCGACGCTCGCCCTGCAGCGCGATCTCGAGCTGGTCGAGCACCTGGACCGGCTCGGCTACGACGAGGCGTGGTTCGGCGAGCACCACTCGGCCGGCTCGGAGATCATCGCGTCGCCGGAGATCTTCATCGCGGCCGCCGCCGAGCGGACCCGCAAAATCAGGCTGGGCACCGGCGTCACCTCGATCTCGTACCACAACCCGCTCTGGGTGGCCGACCGCATGGTGATGCTCGACCACCTCACCCGCGGCCGCGCGATGCTCGGCTGCGGGCCCGGCTCGCTGCCCACCGACTCGGCGATGATCGGGCTGAACCCGACCGACACCCGCGAGCTGCTCGAGGTGAACCTCGACATCATCATGCGGCTGCTGCGCGGCGAGGTCGTCAACGCCGAGACCCGCACGCACACGCTGATCGACGCCCAGCTGCAGCTCGCCCCCTACACCCAGCCGTGCTTCGACGTCGCGGTCGCGGCGGTCGCCTCGCCGACCGGCCCGCGGATGGCCGGGCAGCACGGCGTCGGGCTGCTCTCGATCGGTGCGACCCTCACCCAGGACGGCTTCGACGCGCTCGCCCACCACTGGAGCGTGGTGGAGGAGCGGGCCGCGCACTTCGGGCAGCCGGCCCCGGACCGGTCGAAGTGGCGTCTGGTCGGGCTGATGCACATCGCCGAGACCCGCGAGCAGGCGTACCGGGAGGTCGAGTACGGGATCGAGCACTGGTTCCGGTACTTCCAGAAGGTCGCCGCGTTCCCGCAGATGGCGGTCGAGGGCGGCGACATCAAGGAGATGATCGACTTCATCAACGAGGCCGGGATCGGCGCGATCGGCACGGTCGAGGACGCGAAGGCGCAGGTGCAGAAGCTCGTCGACCAGTCCGGCGGCTTCGGGGCCTTCCTCCTGCTGGGTCACGAGTGGGCGAACCCGGAGGCCACCAAGCGGTCCTACGAGCTGATCGCCCAGCACGTGATGCCGGAGTTCCAGGGCCAGGCCGCCGGCACCCTCGCCGCGAAGGACCGGGCCACCTCGACGCGTGAGCAGCACGCGAAGACCCAGCTCGACGCCGTCGACATCATGACCAAGCGCTACGAGCAGGAGAAGGCCGGGAGCTGACCGGCCTCCCCGCGCCGGGGCCGGGCCCTCCGCCGAGGGGCCCGGCCCTGGCGTCCCGGCGGTGTACGGGTGAGGATCAGCGGTGAAGGGAGGGTCGATGACGACCAGGAGCGTCTGGGAGCTGTTCCAGTCCGGCGAGGAACCGCGGGAGCTGCGCGGCGACCTCCTCACGTCCTGGCGCCGCTCCCGGTTCAGCGGCGTCGATCCGGAGTACGTCGACGTCCCCTACGTCGAGACCGATGCGGACTCGCCGTTCGCCCGGGTCGCCGTCCCGATCATGACCGGGATGGCCGGGCTGCTGGTCGGTGACCGGTCCTGCCTGGCGCTGTCCGACGAGCACGGCAGCGTGATCTGGCGCTGGGTGTCCGAGCCGATGCTGCGCGGCACCCTCGACGAGCTGTCGGTGATCGAGGGCTTCTGCTTCGGCGAGGAGTACGTCGGCACCAACGGCCTCGGCACCGCGCTGGAGACCGGCACGCTCGCCGTCGTGCACGGCACCGAGCACTACGTGCAGCGCTTCCACGACGTCACCTGCGTCGCCGCCCCGGTCCGGCACCCGGTCACCCGGCGCACCGTCGGCGCGGTCAACGTGACCTGCCGGGCGGGCGACGCGAACCACCTGCTCGCCGTGGTGGTGCGCAAGCTGGTCGAGGAGATCCGGGCCGCCCTGCTCGACCAGGCGAGCGTCCGCGAGCGGCTGCTGCTCGACGCCTTCCTGGCCGAGCAGCGCCGGGGGAGCGGCCCGGTCGCGGTGGTCGGCGACGGCGTCCTGATCACCAACTCGGAGGCGGCCGACATCGGCCTGGACCGGCTCGACGTCTGGGACGAGCTCCGCTCACCGCACAGCGACGTGGTGGACGGGACCTCGATCGAGCTGCCCGCCGACCTCACCGCCCGGGTGCGCCTGGTGCGCTCCGGCGGCACCACGGCGGGCGCCCTGCTGACCGTGGCCGGCCGGGAGCCCGACGCCGCGGTCCCCGGGCCGCGCCGCCGCCCCGCACCGGAGGCCGATCCGTGGTCGGCCGCGGCCACCCGCGCCGCCCGGCTGATCGGCACCGGCCCGGTCGTCGTGCGCGGCGGGAGCGGGACCGGGAAGGCGACCGTGCTGGCCGGCGCGCTCGGCCCGCACACCGTGCTGGACGCCGCCACGCACGCCGTCGACGGGACGGCGGCCTGGATCGGGCGGCTGCGGGCCGCGCTCGCCGACGGCGCGGTGCTGCTGCGGCACGTCGAGCTGCTCGACGAGGCCGCGGCACGCGTGGTCGCCGCGGTGCTCGCCGGCCGGTCACCGGTCGGGCTGACCGCCACCGTCGCCGACGGTGAGCCGCCCGGCCCGGCCGCGGCCCTGCTGCTCGACGCGATCGGCGCGGGCACCGTCACGCTGCCGTCGCTGCGCAGCAGGCCCGACGACATCGCCGTACTGGCCCGCACGCTGCTGCGCCGGCACGGCGAGGGCCTGTCGTTCGCGCCGGACGCGCTCGCCGCGCTGCGCCGGCACGACTGGCCCGGCAACCTCGCCGAGCTCGCCAGGGCGGTCCGGGACGCCGTCGCCGAGGATCCCGGGCCGGTGCTGCCCGCCGCCGCGCTGCCGGACGGGATCCGCGCCGCCGCCGCCCGCCGTGCGCTGACCCCGCTCGAACGGGCCGAGGCGCAGGTGATCCGCACCGTGCTCGGCGCGCACGGGGGCAACAAGTCGACCGCCGCCCGCGAGCTGGGGATCTCCCGGACCGCGCTCTACGCCAAGATCCGCAGCTACCGCCTCTGAGGAGTCCCGTGTTCGTAGAAGTCACCGAGTCCGACGTCCGGCTGGCCGAGCCGGAGGTGTTCACCGCCTTCCACGTGGTCCGGCCGGCCGGCATGAGCCCGGACGCGCTGGCCGCGGCGCTGGCCGGGCACGAGGTGGGCCGGCCCGACGGCGACGACGTCCTGGTCCGGGTCGACGCGGTCCGCAGGATGGCCGAGGGCCGGGTCGGCGCGGACTGGGCGGAGGGCTTCGCCGGGATGCTGGCCTACGCCGACCGGAAGGGCTGGCTGACCGACGACGGTGCGATGGTGCGCGCGCACGTGGAGATCGGCTGACATCCAGGTCAAGATCAGGACGAAGCGGACATCGCTCCGCGACGCGCCCGAGTTTGATGCTCTCGCCCGGTGCCCCTCGGGCGTGTTGGCGGCTAGGGTCCACCTCGTAGGTACCGGCAAGACGCGAGGAGACATCCGGATGCCACAGGGAACCGTCAAGTGGTTCAACGCGGAGAAGGGGTACGGGTTCATCACGCCGGACGGAGGCGGGCAGGACCTGTTCGTCCACTTCAGCGCGATCCAGTCCTCCGGATACCGCACCCTCGACGAGGGGCAGGCCGTGACCTTCGAGGTCACGCAGGGGCAGAAGGGTCCGCAGGCGGACCAGGTCGTGCCCACCTGAGCGGGAGAACCTCCCACCGACGGAAACGCCCGGGGTGCATCGCGCACCCCGGGCGTTCCCGTGTCGGAGGGTCGGTCAGTCGGCGAGCCGGGTCTCGAGCCCGGCGATGAACAGCTCGGTCCGGCGCAGCGTCCAGCTGCGGGGCGGGTCGTCGATCTGGTCGCGGAAGACCGCGCGGATCTGCGGGTCGAACGGCTGCGTCGACTCGATCACCTGGTCGCGGCGCCGCACGTCGCCCACGCCCTGACCGTTCGCGCTGAGCCAGGGGTGCATGCCCATCTGGAACACGGTGCTGGCGGCCAGTACCGCGTCCTCCGCGCTGAGCCCGGCGGCGAGCAGCCGGTCGGTGAGCCGCTGCATCACCGACATCAGCGCCTCGGGCGCCTCGGGCAGCCGGACCATCGCCGGTGCGAGGCCGGGATGCGCGGCCATGATGTCGAAGGTCGCCGCGGCGAACGCGAGCAGCTGCTCCTGCCAGCGGCCCTCCGCGTCCGGGAAGACGTCCTCGGTCACGACGTCGTCGACCAGCGCGGCCACCAGCGACTCCAGGCTGGGGAAGTGCCGGTAGAACGTGGAGTACTTGACGCCGACCCGGGCGGTCACCGCGCCGACCGTCAGGTCGGAGAAGCCGAGCTCACGGGCGGCTGCGAGCAGCGTGGCCCGGTCGGTCAACGGGGGGCGTCCGGTGCGCCGCGCCGGTCTGCTCTCGGTCTCGGTCACGTCCGCATGCTACTGCCCGTGCCCGGTCCGGTGGGAGGGTAGTCGCCGTCTATCTGACGACTATCTGTGACCTGCGCCATTACTGGTTCCTTGAGCGGTCGCTCATTCGGCCGGACGGACGGATCGGCGTCCCTGAGAGCGCCGTGTCGATCACTCAGCGTCATCCCCTCGCAGTGCCCGCGACGATCCGCCCGATGGTGTGCAGAGCCGGCGTCCCCGGATCCCAGTAGGCGCTGTGCGCGGACGCCCATTCCGACTCGTCGGTCGGTGTCGCAGGGTCGTCGTGCAGGCTCCGGCCCAGCGGCCCCGGTGCCGACTCGAAGACCGTCGCGCCGAAGCCGGGGCCGGCCGGGTCCGCGCCGTGCACCGACCCGGTCGGTCCGAACCCGCGCGAGGTGCCGAACAGCTCGGGGCCGGGAGCCAGCCGGATCGGGTCGTTGGCCGCGGTCGTCGCCCAGACCCGGCCGTCCGGCACCCCGAGCTCGCCGGCCTTCCCGGCCCCGACCCCGGGGCTGCCGACGAACACCACGTCGTCCACCGCGATCCCGGGCCCGGCGGCCCGGCCCAGCACCAGCGAGCCGTACGAGTGCCCGACGGCGGTCAGGTGCACCGGCCCGTCGTGCCCGGAGCGCAGCCCCTCCTGGAACCGGCGCAGGTCCGCGGCGGCCCGGCCGGCCTCCCGCGGGTCGGTGGCGGCCATCAGGTCGGCCGGGGTGCGGTAGCCGGTCCACAGCACCGCGGCCACCTCGCCGTCCGGTCCGGCGGCGCGGGCCGCGTCCCGGGTGGCGTCGATCCGGCGCAGGTCCTCCCCGGCCGAGGCCCAGCCCGCCCCGGTGCCCGGCACGTGCGTGACGACGTGCGCGGCCCGCTCCGGGTCGCCGACGGCCAGCACCACCTGCCCGTTCCCGGTGCCGCCTGCGAGATCGAGGAGCAGCGCGTCGCCCGCGGCCAGCCTGTGGTGCACCGCCGCCAGCCCGGCCAGGTCGGCCTCCGCGCGGGCCGCCCCGCGGTCGTCGCCGAGCAGCCGCAGCCGGTCGGCGTGCGCCCGGAGCCTGCTGCGCTCGGCGTCCAGCCGGATCCGGTTGGCCCGGTCCCGGGCCGCCGGGGGGATCCCGTCGGTGCCGCCGACCAGCTCCGGCCGGGTCCGGGTGAGCCGGTCGCGCTCGCCGTCGGGCAGGCCGGTCCACCAGGCGCGGGCGGCACCCACCCCGGCGGGCGCGACGGCCGGTGCGCCGCCGGGCGCCGGGCGCAGCGCGTGCAGCGCGGCGGTGGCGACGGCGTCCGAGCGGGCCGCGTCGGCCAGCGCCGCCCGCACCGCGGCGCCGAACCGCAGGCTCTCCACCATGAGCAGCCCGGCCGTCGCGGCCACCCCGGCCGGCAGCGCGGTCGCGGCACCGCGCACCACCGACGGCACCGAGACCGTGCCGGAGCCGAGATCGACGTCGAGCAGCGGATGCACCGCCAGCGCGGCCACCACGATCCGGCGCTGCGCGGCGAGCACCTCGCCGGCGTGCCTGCCCAGCACGTCGCCGGCCCGGGTGGCGACCGCGGAGCCGGCGACCAGCCTGCTGCGCAGCGCGTCCTGCTGCTCGCGGGCGCGATCGGCGTCCGCGCCGGCCCAGCGGCCGGGCAGCGCGGCGGTCCCGGCCCGGCCGAGATCGTCGGCGCGGGCCGCGAGCCGGTCGGCGAGCGCGTCCCAGGAGCGGCTGCGGCGCAGCCAGGCCCCGGGATCGGCGGCCAGCAGTTCGGTGAGCGTCGGCACCGGATCAGCCGGCGAACGACGCGGCGGCGGACTCGTCGGCCTCGCGCCAGCCCGCGGCGGCGGCGCGCACCGCCCCGGCGGTGTGCCGGGCCCGCTCGGCGTGCCCGCGGACGGCGTCGAGCAGGTCGGCCTCCAGCTCGGCGGCCGCGGTGCCGGAGCCGAAACCGGGATCCGCCGGCAGCGCGGGCACCGCGGCGGCGGCGTCGGCCAGCGCGTCGGCGAGCACGGTCAGCCGCTCCGCGGAGGCGATCAGCAGGTCGGGCTCGACGCACACCGTCCCGGTCGTGACGGTCGTGACGGTCGGGTCCATCGGTACCACCGGTCGGCCTCCCGGGCGCGGCGCGGGCGTCCGGTACGACCCGCTGAGGTTCCGCAGTGTGCGCCGGACGGCCCCGTCGGCGCGGCGGAACGCCGGAACCGGGTCGCGCCCGCGATCGCCGAGCAGGCACCGGGCGGCACTCTCGATCAAGGTTCCGCGACGTGAGACCATCTTCGCCGTCCGAGTCGGGGTGAGAGGAGCGACGTGGTCGGCTTCCAGCGGGTGATGACGGTGTCCACCCCAGCCGGTGCCGTGCTCGGTTACCTGGCCGATCTCGGGCACAGCGAGACCTGGAACCCCGGTACCAAGGCGTGCACCCGGTCCGACGACGGCGGCCCGATCGACGTCGGGTCCACCTGGCAGGCGGTCGCGGTGTACAACGGCCGGGAGACCGAGCTGACCTACACGCTGGCCGGCCGCAGCGACTCCCGGCTGGAGTTCGTCGGGGAGAACAGCACGGTCACCGCGACCGTGGACATCGTCGCGGAGCCCACCGATCCGGCACCGGACGGCGGCAGCGTCGTCACCTACACGGCGGACCTGCGCTTCAAGGGCCTGCTCAAGCTGGCCGTGCCGTTCCTGCGCCGGGAGTTCGAGCGGCTCGGCGACGAGATCGAGCGCAACCTCCCGACGGTGCTCGAGCGGCTCTAGACCGGCTCCCAGAACCCCATCCGGCGGCTGATCTCACGCCCGGCGGCGACCACCTCCGGGGTGATCTCCTCGATCCGCTCGACCGGGAGCCGGTACGACGGCCCGGACACCGACAGCGCCGCCACGACGCTCCCGCTGTGGTCGCGCACCGGCGCGGCGACCGCGTTCAGCCCGGTCTCCAGCTCCTCCAGCGACCACGCGTAGCCGGCCGCGGTGACCTCGGCGAGCTCCCGGGACAGCGCGTTCCGGTCGGCCGGCCGGACCTCCTCGGGCAGCGCCGTCGGGTCGTCGGCGACGGCGGCCGCGAGCAGCACCTTGCCGCTGGAGGTGTTGTGCATCGGGGTGATCCGGCCGAGCCAGTTGTAGGTCGTGACCATCGCCGGGCCGCGCGCCTGGTCGACGTTGACCGCGAAGCCGCGGTCCGGGATCGCGATGTTCACCGTCTCGCCGAGCCGGGCCGCCAGCTCGTCGCACACCGGGCGGCCCTGGGTGGTGACCTCCAGCCGTTCGGCGACCCGGCCGGCCAGCGGGATCAGGCCGAATCCCAGGCGGTACTTGCCGCGGTCCCCGATCTGCTCGACCAGGCCGTGCTCCTCCAGCGCCCCGAGCAGCCGGAACGCCGTTGACTTGTGCACCTCGAGCGCAGCGGCGAGCTCGCTGACCCCGGCCTCGCCGAGCCCGGCGATGAGCTCCAGGACGGTGATCGCGCGGTCGACGGACTGCACCCCGGACTCGCGACTCCGCACCGGGTTGCCCATGGCGCAACCCTAACCGCGCGGCCGCCGGGACGCCCGCCCGGACGGCCCGGGAAAGCGTGACCCCCACCCGGCCGGTGAGGATGGTCATCCGGTTCCGACCCCGGCTTGCGTTCGCTCATCCGCAGGTGAACGCTGCCCCCCGTGCCGAGCCTCTACATTGACGGAACCTGGACCGGCGGCTCCGCCGGGACCGCTCCGGTGATCAACCCGTACGACGCGTCCACCGTGACCGAGGTCGACCAGGCCGGGCCGGACGACGTCGACCGGGCGGTCGCCGCCGCCCGCCGCGCGTTCGACACCGGGCCGTGGCGCGCCACGTCCACCGCCGAGCGCGGCGCGATCCTCGCCACGATCGCGGACCTGCTGGTCCGCGACCGGGAGGAGATCGCCCGCACCGAGACCCTGGACACCGGGAAGACGATCGCCGAGGGCAGGCAGGACGTCGACGACGTCACCGCCGTCTTCCGCTACTACGCCGGACTGGCCGACAAGGACGCCGGGCGGATCGTGGACACCGGCAGCGCCACCGTGGTGTCCCGGATCGTGCACGAGCCGGTCGGCGTCTGCGCGCTGATCACGCCGTGGAACTACCCGCTGCTGCAGCTGTCCTGGAAGGTCGCCCCGGCGATCGCCGCCGGGAACACGATGGTGATCAAGCCCAGCGAGGTGACCCCGCTGACGTCGGTGAAGCTGGTCGAGCTGTGCGCCGAGGCCGGGATCCCGCCCGGCGTCGTCAACATCGTGCTCGGCGACGGCCCGTCGGTGGGCGCCCCGCTGACCGAGCACGACGACGTCGACATGGTGTCGTTCACCGGCGGGCTGAACACCGGCCGGGCGATCATCCGGGCGTCGGCGGAGACGGTGAAGCGCACCGCCGTCGAGCTCGGCGGGAAGAACCCGAACATCGTCTTCGCCGACACCGACTTCGAGCTGGCCGTGGACTACGCGATGCTCGCGGTGTTCCTGCACTCCGGGCAGGTCTGCTCGGCCGGAGCCCGGCTGATCATCGAGGACCTGATCGCGGACGCCGTGGTCGACGAGATCGTCCGCCGGGCCCGGCGGATCCGGCTGGGCAACGGGCTCGCCGACGGCGTCGAGGTCGGCCCGCTGGTCTCCGCCGCGCACCTGGCCAAGATCGAGGACTTCGTCGCGGCCGCCCGCGCCGAGGGCGCCACGATCCGCTGCGGCGGCGCCCGGCCGGACGCCCCGGAGCTCAAGGACGGCTACTTCTACCTGCCGACCGTGATCACCGACCTGGCCCCGGGCTCCCGGCTGATCAAGGAGGAGACCTTCGGGCCGCTGCTGACCGTGGAGCGCTTCAGCACCGAGGAGGAGGCGATCCGGCTCGGCAACGACACCGAGTACGGCCTGGCCGGCGCCGTGTTCACCCAGGACATGGGGCGGGCCAACCGGGTCGCGAACGCGCTGCGCCACGGCACCGTCTGGATCAACGACTTCCACCCGTACTTCCCGGGTGCGGAGTGGGGCGGCATGGGCCGCTCCGGCAACGGCCGCGAGCTGGGCCCGACCGGGCTGGCCGAGTACCAGGAGATCAAGCACGTCTGGCACAACACCGCGCCGGAGCCGCAGCGCTGGTTCGCCGGGAGCACCGAGGGGGAGCAGAAGTGAGCGACCGCTTCGACTACGTCGTCGTCGGCGGCGGCTCGGCGGGCTGCGCGGTCGCCGCGCGACTGTCCGAGGACCCGTCGACCCGGGTGCTGCTGCTGGAGGCCGGCCCGTCCGACGTCGGCGACCAGGCCGTCCTGCGGCTCGCCGACTGGATGAACCTGCTCGACTCCGGCTACGACTGGGACTACCCGGTCGAGCCGCAGGAGCGCGGCAACTCGCACATGCGGCACGCCCGCGCGAAGGTGCTCGGCGGCTGCTCGTCGCACAACTCGTGCATCGCGTTCTGGACGCCGCGCGAGGACCTCGACGAGTGGGCCGCGTCCGGGCTCACCGGCTGGTCGGCCGACGAGTGCTGGCCGCTGATCGCCCGCCTCGAGACCAACGACGGCGAGTGGTCGGGCCACGGCCGCTCCGGCCCGGTCAACCTCATGCAGATCCCGCCGCACGATCCCTGCGGCAACGCCGTGCTGGAGGCCGCCGCCGCGGTCGGCATGCCGACGGTGCGGTTCAACGAGGGCAGCACGGTCACCGACGGCGCCGGCTACTTCCAGATCAACTCCTTCCCGGACGGGACGCGGGCCTCGTCGTCGGCGTCCTACCTGCACCCGATCCTGGACTCGCGGCCGAACCTGGAGGTCCGGACCGACTGCTGGGCGTCCCAGGTGCTGTTCGACGGCGACCGGGCGACCGGCGTCGAGTACCAGCGCGGGATCGGGCCCGGCCGGGAGACGGTGCACGCCGATCGCGAGGTGGTCCTCTCGGCGGGCGCGATCGACACCCCGAAGCTGCTCATGCTCTCCGGCATCGGGCCGGCCGGGCACCTGCGCGAGTTCGGCATCGACGTGCGGGTGGACGCGCCGGGCGTCGGGTCCAACCTGGACGACCACGTGGAGGGCCTGGTCTTCTGGGACGCGGCCCGGCCGATGGTCACCGAGTCCACCCAGTGGTGGGAGATCGGCCTGTTCCACCGCACCGACCCGCGGCTGGACCGGCCGGACCTGATGATGCACTACGGCTCGGTGCCGTTCGACATGAACACGCTGCGCTGGGGCTACCCGACCACCGACAACGGGTTCTGCCTGACCCCGAACGTCACCCGCGGCCGGTCCCGCGGCACGGTGCGGCTGCGCACCCGGGACTTCCGGGACCGGGCGCGCGTCGATCCGCGGTACTTCACCGACCCGGACGGCCACGACATGCGGATCATGACCGAGGGCATCCGGCTGGCCCGGCGGATCGCCGAGCAGCCCGTGCTCAAGGAGTGGATCGCCGCGGAGCTGGCACCCGGCCCGGACGCCGTCACCGACGACGAGCTGGCCGACTACATCTCCAAGACCCACAACACCGTCTACCACCCGGCGTGCACGGCGAGGATGGGTGTCGACGGCGACCCGGACGCCGTGCTCGACCCGCAGCTGCGGGTGCGCGGCGTGCGGAACCTGCGGGTCGCGGACGCCTCGGCGATGCCGTTCCTGCCGGCGATCAACCCGAACATCACCACGATGATGATCGGGGAGAAGTGCGCCGACCTGCTCCGGGCGTGAGCCGGGTCAGGCGGGCACCCGCAGCCGGGCGCGCAGGTCGGTGACGGAGAACCCGACGTCCAGCGTGAAGGCACCGGGCTCGGTGACCCAGCGGTCGCCGTCCCGGTGCCGCAGCGCGCCCGGTGCGAGCCGGATCCGGGCGGTCGCCGGGCCGGGACCGGCGTCGACGACGGCCCAGCCGGCCAGCCACCGGACCGGCCGCTCGACGGCGCTGTCCGGGCGGGACAGGTAGGCCTGCACGACCTGCCGGCCGGGCCGGTCACCGGTGTTGGTCAGCGCCACCTCGATCGCGCCGTCGGCGGCGAGCCGCGCGCCGTCCAGCCGCCAGCCGGTGTAGCCCAGGCCGTGCCCGAACGGGTACGCCGGGGTCTCCCCGTGCCGCAGCCAGTTCCGGTGCCCGACGTGGATGCCCTCGGTGTAGTGCAGGGCGCCGTCGGCGGGCGTCACCGGCAGCACCGAGCGTTCGGTCCCGGTCGACGGCCAGGTGGTCGGCAGCCGCCCGCCCGGCTCGCGGACGCCGAGCAGCACGTCGGCCAGCGCCTCGCCGAACCGTTCCCCGCCGAACCAGCCGACGAGCACCGCGGCCACCTCGTCCCGCCAGGGCAGCAGCACCGGGGCGCCGGCGTTCACCACGACGACGGTGCGCGGGTTCGCCGCGGCCACCGCCCGGACCAGCGCGTCCTGGTGCCCGGGCAGGGCGAGCGTGCCGCGGTCGAAGCCCTCGCTCTCGATCCGGTCGCTGGTGCCGACCACCACGACGGCCGCCTCGGACCCCGCGGCGAGCGCGGCCGCCGCGGCGATCTCGGCCGCCGGATCGGCGACGACGATCTCCTCGCCGACGACCAGCGCGGCCAGCGGCAGCCCGGCCTCGAACCCGGACGGCCGGAAGCGCAGCACCAGGTCCACCGGCCCGTCGGTGCCGACCTCCGCGCTCACCGACGGCGCCTCGAAGATCGCGGCGCCCGGGCCGTGGTCGCCGGTCAGCACGCCGTCGGCGTCGAGCACCCGGCGGCCGTCCGCGTCGAGGATGATCCGGCCGACGGCGGCGGCGCCGATCCGGTGCGTCCCGGCGGGGGCCGCCCAGCGCAGCGAGATCTCCAGGTGGTCGGTGCCGTCCGGGATCTCGGCGCCCATCCAGATCAGCGAGGCGCCGGTGCGGTCCTCGGCGCGCAGCGCGGCGCCGCCGGCGTCCCGGAACACCGCGCGCAGCCCGGGACCGCCGGTGACCGGGTTGGTCATCGTCCCCGGTGCGAACGGCTGGACGCCCTCGGCGACGCGCGCGCCCAGCCGGTGGGTCACCCGGTCCGCACCGAGCGCGTCGCGCAGCCCGTCCAGCGGGGTGACGACGCCGGCCGGCCGCACCGTCGCGCTCCCGCCGCCCTGGGTGCGGGCGAGCACCGCGTTGTGCCCGAGCACCGCGACCGACGCCGGCCCGCCGGGGGACCACGGCAGCTCGCCGGTGTTCCGCAGCAGCACGGTGCCCGCCGCGGCCAGCTCGCGGGCCGCGGCGGGATCCGGGGTGCCCGGTCCGGCGTCCGGTGCCGCCGTCGCGCCCGGTGCGCCGGGCGGGCCCCCCGGCGCACCGCAGCCGGCCGGACGGCCGGCCGGGTCGAGCGCGCCGACCCGGGCCGCGAGCCGCAGCAGCCTGCGCACCTTGTCGTCCACGACGGACCCGTCGACCCGTCCGTCGCGTACCGCGTCGACCAGCGCCGCGCCCCACACCCCGGCCGGGCCGGGCATCACCAGGTGCTGCTCGGCGCGCGCCGACGGCTCGGTGGTCCGCACCGCGCCCCAGTCCGACACGACCACGCCGTCGAACCCCCACTCGCCGGTGAGCGGCTCGGCGAGCAGCGGGTTCTCGCTCATCGTCGGGCCGTTGACGGCGTTGTAGGCCGACATCACCAGCCAGGCGCCGGCCCGGACGACGGCCGGCTCGAACGCCGCCAGGTACACCTCGTGCAGGGCGCGGTCGCCGATCCGGTTGTCGACGGTGAACCGCTCGGTCTCGGCGTCGTTGCCGACGTAGTGCTTCGGGGTGGCGGCGACGCCGTGCGCCTGCACCCCCGCCACGTAGGCGGCGGCGAGCTCCCCGGTCAGCAGCGGGTCCTCGGACAGCGCCTCGAAGTGCCGTCCGCCGTACGGGCTGCGGTGCAGGTTGACGGTCGGGCCGAGCAGCACGTCGGCGCCCTTGCGGCGGGCCTCGGCGCCCAGCGCCAGGCCGTAGCGGCGGGCGGCGGCCGGGTCCCAGGTCGCCCCCAGCGCCGACGACGACGGCAGCGACAGCGACGGGTCGCGCTCGTCGAAACTGGTGCCGCGCACGCCGGACGGGCCGTCGGAGAGCACCATGGCGCGCAGCCCGATCAGCGGTTCGGCCCGGGTCGACCAGAAGCCGGCGCCGGTGAGCAGCGCGACCTTGCGTTCCAGGTCGAGCGTGTCGATCAGGGTGGTCAGCAGGTCCTCGTCGACGTCGGCCATGGGATGGACGGTACCGATGAATCCCGAGTGTCACTAGAAATTGGTAGCGTCGCGCCGTGACGACGGCGCGGGGGCGGTACGCCAAGGGCGAGCAGCGGCGGGCGCAGATCCTGGCCACCGCGCTGGAGGTGTTCACCGAGGGCGGCTTCCACGGGTCCTCGACCCGGGAGATCGCGCGCCGCGTCGGCGTCACCGAGCCGACCCTGTTCCACTACTTCGGCTCCAAGCAGGCGCTGCTCGCGGCGGTGCTCGCGGCCCGCGACGAGCGGACGCCCGGCCCCGCCGGTGACCTCGGACGGCTGCTGGAGACGGTGCGGGACAACGCGACGGAGCCCGACCTGGTGCGGCTGTTCGCCGTGACGTCGGCCGAGGCGACCGACCCGGGGCACGCCGCGCACGACTGGTTCACCGCGCGCTACGCCCGGCTGCGGTCCGAGCTGGCGGCCGGGATCGCGGAGCGCGCCGCGGCACCGGAGCGCGCCGGGGCCGAGCTCACCCCGGACCGGGTGGCCCGGCTGCTGGTCGCCGCCGCCGACGGCCTGCAGATCCAGTGGCTGCTCGACCGCGGGCCGGCCGGGGCGGCGGGCATCGACATGGCCGACGACCTGCGGGCACTGGCGCGCGCCCTGCTGGACCGGTGAGCCTCAGGTGCGGGCCTGCGCCCCCAGCGCACCGGGCAGCTCCCGCGCCGCCTCCACCAGGCTGGGCCCGTACCAGGTCAGCAGCCGCCCGCTGACCAGGGCGGACGGCGCGGTGAACGCCTCCGGGCCGTCGTCGGCGGTGAACAGGTACGGCTCGTCGGGCAGCACCACGAGATCGTGCGGGGGCAGCTCGGCCGGGTCGATGCGCGGGTAGCGCTCGGCGGAGCCGGCCAGCACGTTGTCGAACCCGAGCCGGTCCAGCACGGCGCCGGTGAAGGTGTCCGAGCCGACCGCCATCCACGGCCTGCGCCAGATCGGGACGACCACCCGGCGCCGCGGCGAGGCGGGCCGGACCGCGGCCCACAGCTCGCGGGCCTCGCGCAGCCAGGCCGGCTCGGTCAGCCGGCAGGCGTCGAGCATCCGGCCGAGCGAGACCAGCCCGCCGTCCACGTCGCGGATGTCGGTGACGTACACGGCCGCGCCGGCGGCGCGCAGCGCGTCCAGGTCGGGCAGCCGGTTCTCCTCCTGGTTGGCGAGCACCAGATCGGGGGCGAGCGCGAGGACCCGCTCGACGTCCGGGTTCTTCGTGCCGCGCACCCGCTCGGCGGCCAGCCCCTCCGGATGGGTGCACCAGTCGGTCGCACCGACCACCAGGCCGGGGGCGGTGGCCTCCACCGCCTCGGTCAGTGACGGGACCAGCGAGACCACCCGCCGCACCTCGCCGGGGACGGGCACCGTGCGGCCCTCGTCGTCGATCACCGGGGTCATCCTCCGACGGTAGCCTCCGGGGCCCGGTGCCGCCGACGCCGAGGACCCGCTCCGGGTCACCGGGGGTCGGTGTGGCCCAGCAGCCCCGGACCGTGCTCGGCGACGAAGTCGCACAGGTCGCGGACCGGTGCGGTCCGGCGGCCGCCCGCGGCGTGCACCATCCCGAGCGTGCGGACGGTGCGGGGGGCGCGCACCGGCAGCTGGACGACGCCGGGGACGTCCGGCCCGAGCGGCAGCAGCGCCACCCCGAGCCCGGCCCCGACCAGCCCGCGCAGGGTCGCCGTCTCGCCGCCCTCGAACGCCACCCGGGGCCGGAACCCGGCCTGCTCGCACCAGGCGCGGACGATGCCGTGCAGCCCGTAGCCGCGGGCGAACTGCAGGAACGGCTCGCCCGCCACCTCGGCGAGATCGGCGCCCGGCCCGTTCGCCAGGCGGTGCCCGGACGGCACCGCGAGCCGCAGCTCCTCCTCGGCCAGCGCGGTCGCGACCAGGCCCGGCTCGTCCGGCATCGGCGAGGTCAGGGCCAGATCGACGGTGCCGTCGCGGACCCGGTCGAGCAGCGCGGTGTGCAGGGTCTGGACGAGATCGATCCGGATCGCCGGGTGCGCGTCGCGGAAGCCGCGCAGGATCCGGGGCACCACCTCGGGGCCGAGCGTGCCGAGGAAGCCGAAGGTGACCAGCCCGGTGACCGGGTCCGCGTCGCCGGCCAGCTGGGCGGTGGCCGCCGCCAGCTCGGCCAGCGCCGCCTCCGCCCTGGCCTGCAGCGTCCGGCCGGCCGGGGTGAGCCGCAGGCCGCGGCCGACGCGGCGGAACAGCGCGACGCCCAGCTCGTCCTCCAGCCGGGCGATCGAGCGGGACAGCGTCGGCTGCGGCACGCCGATCCGCTCGGCGGCCCGGGTGAGGTGCCCGTCCTGCGCGACGGCGACGAAGCGGTGCAGCGCGGGCGCCAGAGACTCATGCACATCTGCATGCTAATCGGTCGTCACATGCATTGGACGCATGGCAACGGTCGCGCCTACGGTCGTGTGCGATGACAACGACCGAACGTCCCGCCGCGCTCGCCGCCCCGCCGCACGAGCGCGGCTCGCCCGGCTACCGGCGGCTCGGCGCCGCCCTGTGGCTGTCCGGGATGGCGACGTTCGTGCTGGTCTACAGCGTGCAGGGGCTGCTGCCCGCGCTGTCCGCCGAGTTCGGCGTCGGATCGTCCACGGCCAGCCTGGTGCTGTCCGCGACGACCGGGGCGCTGGCGCTCGCCGTGCTCCCGCTGTCCGCCGTCACCGAGGCGTGGGGCCGCGCCCGGGTGATGACCTGGGCGCTCGCGGCGTCGGCCGTGCTCGCGCTGCTGGCTCCGCTGGCACCGACCTTCGAGACCCTCGTCGCGGTCCGGGCGCTGCAGGGGATCGCGCTCGCCGCGCTGCCCGCGCTGTCCATGGCGCACCTGACCCACGAGGTCGCCGGGCGGCACCTCGGCGGCGCGGTCGGGCTGCTGATCGCCGGCAACACGCTCGGCGGGCTGTCCGGGCGGCTGGTCGCGTCCTGGGTGGCCGAGCTCGGCGGCTGGCGGGCCGGGCTCGCCGCCGTCGGCGGGCTGTCGGTGCTGGCGACCGTCGCGTTCCGGCTGCTGCTGCCGGCACCGACCGCGCCCGCCCCGCCGCGGACCCGGCTGCGCGATCTCGGCGGCCCGCTGCGCCGCCATCTCACCGATCCCGGCCTGCTGTGCCTGTTCGGGATGGCGTTCCTGCTGATGGGCGCCTTCGTGACGGTCTACAACTACCTCGGGTTCCGGCTGCTCGCCGCGCCGTTCTCGCTGCCCGGCACGCTGGTCGGCCTGGTGTTCCTCGGCTACCTGGCGGGCAGCTGGGCGTCCACCCGGGCCGGCCGGCTGGGCGACCGGTTCGGCCGCCGTCCGGTGCTGTGGTCGGCCACCCTGCTCGCGCTGGCCGGGGTCTGGGTGACCGTGCCGGACGTCCTCGGCTCCGTCCTCGCCGGGCTGCTGATGATCACGGTCGGCTTCTTCGGCGCGCATTCGGTGGCCAGCAGCTGGGTCGGCCGCCGCTCCCGGCTGCTCCCCGGCGCGGTGCCCGCGCAGGCGTCGTCGCTCTACCTGGTCGGCTACTACGCGGGCTCCAGCGTCGGCGGCGCGATCGGCGGGATCGCCTTCGACCACGGCGGCTGGCCCGCGCTGGCCGGCTACGTCAGCGGCCTGCTGCTCGCCGCGCTCGCGCTGGCACTGGTGCTGCGCCGGATCGGCGCGCCGGGTCACGGCCGGGCCGGGAACCCGCAGGGTCCCCCGTTCGTGGACCGGGCCGGGAGGTGACGACGATGGGGGACCCGGCGGCGGCGTGGACCGCGATGGGCCGCGCCGAGGTGCAGCGGTCCGGTGGCTGGGTGCCGCGCCCGCTGTCCGGCGGCCGCGAGCTGCCGCTGGCCTGGGTGCGGGACGGGCCCGGCGAGCGGACGCCGGTGCTCGCCGTCCCCGGCGGGCCCGGCCTGGCCTCGGTGCTGCCCTACCGCGGCCTGCGCCGGGCGGCGGCCCGCCGTGGCCTCGACGTGATCATGGTGGAGCACCGCGGTGTCGGGCTGTCCCGGCACGACTCGACCGGCGCGGACCTCACCGTCGACGACGTCACCAGCACCTCCGCCGCCGACGACCTGGCCGCGGTGCTGGACGCGGCGGGCGTGCCGCGGGCGATCGTCTACGGCACCTCGTACGGCAGCTACCTGGCCCAGGTGTTCGCGGTCCGGCATCCGGACCGGATCGCGGCGATGGTGCTCGACTCGCCGGGCCTGGACGCCGGCGACGTCGCCGACGTCCGGGCGCACCTGCGCGCGCTGTTCTGGGACGGGCACCATCCGGCGACGGCCCGGTGCGCGGCGCTGGTCCGCGAGCTCGCCGCCGCGGGGGAGGACCCGCTGGAGCTGTCCGGCGTGGTCCAGCACGTGTACGAGTTCGCGGGCAGCGCGCCGCTGGAGCGGCTGCTGACGGCGCGGCTGCGTGGCCGGGGCCGGCGCAGCTGGGCGCGGATCGCCGGGCTCGGCCGGGCCGAGGTCGAGTCGCCGACCGGGCAGCCGCTGGTGTTCGAACCCGACCTGGTCCGGCCGATCGGGCAGGGCGAGCTCGGCTTCGACGCCCCGCCGGACGGGCACCCGCTCGATCCGCAGCAGCTGTTCGCGCTCGCCCCGGCCGCGGAGTCGCGCACCCCGCCCTACGACATCCCGGCCGAGCTGGGCCGCTTCAGCTGGCCGGTGGCGGTGGTGTCCGGCGACCGGGACCTGCGCACGCCACCACCGGTGGCCGAGCGGGTCGCCGAGCTGCTGCCCGACGCCGTGCTGGTCCCGCTCGCGGCGCACGGCCACAGCGCGCTGGACACCCACCGGCTGGCCGCGCTGAACGTCGCGCACATCGTGGAGGCCGGCGCGCACCGGGCCCTGCCCGGGCTGGCGGGGCGGCTCGCCGCGCTGCCCAGGCGCGGCGCACCCGCCCTGCTCGGCCCGGTCCTGCGGGCCGGCATCGCCCTCGACACCCGGCTGCCCGGCGCCCCGCCCACCCCGTGACCGTGCCGCCCGGGCGGGGCCGAGCCGGGCGGGGTCCGAGCGGCAGGGTCAGAGCGGCAGGGCCGCGGCGAGCACCCCGAGGACCAGCAGCGCGGCCAGCACGATCAGCGCCAGGCCGACCCGGCGCCGCCGGTCGGCGGCGGCCACGTCGTCGTGCTCGACGTCGTCGAGCGTGCTGTGCAGCGCGTGCGACGCGACCGGTCCGCCGTCGCCGGGCAGCGCCACCGTCGAGGCCACCGTCGAGCCGGACCCGCGGCGCGGCTGCGGGACCGGGACGGTCGCCCCGGTCCCGGCGGTCAGCGCGGCGGCCAGCGCGGCCGCGTCCGGCGGGCGCCGGTCCGGGTCCTTGGCCAGGGTCCACAGCAGTGTCTCCTCCAGCGCGGGCGGGATCCCCGCGCGCAGCGTGGAGGGGCGCGGCGGGGCGTCGCGCAGGTGTGCCAGCACCACGCTGAACGCGTCCGGGTCGGTGAACGGCGGGCGTCCGGTGAGCGCGGTGAACAGGCAGCAGGCCAGCGCGTAGAGGTCGGCGCGGCCGTCCACCCGGCCGGTCGCGCGGCCCTGCTCGGGGGCCATGTGCAGCGGGGTGCCGATCACGTACCCGGTGCGGGTGCGCCCGGCGCCCTCGCCGAGCCGCGCGATGCCGAAGTCGGTGACGGTCACCCGGCCGTCCGGGCCGAGGACGATGTTGCCGGGCGTCACGTCGCGGTGCACCACCCCGGCCCGGTGCGCGGCACCGAGCGCGTCGCACACCGCGACGCCGATCCGCACCACCTCGGCCGGGTCGAGCGGGCCGTCGCGCTCGATCCGCTGCCCGAGCGTCTCGCCCTCGATCAGCGACATGACCAGGTAGACGCCGTCGGCGGTGCCACCGACGTCGTGCACGGTCACCACGCCCGGATGGTCGACCGCCGCGGCGGCGCGGGCCTCGTCGCCGATCCGGGCGATGTCGTCGGGATCGGTGGAGTGCAGCAGCTTGATTGCGACCGGCCGGTCCAGCTCGCGGTCGTGCCCGAGGTGCACCCGGGACATGCCGCCCTCGCCGAGCACCCCGCGCAGCTCGTAGCGGCCGCCGAGCAGGTCGCCCTCGACGGCCGGGAACCGGGTGGTCGGCTCGCCCGGTCCGGTCACGACGCCCGGAGATCGCGGTGCGTGCTCTCCGGGTGCCCGGCCCCGATGAGCTCGTCGAACAGGTACCGGTAGTCGACCATCGCCTGCCGCAGCTGCTCGGTGTCGGCCTCCTCCTGGGTGTCGGCGACGGCGACCGCGTGCGCGGCCCGGTAGTGCGCGACCAGATCGGGATGGTCGACCGAGACCATCGCCTCGCGCTCGGAGAAGTGCTCGACCGGGAACCCGCGGCTGCGCATCACCTGCTGCACCAGCAGGTCGGTGTCGCGCAGGCCGGTCCGCGGCGTCTCCACGAAGGAGTTCTGGGCCTGCTGGAACCGGGCCACGAACTGCTCCCGCTCGTCGGCGTCGAGCTCGCGCACGTCGAGCTCGTTGCGCCGGGACAGCCTGCGCCGCAGCTCGGCCTCGCCCTGGGTGCGGCTGCCGGAGACCTCGACCACGTGGTCGTACTCCGGGCCGAAGTGCCTGCGCAGCGCCGCGGTGCGGCGTCGCCCCCGCAACCGTGCGCCGATCACCAGCACCGCGCCCAGCACGAGCAGCACGACCGCCGCGATCACGACCCACATCAGTACGTCCGGTGTCACCTGAGCCCCCTCGTTCCGTCGTGCCCGGCGGCGATTCCTGCGTCACTCCGCCGGGTGACCGGGCCGGAGTACCACCGCACGGCACGTGTCACACACGGCGGCGGTGTCACCCGGGCGAGGGTGATCGGCCCCGGCGCGGCCGCAGCGGCTGCTCCGGACGGCGGTCGTCGCGCGGACACGCCGGGGCACGGTGCGGCAGCCGGGTGAGGTGCTTCCGATCCGGAACGAACCGGCCCCGCCGGTGTCACCGAGATGGAGCAATGCCCCCTCGCCAAGTCCGGTCCGGCGCTCTGAGACGGTGGACCCCGCTCCCGAGCACCACCCCGAGCAGTACCGAACCCCCGTGGAGGACACCCGATGAAGAAGGCCGGTCGAAAGCTCTCCAAGGCTGCCGAGTCGTTCGTCGAGGCCATCGGCATCCTGGGCGGCTGGAACCGCGGCCGTCGCGGCAGCAGGTCCCGGTCCCGCCGCTGATCCGCCGGTGCCCGCCCGGGTCGGGGCGGGCGGGCACCCTCACCAGCGGCCGCGCCGGTTGGGCAGGCGGGCCGCGACCAGCGTGATCCCGGCGAGCAGCGCCGCGAGCACGACCAGCGCGACCGCGCCCGCGATCCCGGGCGAGCTCGCCGCGGCGACCGCCGCCGTGGTCGCCGACACCGCGGCGATGCCGCCCACCTGCCGGAACATGATCCGCAGCCCGGACATGGCCGCGACGTCGCCGGGCACCAGGTGCATGCCCGCGTTGTTCGCCGCCGGGGCGGTCAGCCCGGTGCCGATCCCGAGCAGCGTGGCGGCGACGAGCAGCCAGATCTCCGGCGTCGTCCCCACCGGCGGTGCGGCGGCCAGCAGCAGCCCGGTCACCACGATCCCCATCCCGCAGAGCAGCAGCGGCCGGTGCCCGGTGCGGCGCAGCAGCGCGACCGACACGCCGGACGAGACGACCGAGCCGGCCGCGCGCCCGGCCAGCAGCGCACCGGCGGCCAGCGGCGCCATCCCGTACCGGGTCTGGGCGTAGAGCGGCAGCAGCGCGCCGAAACCGATCATCGCGGCGCCCAGCAGCAGGTTCGTCGAGTTCATGATGCCCAGCCCGCGACCGGCGATCAGCCGCCACGGCACCACCGCGTCGGTCCGCCGCCGGGCGTGCCGGACGAACAGGTACCCGGCGGCGACGGCGAGCAGCGCGGCGGGCACCACGACCGCGATCCCGGCCGGCTCGAGCCCGGCCGTGCCGAGCACGGTGATCGCGACCATCCCGGTGACCAGCGTGCCGAGCAGCAGGGCGATGCCGCGCACGTCGAGCCGCCCGGGTGCGGACCGCGGCGGGTCGAGGACCAGGAACGCCCCGGCGACCACGACCACGATCCCGAGCGGGGCGTTCATCAGGAAGATCGCGTGCCAGGACCAGATGGTCAGGACCAGGCCGCCGAGCAGCGGGCCGAGGATCGCGCCGATCGGGAGCACGCTGGTGAACAGTGCGAGCGCGCGGTCGCGGTCGCGGCCGTAGTGGTGGGCGACGATCGCGTTCGCGGCCGGGAGCATCACCCCGCCCGCGACGCCCTGCAGGAACCGGCAGGCGATCAGCGGGCCGATCCCGGGGCTGAGCGCGCACAGGCAGGTCAGGACGGTGAACGCGGCGATCGCCAGCAGGAACACCCGGCGGGCGCCGAACCGGGCGGAGAGCCGCCCGCCCAGCGGCAGCGCCAGGATCTGGCCGACCGCGTACCCGGTGATGATCCAGCCGGTCCAGGCCAGGTCGGTCCGCAGGTCGGCGCTGACCGTGGTCAGCGCGGTCGCGACGGCGGTCTGGTCCTGGGCGGCCATCAGCAGCGCCAGCGCGACGACGGCGAACACGGCGTGCCGGCGGGGGAGCGGCTCGGCGGCGGTGTGCGGCGTGTCGCGGACGCTCTCGGTCACGGTCGGCGTGCCCTTCGTCGGGGTCGCCCACCATGGTAGTTATCTTGAAGCAAGCAAAACGACTGGGGCGCCGGGACGCCCCGGCGCGGCGGACCGGCGCGGCACCGGAACCGGTGCCGCGCCGCCCGGCCGGTCCGTCACATGTTGCGCCGGTACTGCCCGCCGACCTCGAAGAACGCCGTCGTGAGCTGGCCCAGCGAGCACACCCGCGCGGCCTTCATCAGCTCGTCGAACACGTTGCCGTCGCCGGTCGCCACGTCCTGCAGCCGGCGCAGCGCCTGCTCGGCCTCGGTGCGGTGCCGGGACTGGAAGTCGGCCAGGCGCTCCAGCTGCGAGCGCTTCTCCTCCTCGGTGGCGCGGGCGAGCTCGATCTCCTGCGGCTCGTCGTCGCCGTCGGGCTTGAGGAAGGTGTTCACGCCGACGATCGGCAGCTCGCCCGAGTGCTTGCGGTGCTCGTAGAGCATCGACTCGTCCTGGATCTTGCCGCGCTGGTAGCCGGTCTCCATCGCGCCGAGCACGCCGCCGCGCTCGGCGATCGACTCGAACTCGCGCAGCACGGCCTCCTCCACCAGGTCGGTCAGCTCGTCGACGACGAACGAACCCTGCAGCGGGTTCTCGTTCATCGACAGGCCCCACTCCTTGGTGATGATCATCTGGATGGCCATCGCGCGGCGCACCGACTCCTGGCTCGGCGTGGTGATCGCCTCGTCGTAGGCGTTGGTGTGCAGCGAGTTCGCGTTGTCGTAGAGCGCGCACAGCGCCTGCAGCGTGGTCCGGATGTCGTTGAAGTTCATCTCCTGCGCGTGCAGCGAGCGGCCGGAGGTCTGGACGTGGTACTTCAGCTTCTGCGAGCGCTCGTTCGCGCCGTAGCGCTCCTTCATCGCGACCGCCCAGATCCGGCGGGCGACCCGGCCGATCACGGTGTACTCGGCGTCCATCCCGTTGGAGAAGAAGAACGACAGGTTCGGCGCGAAGTCGTCGATGCTCATCCCGCGGGCCAGGTAGCTCTCGACGAAGGTGAAGCCGTTCGCGAGGGTGAACGCGAGCTGCGAGATGGGGTTCGCCCCGGCCTCGGCGATGTGGTAGCCGGAGATCGAGACCGAGTAGAAGTTGCGCACCTGGTGCGCGATGAACCACTCCTGGATGTCGGCCATCATCCGCAGCGAGAACTCGGTGGAGAAGATGCAGGTGTTCTGCCCCTGGTCCTCCTTGAGGATGTCGGCCTGCACCGTGCCGCGCACGTTCGCCAGCGCGTAGGCGGTGATCTGCTCGCGCTCGGCGGCGTCCGGCTCGCGGTCGTGCTCCTCGCGGAAGCGGTCGGTCTGCTGGTCGATCGCGGTGTTCAGGAAGTAGGCCAGGATCGTCGGCGCCGGGCCGTTGATGGTCATCGAGACCGAGGTCGTCGGCGAGCAGAGGTCGAAGCCGTCGTAGAGCGCCTTCAGGTCCTCCAGCGTGGCGATCGAGACGCCCGAGGTGCCGACCTTGCCGTAGATGTCGGGGCGGGTGTCCGGGTCGTGGCCGTAGAGGGTCACCGAGTCGAACGCGGTCGAGAGCCGCTTGGCCTCGGAGTCCTGCGACAGGTATTTGAACCGGCGGTTGGTGCGGAACGGGTCGCCCTCGCCGGCGAACATCCGGGCCGGGTCCTCGCCCTCCCGCTTGAACGGGAACACCCCGGCGGTGAAGGGGAACCGGCCCGGCAGGTTCTCCCGGCGCAGGAAGCGCAGCAGCTGCGCGTCGTCGTCGTAGCGGGGCAGCGAGACCCGGCGGACCTTGTTGCCGGACAGCGTCTCGCGGGTCAGCCTGGTGCGGAACTCCTTGTCCCGCACGGTGTAGACGTACTCGTCGCCGGAGTAGTCCGCGACCACCGACGGCCAGCCGTCCAGCAGCGCGGCGCCCTCGGCGGGCAGCTCCCGCTCGGCCTTCTCCAGCGCCGGCGCGACCTGCTCGCCGACGAGCTCGCGGGCGGTGCGCAGATGCTGGCGGGTGCGCGCGGCGAGCGCCTGCCGCTCGGTGTCGGCGTGGTACCCGCGCACCGTGTCGGCGATGTCGGCCAGGTAGCGGCTGCGCTCCGGCGGGATCACCGCGGCATGGTGCGACGAGGTCTTCGTGTCGACCCGGGGCAGCCTGCCCTCCCCGACGGGCAGCCCGCCGGCCGCGAGCAGGTCGCGCAGGTGCTGGTAGAGGGCGGTGACGCCGTCGTCGTTGAAGGTGGCGGCCGAGGTGCCGAAGACCGGCATGTCCTCCCAGCTCGCGCCGAACTCCTCGCGGTTGCGGACGAGCTGGCGGCCGACGTCGCGCCGGGCGTCCTCGGCGCCGCGGCGCTCGAACTTGTTGATCGCGACGACGTCGGCGAAGTCCAGCATGTCGATCTTCTCGAGCTGGGACGCGGCGCCGAACTCGGGCGTCATGACGTAGAGCGAGTGGTCGACGAACCCGACGATGCCCGCGTCGCCCTGGCCGATGCCGGGCGTCTCGACGATCACCAGGTCGAACCCGGCGCTGCGCAGCACCGCGATCGCGTCGCCGAGCCGCTCGGGCAGCGAGCCGCCGTCGCCGCCGCGGGTGGCGAGCGACCGGAAGTAGACGCTGTCGTGGCCCCCGCCGCCGGCCGGCCCGCGACCGGAGAGCGCGTTCATCCGGATCCGGTCGCCGAGCAGCGCGCCGCCGCCCCGGCGCCGGGTCGGGTCGACCGCGAGGACCGCGATCCGCAGCTTGTCCTCCTGGTCGAGGCGGAAGCGGCGGACCAGCTCGTCGGTCAGCGACGACTTGCCGGAGCCGCCGGTGCCGGTGATGCCGAGCACCGGCACCGTCCGCTCGGGGGCGGCGATGCGCCGGTGGACCTCGGCCGGGAGCCGCCCGGTCTCGGCGAGGGTGAGCGCGCGGGCGAGCGTCGCCGTCTCCCCGGAGAACAGCCCGTCGTACGACGCGGGCGGCTGCTCGCCCAGGTCCGTGTCGCACTCCCGAATCATGATGTTGATCATCCCGGGGAGGCCGAGGCGCTGACCGTCCTCCGGGGAGAAGATCCGGGAGACGCCGCGCGAGTGCAGCAGCTCGATCTCCTCGGGGACGATCACGCCGCCGCCCCCGCCGTAGACCCGGACGTGGCCGGCGCCGCGCTCGCGCAGCAGCTCGACCAGGTAGGAGAAGTACTCCACGTGCCCGCCCTGGTAGGACGAGATGGCGATGCCCTGGACGTCCTCCTGGATCGCCGCGGTGACGACCTCGTCGACGGACCGGTTGTGCCCCAGGTGGATCACCTCGGCGCCCTGCTTCTGCAGGATCCGCCGCATGATGTTGATCGCGGCGTCGTGGCCGTCGAACAGGCTCGCCGCGGTGACGAACCGGACGGGATGGGTGGGGACGTGCAGCTCGGTGTCGGTGCTCGCTCCGCGGCTGTCGGCCATGACCCGCTCCTCCCGCCGGGTGTGCGGACGACGGCCCCGGCCCATTTAGTTTGACATCCTAGTATTGGACGTACAAGAAACGGGTCACGGGTCACATTGCGATCACTCCCGGTGCCGGCCGCACACCCCACGGCCCCGCCGCACACCCGTTGCAGCAGGTGTGCGGCGGGGCCGGGGGGTGTGGCGTCGGTCAGGCGGCGCTCTGTTCGGCCGGCTCCTCGGCGACGGCGGCCGGACGGGCGGGCGCCGGGGTGTGCGGCTGCCGGGTGCGCCGGGCGTGCCGGCCGGTGGGCCAGGCCGCGGGGCAGGGATCCGGGCGGGCCCCGGTCCGGTCGGCGTCGCCGGCCGCGGCATCGGCCTGCTGCCCGGCCGGCTCGTCGGTCCCGGGCGTCACCTGGTCGGCCAGCTCGGCCAGCGCGCGCCGCGCCCTCGCGAGTCGCCTTGCGCGCCAGCGCTTCCCGGCGAAACCGCCGACGAGGCCGAGGAACAGCAGGGCGAACCCGGATACGATGACGAGCGGCACCGCGACGGCAGGGAAGGCCGCCACCAGCAGGAAGGCCACCAGCGGCCAGTACAGCAGCGCGCGCCCGACTCCCCGTCGCGTCCAGTCGCGGTGCGGAGGCATGATCTATACCTACCCGACCGGCAAGATCGTCATGCGCGACTCGCCGGTACGACCTCGTCAGTTCTTCGAGTGGAGGCCCGAGTTCATGCCGGGGACATCCCAGGGCAGCACCATCGACCCCTACGCCGGGCTCCTGATCTCGGAGAACGACCGGCTCGCCGACCTGCTGCAGACGGCCGACCTGACCGTCCCGGTGCCGACCTGCCCGGGATGGAGCCTGCTCCAGCTGGAGCGGCACGTCGGCCGCGGGCACCGCTGGGCGGCGCAGATGATCGCTGCGGGGGCCACCGAGATCCTGGACCCGCGCGCCGTCACCGGCGGCAAGCCCGCCGAGGACGGCCCGGAGGCCGGTGCGCAGTGGCTGCGCGACGGCGTCACCGAGCTGCTCGACGCGGTGACGGCCGCCGGCCGGGACGCTCCGGTGTGGACCTTCACCGGGCCGAGGCCCGCCGCCTGGTGGATCCGGCGCCGGCTGCACGAGGCGACCGTGCACCGGGCCGACGCGGCGATCGCGATCGGCGCGCCGTTCGAGATCGCGCCGGAGGTCGCGGCGGACGGCGTCGCGGAGTGGCTGGACCTGCTGACCGCCCGCCCGCCGGCCGCCGAGCCGCCGCTGCCCGACGGCGTGACGCTGCACCTGCACGCGGTGGACGACGAGCTGGGCGCCGCGGGGGAGTGGATGATCCGGACCGCCGGCGGCCGGGTGGTCTGGGAGAACGGGCACGGCAAGGGCGCGGCCGCCGTCCGCGGGACCGCCGCCGACCTGCTCCAGGGCGTGCTGCGCCGGATCCCCGCCGACGACGACCGGCTGCAGGTGTTCGGCGACCCGGCGGTCTGGACGACCTGGCTGTCCCGCACGGACTTCTGAGCGCGGCGGCCCGGGGCTAGCGGCGCGCGCCCAGCGCGACCTCGGCGGGCGAGCGCTCCGGCGGCGCCTGCGGCGTCAGCGCCACCTCGGCGGCCAGGTCCAGTGTGGACGCCGACCGCGGGCGTTCGAAGCGGACCGCGGCCCGCCGCCCGTCCAGGGTCAGGGTGGCGATCAGGTTCCCGAACAGCGGGCCCGCCGTGCGCTCCCAGGAGACCCCGGCCCGGTCGGTGTCGTGGTCGCGGGCCCACCGGTTGCTGGCCCGGGCGATCAGCCGCGACCAGGTGACGCGGAACAGCACCCGCATGAAGCCGGGCACCACGTTGTGCACCGGTGAGCAGGTCAGCTGGTGCACCCGGGTGCCGTCGACGCCGCGCCCCGGCCGGTCGCCCGGCGCGTCGGCGTGCACGTCGGCGACGGCCGCGTAGGAGTGGTGCACGTCGCCGGACAGCACCGACACGGTCGCCGGCGGCGGGTCCCCGGCGCGCGGCAGGCAGGCGTCGCGGACCAGATCGGCCAGCCGCGCGAAGGAGTGCCCGAACGCCGGCCAGTGCTCCAGGTCGGCCTCCTGGCGGAGGAACTCGGCGGCCCGCCCGATCCGGCCGGGCCGGTTCGCGCTCGTCTCCACGCCGGCCTGCAGGTCGGAGATGACCTGGGGCAGCAGCCACGGGATGGACGACCCCAGCACCAGGTGGTCGATCCGGCCCGGCGCCAGCGCGCGCTCGCGCACCCAGTCGAACTCGGCGTCGGAGACCATCTTGCGGGGCAGCGACTCGACGATCCGGCCGTTCCGGGAGTCGATCACGATCAGCCGGGTGCCGCCGAGCTCCCAGCAGAAGGAGAACCGCTCGTCCTTGTGCCGGTCCCCGCCGTCGCCGACCTCGCGGTCCCAGCGGTCGGCCCGCTCCGCGAGCAGCGGCCACACGTCGCCGCCGGACGCCTGCACCGCCTGCCAGTCCGGATCGGCGGCCAGCTCGGCCGGGGTGAGGTTGCCCAGGTGCTGGTGCACCCAGTACGACGCCAGACCGGCCCGGATCCGCTCGCGCCACCAGGGCAGCTCGGCCATCCGGGCCCGCCAGACGCCGGAGGTGTTCCAGTCATCCCGGACGTCGTGGTCGTCGAAGATCATCGCGGTGGGGACGGTGGACAGCAGCCACCGCACCTCCGGATCGGACCAGGTGTCGCGGTAGAGCCCGGAGTACTCCTCGAAGGACACGATCTCGTCGTCCGGCCACTCGGGACGGCGGTCCCCGCGCCCGGCGATCCGGCGCCGGGTCTGCGGGGTCAGCTCGTCGGCGTACACCTGGTCGCCCAGCATCAGCAGGACGCTCGGCCACTCCTGCGGCGGCAGCCCGGCCATCCGGGCGGCGTAGACGTCGAGCGCGTCCAGCCCGTAGCTGCGGGCGGTCCTCGGGTCGGACAGCTTGACGTAGCGGCAGGAGCCGAACACGATCCGCTGCCGCCGCTCGGTGGACGGCCCGCGGGTCGGGATCACGCTCGCCGGGAACGGGGAGTGCGGCTGCGGCCACACGACGGTCCCGTCCAGGTGCACCTCGTACGGGTACCGGGTGTCCGGCTCCAGACCGGTCACGACGACGACGGCGTAGTGCAGGCCCGCGACCTCGAAGGTGCGCGCGGTGCACCCCAGCACCTCGACCGTGCACGACCGGTCGGTCTGCACCCAGACCAGGGCGGAGGTCTCGTCGACGTGCCGCAGAACCGGCCCGAGCAGGAGGGTCACCCGATCGAGGGTAGACCTGCCCGCTCCGGGCCGACGGTCTCCTCCAGCGCGAGCAGCCCGGCGCCGATCTTCCCGGCGTCGCCCTTGTAGGTGGCGGGCAGCACCTGCGGGATCGGCCGGACGTGCGGCGGGCCGTAGTGGAACTCGCGCGCGGCGCGCCGGGCCGGGCCGAGGAGCAGCTCGCCCGCGTCGACCAGGCCGCCGCCGATCAGCACCACCTCGAACTCGAAGATCGCGTTGAGGCCGGCGATCCCGGTGCCCAGCGCCCGGCCGAGCCGCTGGAACAGCGACTGCGCGGTCGGGTCGCCCGCGGTGGCCGCGGTGGTCACGTGCCGGCCGGTGACCTCGCCGCCGTCCTCGGCGGCGAGGCCGGCGAGCATCCCGTCCGGGTCGTGCGCAGCGGCGGTGCGGCCCATCCGGGTCAGTGCGGTGCCGGACGCGACCGACTCCAGGCAGCCGAAGTTGCCGCAGCCGCACTGCGGGCCGTCCGGGTTGACGTTCATGTGCCCGACCTCGGCGCCCAGGCCGTGCGCGCCCCGGTAGATCCGGCCGCCGAGCACGATCCCGGCGCCCACCCCGGTGCCGACGGTGAGCAGCAGCATGTCGTCGTAGCGGCGCTCGCCGAGGCGGGCCTCGGCGAGCCCGGCGACGTTCCCGTCGTTGTCGACGACGGTCGGCAGCCCGGTCGTCCGCTCCAGGTCGCCGCGGACGTCCCAGTTCTCGTAGTTGTTGTTCGGCGCCCAGCGGATCCGCCCGACCGGCCACTCGACCGTCCCGGCCGCGCCGACGCCGATGGCGCAGACGCCCTCGCCCGCCTCGCCGGAGCGCAGCTCCTCGACCATCCCCTGGAGGAGGACGTTCATCGTGCCCGCGTCGGACGTGTCCGGGGTGTTGCGCCGCAGTTCCGCGTGGACCGTGCCATCCTCGCCCACGATCGCTCCGGCGACCTTCGTTCCTCCGATGTCGAGCCCGATAGCCCGCCGTCCGTTCGTCACCCGGGCATGATTGCGGCACAGCCGCTGTGATGCCAGCGCACCCCGGGGTTTGCGGACGCGGTGAACCGGGGAAAGGTGACCCATGCCAGTCTTGCGACGAGTTGCCCGGCCGATGCTCGCGGCCGTTTTCATCTACGGCGGCGTGACCGCGCTCCGCCAGTCCGAGGGCCACGCGCAAGCCGCCAAGCCCGTGCTGGACCAGGCCGCACCGGCGATCGACAAGGTCGTCGAGAACGCGCCGCTGGACCGCCGACCCGACTACGAGACCCTGGTGAAGGTCGACGCCGGCGTGAAGATCGCCGCCGGATCGCTGCTCGCGCTGGGCAGGTTCCCGCGGCTCGCGTCGACCGCGCTCGCCGCCACCGTGATCCCCACCACGCTCGCCGGGCACCGCTTCTGGGAGGAGACCGACCAGCAGAAGCGCACCGAGCAGCAGATCCACTTCCTGAAGAACGTCGGGCTGCTGGGCGGGCTGCTGATCGCCGCGTCCGACACGCACGGCAAGCCGTCGAACGCCTACCGCGCCCGCCAGGCCGCGGCGAAGGCCCAGGCCCGCCTGTCGTCCGCGTCCGACTCGGACACCGGGGCGCAGCTCGCGGCCGGCCTGGCCGGTGCCGGGACCTCGATCGCGGCCGCCGCCGCGGGCACCCGGGAGAAGCTGCACGACGCCGCCGAGGAGTACGGCCCGGTCGTCCGGGAGCGGGCGAGCGAGTGGAGCGGCAAGGCGTCCGAGCAGGCCGCGCACCTCGGTGAGGTCGCCTCCGAGCGCGCCTCCACCTGGTCCGAGCAGCTGTCGGCGGCCGCCCAGCGGGCCGCGAAGAAGGCGGAGAAGAAGGCCCAGGCCGCCGAGAAGAAGGGCGCCAAGCTCGCCAAGGCCGCCGCGAAGCAGGGCGACAAGCTGGAGAAGGCCGTCGACAAGCGCGGCGCGCAGTACCGCAAGGCGGCCGGCAAGACCGGCGACCGGTGGCTCAAGGAGGCCGAGAAGCGGCGCGCCCGCTGGGAGAAGCAGGCCCAGAAGGCCGTCGCCCGCGCCGAGAAGCGCGCCCCCGAGTACGCCGACCGGCTGAGCACCCTGGCGAGCCAGGCGCAGGCGCAGGCCGCCCGCTTCGGGTCGGACCTGGCCGATCGCGCGTCGAGCGCCGGTGCCGACGCCGCGAAGCAGGCCAAGGGCGCCGCGAAGGACGCCCGCAAGCGGGCCAAGGCCGCCGCGCGCTGAGCCACCCGCACCGGCACGAACGGGCCCTCCGTGGGCCGGACCGCCACGGAGGCCCGTTCGTGCGGGTGCTCAGGCCGGGCGCAGGATCTGCAGCTCGCCGGTCGGCAGCGCCCGGACCTCCACCGCCACCTGGCCGCACCACGACGGCGGGTGCAGCGCGTTCGCCATCCTGGTGAACAGCGCCTGGGTGCGCGCGTTCGTGGTCGCCTGCTCGGCGATCAGGTTCGGCAGCATCCCGCCGGAGCGCTTGCGCACGGTCAGCGGCAGCACCGACAGCGTGGTCAGCAGCCGGTGCAGCCGGGCGATGTCGGACGCGCGCCCGGCCAGGTCCGGCTCGATCAGCGGGCGCAGCGCGGCCAGCGGCCGGCTCGGCGAGCGCAGCAGCTGATCGGCTGCGGAGAGCAGGATCCGCCGCGCGTCGAGGACGAGCGCCTGGTAGGCGCCGTGCACGGCGGCCGGGAAGCCGTCCCAGCCGAGCCTGCCGACCTCGCCGAGCTGCTCGCGCAGCGCGATCCCCGGGGTCCCGGCCGGATCGGCGGCGGCGACCACCCGCTCCCAGCCCGAGAGCCGGGCGTGCGTCTGGTGCCGCAGCACCGACAGGTTCGCGACGGCGGTGTCCAGCCCGGAGCCCGCCCCCACCCCGCCGTGCTCCAGCAGGTCGGTCTGGGCGGCCCGCAGTGCCTCCTCGGCGGCCCGCAGCCGGGAGTCCGGCCCGGTCACGCCGGACCGGGTGAGCGCGGCGGCCGCCGAGGTGATCGCGTCCAGCACCCGGTGCTGGGTGCCGGTGGCGGCGATCTCCGCGGCGACCGAGAGGACCAGCGCCCCGAGCGGGGCGCCCGGGGCGGGCCCGGAGCCGGGCGCGCCGAGCGGCAGCAGCGTGGACGGGCCGGGCCGGGCCGGCCGGGGCTCGGCGCCGACCACCCGCAGCAGCGGTTCCGCGCCGAACGCCTCGGGCAGCGCGAGCCGCACCGCCAGATCGGTCTGGGGCGCGCGCGGGCGCACCAGATGGCGGGCCAGCTCGCTGGACGCGGTGATCCGCTCGCCCCAGGGCCGGGCCTCGTCGGCGCCGTCGGCCGGTACCCAGCTCAGCAGCAGTGCCGGCCCGGGCGGCGGCGCGGCCGGGCCGGGGCGGGGGCCGCCGTTGCGTTCCGGCGGGCCGGGAACGGCGCCGCCGGGCCGCCCCTCGAGCGGGAGCACGATGCCGTGGTGGTCGTCCGGTTGACCGTGCATGTCACTCCAACGACGTCGGGGGCCGCGAGGTCACGAGCCCGGCTTCCGGGGAGAGCCCACCCATACTGCCCTGTGTCGTTCCGGCGTCGGCCCTCGCCCCGGGGCGGTGGGTACCGGTAGAACTCCGGTGTGCGGAGCGCGTATGTGATCGGGACTCGCGACACCAAGCACGCCGAGATCGACTTCGTGGCGGACGCGGTGGCCGCCGCGGGGGTGCCGGTGTGCCGGGTCGACGTGTCCACCGGGCCCGCCCCGGCGCCCGGTGGCGAGGTGTCCGCCGCCGAGGTGGCCGCGCACCACCCGGACGGCGCCGCCGCGGTGTTCACCGGGGACCGGGGAACCGCGGTGGGGGCGATGGCGGTCGCGCTGCGCGCGTTCCTGCTCGCCCGCGCCGGCGACGTCGCCGGGGTGCTCGGGCTCGGCGGGTCCGGTGGGACGGCGCTGGTCACCCCGGCGATGCGGGCGCTGCCGGTCGGCGTGCCGAAGGTGATGGTGTCCACCGTGGCGTCCGGCGACACCGCGCCCTACGTCGGCGCGAGCGACATCGCGATGCTGCACGCCGTCACCGACATCGCCGGGCTGAACCGGATCTCCCGGGCGGTGCTGGGCAACGCCGCGCACATGCTGGCCGGTGCGGCCGCCGCCCCCGCCGCGCCGGCCGGGACGGACCTGCCCGCGGTCGGCCTGACCATGTTCGGGGTGACGACGCCGTGCGTCAGCCGGGCCGCGAGCTGCTCGGCGAGGAGATCGATGCGCTGGTCTTCCACGCCACCGGCGCCGGCGGTGCGTCGCTGGAGAAACTGGTCGACGACGGCCTGGTCGACTCGGTGCTGGACCTGACCACCACCGAGATCGCGGATCTCCTCGTCGGCGGCGTGATGGCGGCCGGCGAGGACCGGCTCGACGCCGTCGCCCGGACCGGGATCCCCTGGGTCGGGTCCTGCGGGGCCCTCGACATGGTCAACTTCGGGGCGGTCGCGACCGTCCCGGAGCGGTTCGCCGGGCGGCTGCGCTACGAGCACAACGCCAACGTCACCCTCGTGCGGACCACCGTGGAGGAGAACCGCGCGATCGGGGAGTGGCTGGCGCGCAAGCTGAACACCTTCACCGGGCGCTGGCTGTTCCTGCTGCCGCTGGGCGGGGTGTCCGCGCTGGACACGCCGGGCCAGGCGTTCCACGATCCGGCGGCGGACGCGGCGCTGTTCGCCGCGATCGAGTCCGGTGTGGCCGACACCGGCCGGGTGCGGCGGATCCCGCACCACGTCAACGACCCCGAGTTCGCCGACGCGGTGCTCACCGCGTGGCGGGAGGTGCACGAATGAGGCGGTTCACCCGCTCCGAGCTGATGGAACGCTTCGCCGGGATGGCGGCGCGCGGCGAGCCGATCGTCGGCGGCGGCGCCGGCACCGGGCTGTCCGCCAAGTGCGAGGAGGCCGGCGGGATCGACCTGATCGTCATCTACAACTCGGGCCGCTACCGGATGGCCGGACGCGGCTCGCTGGCCGGGCTGCTGGCCTACGGCAACGCCAACGAGATCGTCGTCGAGATGGCCGCCGAGGTGCTGCCGGTGGTCCGCCGGACACCGGTGCTCGCCGGCGTCAACGGCACCGACCCGTTCCTGCTCACCGACCGGTTCCTCGACGAGCTGGCCTCGCTCGGGTTCGCCGGCATCCAGAACTTCCCGACCGTCGGGCTGATCGACGGCGTCTTCCGGGCGAACCTGGAGGAGACCGGGATGGGCTTCGGCCTGGAGGTCGACCTGATCGCCGCGGCCCGGGTGAAGGAGCTGCTGACCACGCCGTACGTGTTCTCCGCCGAGCAGGCCCGCGAGATGGCCCGGGCGGGGGCCGACATCGTGGTCTGTCACATGGGACTGACCACCGGTGGCGCGATCGGCGCGGAGACCTCGAAGACCCTCGACGACTGCGTCGAGCTGGTCGACGACTGGGCCACGGCGGCCCGCGAGGTCCGCGACGACGTGCTCGTGCTCTGCCACGGCGGCCCGATCGCGATGCCCGAGGACGCCGCGTACGTGCTGTCCCGGACGAAGTCCTGCCACGGCTTCTACGGGGCGTCGTCGATGGAGCGGCTGCCGACCGAGCAGGCGCTGACCGCGCAGACCCGCGCCTTCAAGAACGCGCTCGAACGGTGATGGCCCCCAGGCGGCCCGCGCCGCCGCCGGGCGGTGACTGGCGGCGCCGGATGCGGGTCCGCGGGCGCTGGCCGCAGCACGCGCTGGCCAGGTTCGGTGCCCTGATCATCGGCGGGTTCGCGGCCCTCGGGTTCGGGGTCCTCGGCATGATCGGGGTGGCGGTGTCGGAGGAGCCCAGCGGCCTGGACGGGGTGCCGGGCATGCTGGCGATCCTCGTGGTGACCGTGCTGTTCGTCGGGATCCCGGTCGGGCTGCTGGTCGGGCTGCCGGTGCAGTTCGCCACCCGCGCCTGGCTGCGCTCGCCCAGCCCGGACGAGCTCGCCGCGATGCGCCTCGCGCAGGGCGAGGCCCGCCCGGTGCTGCCGCCGGGCCTGCGCGCCGGCAGCTGGTGGGCCGGCGCCTACGAGGACTGCGTGCGCGCCGTGACCGCCTATCACGCCGTCGTCCGGACCACCCCGGACGGCCCGGCCCGCAGCTGGTTGGTCGACGTCGGACGCCGGCTGGACTGGCAGCTCGACGAGGCACTGCGGCTGGCCGTGCTGGGGGAGAGCCTCGACTCCGGGCATGCCCCGGGCGGGCCCACCGCCGTCACGATCGCCGAACGGCTCGACGAGGCCCGCACCGCGTTCGGCCAGACCACCGAACAGGCCGCGTCGATCGCGCTCGACCTGCGCTCCGACACCGGGTTCGCCGAGGTGCGCGCCCAGCTCGACACGCTCGCCGCCCAGGCACCCCACCTGCGCACCGAGAACTGACGACTCCCGAGGAGGAGACGCCATGCCCCGTCCCTATTCCAGCGCCGTGATCGGTGCGCCGCTGGCCGAGGTCTGGCCGCACGTGCGCGACTTCGGCGGCATCCACCGCTGGCACCCGGCGATCGAGGGCTGCGAGCTGATCCGCGGCGCGTCCGGCACCGAGATCGGGGCGCAGCGCCGGCTCGTGCTGGGGGACGGCGGCGTCGTCGTCGAGGAGCTGCTCGCCCTCGACGAACGCGGGCACGCCGTCACCTACGAGATCCTGGAGTCGCCGTTCCCGGTGCGCCGCTACATCTCCACCCTGCGGCTGGCCCCGGTCACCACGGCCGGGCACACCTTCGGCGAGTGGTGGACCGAGTTCGACGCCGACGCCGCCGCCGAGGGGGACCTCGTCGAGCTGTTCGCGAACGGGGTGTTCGCCACCGGGTTGACCGCGCTGGCCCAGCGGTACGGCTGACCCGGGCCGGACCGGGAGGTGCGCGCCGCGCGAGGCCGCGCGCCTCGCGGGGCCGCGCGCCTCGCGCCGGGCCCGGCGTCCGCACGGGATCATGGCGTTCGCACGGGTTCGTCGCGTTCGCACGGGATCGGATCCCGTGCGAACGCAGTGAACCCGTGCGAATGCATCGGCGAGCCCGGGTCCGGTGCTGCGCTCGGCGTGGTGCGGTGGCCCGGGTCTGGTGCTGCGCTCGGCCCGGTGCGCCGCCACGAACGCGGGTCCGGCACCGCTCCGGCTCCGGCGCCGGTGCCGGTGGTGCCGGTGTCGGCTCCGGTGTCGGCGTCGGTGTCGGCGTCGGGGTCGCTACCGGGGCGCGACGCCTGCTGGGGTGCATACGCATGACCGGTGTGCCGCGAGGCAGCGGTGCACGCGCATCCCTCAGCCCGACGCAGCGGATCGGTTCCGGGCCCGCGCTCGCGGGCGTGTCCGCGCAGCCGGCACACCCGCACGGGTTCACTGCGTTCGCACGGGATCCGATCCCGTGCGAACGCCACAAAACCGTGCGGACGCCACAAAACCGTGCGGACGTGGCAATCCCGTGCGGGCGTGGCGACCGGTGCGGACGCGCTGGGTCCGCGGCCACGATGAGCAAGTGTGAACGGGGCGGGGCGGTGCGGGACGCGGCCTGATGCGACGCGGCCCGGCGTGGCCCGGTGCGGTGCAGCCCGGCGCGGCCCGGCGGCGGACGTCGGCCGGGGCGCAGCTCACCAGCCTCGGAGATCGACCGCCCAGGTGTCGAGGACCTCGGCGTCCGGGCCGTCGCCGTCCACCACGTGCATCCGCTCGTGCAACGCGACGGTCGGGTCGACGTGCGCGGGCACGATCCTGATCCGGTCCCCGGGCCGGGGCAGCGGGGTCGCGGCGAAGGTCAGGTGCTCGTCGGAGCAGAACCAGACGTCGCCGCCGGGCACGGTCGGGTTGCCGTGGTCCATGCCGAACGCCTTCAGCCCGGCGTCGGCGACGGCCCAGCCGGGCATGTCCCCGGCCGGCGCGGTCGTCGAGAGCACGGTGGACAGCACGGTCAGCGCCTGCCGGAAGGTCAGCCCGGCGGCGGTGTAGGCGGTGTCCATCAGCGCGTACGAGCCGGCCTGGATCTCGGTGCAGGCGGTGTTCATCGTGTGCGTGCCGGTCCCGCCGCCGGAGATCACCTCGCCGCCGACGTCGGCGTGCGCGGCCAGCAGCCGGTCGGTGCACTCGGTGGTGAGCCGGGCGCGTTCGGCCGGGTCGGCGAGCATCTGCAGGTGCCCCTCGTAGCCCATCACGCCGCGCACGGTCAGCCCGGCGGAGCGGGCGGCGTCGGCGAGCTCCCCGGCCCGGTCCGGTGCGATCCCGCAGCGCGGGAGCCCGATGTTGACGTCGACGAGCACCTCGCGCACCCCGCCGTCGACGGCCGCCCGCAGCGTGTCCGCCGAGTCGATCGCCAGGGTCACCCGGGCACCGGTGTCGACGACGGCGCCCAGCCTGCGGGCGTCGAGCACCTCGTTGGCGAGCAGCAGGTCCGCACCCAGGCCGGCCGCCGCCATGCCCTCCACCTCGCGCACGGTGGCGCAGGTGAATCCGTGGTGGCCGTGTGCGGCCTGCCGGGCGGCGAGCGCGGTCGTCTTGTGCGCCTTGACGTGCGGCCGCAACCGCGGTCCGGGCAGGACGGTGGCCATGTCGGTCAGGTTCGCCTCCAGCGCACCCGCCTCGACGAGCAGCGCGGGGGTGGTCAGGTCGGCGACGCGCACGGCACTCCCAGGACCCGGTCCAGGTAGGGGTTGCGGAACCGGCCCTCCGGGTCGAGCCGGTCGCGGACGGCGACGACGTCGTCGTACGCCGGGTAGCGGGACCGCAGGGTCGCCGCGGTCATGGTGTGCAGCTTGCCCCAGTGCGGGCGTCCGTCCAGCGCGGACAGCACCGGTTCGACGGCGCCGAAGTACGTCTCGTGCGGCCGTCCGGCCCGCACGTGCACGGCCAGGTACGCGGTGTCGCGGCCGTACGCGGTGGACAGCGGGACGTCGTCGGCGCCGAGCACCCGGACCTCGACCGGGAAGGTGACGCCGTGACCGTGCCGGTCGGCGGCGGCGCGCAGCCCGGCGAACGCCTCCGGCAGCGCGGCGCGCGGCACGGCGTACTCCATCTCCAGGAACCGGACCCGGCGCGGGCTGCAGAACACCTCGTAGGACCGGCCGACGTAGCCGCCCGCCGGCATCCGGCGGGCGACGAAGCCGTTCAGCCGGGGGACCAGCGGCGGGGCCAGCTCGCCGGCCCGGCACGCGAGGCCGAACCCGCCGTTGCCGAGCAGCTCGTCGCCGATCCAGCCGGCCGCGCGGCCGCGCCGGGGACCCTCGGCGTCGGTGCGGTCGTTGGTCTTGAGCACGGCGAGGTCGGTGTGCGGGAACCAGTAGAACTCGACGTGGTCGTGCGCGGCGGCGAGCGCGTCGAGCCCGTCGAGCACCTCCGGCAGCGGCCGCACCGACTCGACGGCGTGCAGCCGGAACGCGGGCACGGTCCGCAGGCTCACCCCGGTCAGCACGCCGAGCGCGCCCAGCCCGATCCGGGCGGCGGCGAGCTCGTCGCCGGCCGGATGCCGGACGGTGCCGTCGGCGAGCACCAGCTGCACGCCCTCGACCTGCGCGGCGATGCCGCGGTACCCGGCGCCGGTGCCGTGCGTGCCGGTGGAGATCGCCCCGGCGACGGTCTGCGCGTCGATGTCACCCAGGTTCGGCAGGGCCCGGCCCAGCTCCCAGAGCCGCCGGTTCAGCGCGCGCAGGGTGACCCCGGCGGGGACGTGCGCGATCTCGCCGTCCAGCCGGATGCCGGCCGGATCGGACGGCGCCGCGATCGCGACCCCGTCGGCGACCCCGACGCCGGTGAACGAGTGGCCGCTGCCGATCGCCTTGACCCGCAGGCCGTCCTCGGCGGCGGCGCGGACGGCGTCGGCGACCTCGCCGGTGTCCCGGGCGTGCACCGTGCAGACCGGCCGGGTCCGCTGGTTGCCCGCCCAGTTCCGCCACGTGCCGTTCACGCTCACATCCTGGCCGGAGGAGATCGTCCGACACCACCCCGGTACCGCGGACATCTGTCCGTCCGGCGGCTTCCGCCCGGTGGGACGGGTCTCGCGCCGGACCGGTCCCGGCTCCTAGCGTCCGCGTCGACGCGAAACGGGGACGCCGATGACCGGGACCACAGCCACCGCCGACGACCTGCTGCGCACCGTCGTCGACCTGCGGCCGACGCTGCTCGCCGAGCAGGCCGCCACCGAGCGGCGCACCCGTTACGCGCCCGAGCTGCACGAGCGGTTCCGCGCCGCGGGCCTGTACCGGGTGCTGCAGCCGCGCCGGTTCGGCGGGCTGGAGCTGGACCTGCCGACGTTCGTCCGGCTGCAGCGGGAGATGGCCCGCGGCTGCCCGTCGACGGCGTGGTCGTGGGCGCTCGCCACCAGCCACGCGATGCAGCTCGGCTCGTACCTCCCGGAGTCCGCGCAGCAGCGGATCTTCGCCGGCGGCGACGTCCGGTGCGCCTCGTCGGCGTCGGGGGAGGTGCGGGCGGTCCGGACGGACGGCGGGTGGCGGCTCGACGGGACGGTCCGGTACTGCTCCGGGATCGGGTACTCGACCCACTTCATGGGCCAGGCGTTCGCCGACGGGGACCCGGAGCGGCCGCTGGTGTTCGTCGCGCCGCGGTCGGCGTGGACCGTGCTCGACGACTGGGGCGACGTGCTCGGCCTGCGCGGCAGCGGCTCGAACGGGATCGTGCTGGCGGGCGCGGTGATCCCGGCCGACCAGGTCGTCGAGGGTGCCGGGCTGGTCTCGGTCGACGTCGCGGGCGGCACGCCCGGCCTGGAGCTGCACGGCAACCCGCTCTACGCCGGACGGGCACTCGCCCCCTTCACCGTGTCGCTGGCGGCGCTCGCCGTCGGCGCGGGACTCGGCGCGCTCGACGAGTTCGGACGCCTGATGCGCAGCCGGGGCACCGCGGTGCCACCGGTCCGGCCGCGGATCGACGACCCGGACTTCCAGCGCTGGTACGGCACCGCGCTGAGCCGGCTGGCGGTCGCGGACGCCGTCGTCCTGCGCTGCGCCGAGGAGCACGCCGAGCTGAGCGCGCGGGGCGCCGCAGGCGGGAAGCCGTACGGCGAGCACGACGAGCTGCGGCTCACCGTCGTCGCCCGGGAGGCGATCGTCGCCGCGTGGGAGGCGGTCGGCGGCCTGGTCCCGGTCGTCGGGTCCAGCGCGCTGCGGGCCGGCGAGCGTTTCGAACGGGCGTGGCGGGACCTGTCGACGATCGCCGGTCACCGCAACACCGGGTTCCGCGAGCCGATGTACCGCCGGCTCGCGCAGGTGGAGCTGGGCCTGCCGGCGGGTTGACCCGTCCCGGACGGTGCCTGAGGATCGGACAGGTGTCCGATATGCGGCGGGGTGCATGCCTCGCCGCGGCCGTCGCGAAGGAGAACCCGTGCCGCTTCCCGTACTGCCCACGTCGCTGGTCGGGAGCTACGCCCAGCCCGAGTGGCTGATCGACCGTGCCCGGCTGGCCGACCGGTTCCCGCCGCGGGTGCGGGCGAAGGAGCTGTGGCGACCGGCGCCGGAGCACCTCGCGGAGGCGCAGGACGACGCGACCCGATTGGCGATCCGGGCCCAGGAGGAGGCCGGCCTGGACATCCTGACCGACGGGGAGATCCGCCGGGAGAGCTACTCCAACCACTTCGCCACGGCGCTGGAGGGGGTGGACGTGGACAACCCGGGCACCGCGCTGGACCGCAGCGGGCACCCGAACCCGGTGCCGCGGATCACCGGTCCGATCCGGCGCCCGGCGCCGGTGCAGGTGGCGGACGCGCGGTTCCTGCGCGCGCACACCGACCGGACGGTCAAGATCACCGTGCCGGGGCCGTTCACGATGAGCCAGCAGGCGCAGAACGACCACTACCCGGACGCCGAGGCGGCCGCGATGGACTATGCGGCGGCGGTGAACGCGGAGATCCGGGACCTGCACGCGGCGGGTGCGGACGTGGTGCAGATCGACGAGCCGTACATGCAGGCGCGGCCGGATGCGGCGCGTGCGTACGGGCTGGCGGCGTTGAACGCGGCGCTCGAGGGTGTGTCGGGGACGACGGCGGTGCACATCTGTTTCGGGTATGCGGCGATCATCCACGAGCGGCCGGAGGGGTATTCGTTCCTGCCGGAGCTGGCGGACTGTCCGGTGGACCAGGTGTCGATCGAGACGGCGCAGTCCGGGCTGGATCTGGGTGTGCTGGCGGACCTGTCCGGGAAGACGATCATCCTGGGGGTGATCGACCTGTCCGATCCGGAGGTGGAGACGGCCGAGGTCGTCGCCGGGCGGGTGCGGCGGGCATTTCCGCACACCACCCCGGACCTCATCGTGCCCTCCACCGACTGCGGGATGAAGTACCTCCCGCGGGCGACGGCGGAGGGCAAGATGCGCGCGCTCGTCCGGGGCGCCGCCCAGGTCCGCGCGGAGCTCTGAGCCCGGCTCAGCGGTCGGTGCCGCCCGGGCGGTCGCCCTCGGGCTCCTGCGGCACGGCGCGCACGACCTGCGCACCGTTGTCGTAGGTGCCCTCGGGGAGGGCGCGCAGCGCCTCCAGCGTCTTGTCGTCGGCGTCGCGCTCCCGGGCGTAGTCGAGCACCTGCTGCCGGCTGCGCGGGAAGTCGGCGCCCTGCAGGGCCTTGTCGACGCGGAGATCGTCGCGGTAGGTCATCGGAACCCTCCTGTCCGGTTCGGCCGGGTGTCGTTCAGCGGATCCGGCGGGCCGGCCCGTTCCCCGGGACACGGCCGTGGCCCGGTATCGGAAGCCCGTCGGTCACGGCCCCCGGGTACCTCGTCGGCGGCGGTCGAATCATCCCGTCCGCGACGCGTGTCGACGGCCGGGTCCGGGCCCGGCCCGCCGATAGGATCGGCACCGGCCCGGCCGTCCCCGGGACCGCCGTTCGACGACACCGCCGGGGAGCGCGACACCGTGATGACCAGGTGATGGGCCGGACGCACGCGCTGTCCGGGGCCGTGCTGGGGCTCGCCGTCTGCGCGGCGGTGCCGCCGCCGCCCGCGCTGGTCCCGGTCGTCGTGCTGGTGTGCGCGCTGGCCGCGTTCGCACCCGATCTCGACCATCCGAACAGCACGGCGACCCGGGCGCTGCCCCCGGTCACCTGGCTGCTGTGCCGGCTGATCCGGTGGCTGTCGCGGCTGCTCACCGGCGTCTCGCACCGCGGGTTCTCGCACTCGCCGGTGTTCGCCGCCGGGATCGGGCTGCTCGCCTGGTGGGCGACCGGCTTCGTGCTGCCCGGCGACACCGCGGTGTGGACCGGGATCGCCGCAGGCGCCGGATGCTGGATCGGCGCGATCGGCGACGAGCTGACGTCGGCCGGGAACCGGTTCGCGTTCTGGCCGCTGGCCCGGATCCGCTGGCCGGACGTGCTGCGGTTCCGCACCGGCGGGCGCGGCGAGCACGTCGTCGTCGCGCTGCTCGCGGTGACCGGGGTCGGATTGGTGACCGGGTCCTGGGCGTGGTGAGGGGCCTCAGCGCTGCCGCTCGAAGGTGACCAGGATGCCGTCGACGCCGCCCGGGCCGATCCGGCCCTTCACCTCGACCGAGGTGATCGCCTTGAGCTGCCAGCCCTTGGCCGCGTGGTCGTTGAGGATCCGCTCCAGCTTGTCGCCGGACATCTTGCCGCCGATGAGGCCCTCGCGGAGTTCGACCACCGTGTACTCGTACATGCGGGGTGAACGAGTCCGGACCGGACACGGTTCCCGTGCGGCCGGTGGCGACCGGGCCGCTACCGGTGCGACCGCACCACCGGCCGCGGCCGCAGCAGCGGCGCGATCTCCTCGTCCGGCTCGGGGGCCTGCGGCACCGGTGCCGGATGGGCCGGCCCGGCCACCCCGAGGAAGGGCCGCACGTACCGGGCGAAGCGCTGCATGGTCTCCCGGTGCACGTCGGCGGACACCGTCGACGGCTGTGCCTGCACGATCAGCTCCCCGGCCCACGGCAGGGCCGGGTCGGCGAGCAGGTCGTCGATGATCCGGCCCGGCGAGTGCCCGGCCGGGAGCGGCCGGGACAGCGCCACCCGGGCGAGGCCGCGGGCGTAGGTCCAGTAACGGGCGAGATCGGGGACGATGTCCGACCCGGGCCCGGCGGGCTTCCCGGAGATCACCCCGAGGCCGCGGTCCGCGGCGGCGTCCACCGAGGACGACGTCGCCCACCACATCCGCTGTTCGGCGAGCCCGGCGGGCAGCAGCTCCAGCAGGATGTCGAGGGCGGCGACGGTGTCGGCGTGCCGGTCGTCGTGCCGCCGGCCGAACCGCCGCGCCGCGTCGGCGTCGGCCCCGGCGCCGATGCCGAACTCCAGCCGGCCGCCGGCCAGCGCGTCGAGGACGGTCGCGTCCTCGGCCAGCCGGCGCGGCTCCTCCAGCGGCAGCACGACGGTGGCGGTGCCGAGCCGGATCAGCCGGGTCCGCTCGGCGACCGCGGCGAGCAGCACCAGCGGGGACGGCAGCCGCCCGCCCAGGTGGCCGTCGTGGTGCTGGGCGACCCAGAACGAGTCGTAGCCCAGCTCCTCGGCGTGCACGGCCAGTTCGACGGTCTCGCGGTACGCCCGCGCCGGGTCGTCCCCGGTGACGTGGGTGAGGTAGCCGAGCCGCATCCGCAGAGGGTAGGAGGCGGGTCACGGCACCGGACGGGTGATCCCCCGGAGCGGACCGTTGCGGAGCTGAGATGGGCGCAGGTCAGCCGTCCCGTCCGGGGTGGTCGGGGCCGTCCCGCGGCTCACTCAAAGGTGGACACCTGATCTCATATCGGACATTCTTGCGCGACTGCATCGATGCCGTCCCGCCACCCGCCTCCCGACGACCTCGCCCGATGACGCCCGGCGGTGCGGGCATCGGTCGGGGGGAGGAGTTCGACGTGCACGACCTGGCGCGCAGGCTCGGCCTGCGTACGAACCCGCTGATCTTCTTCTGGTCGGCGGGACTGATGCTGCTCATCCTGGCGCTGCTGCTGATGTTCCCGGTGCCGATCGGCGCCGCGTTCACCGCGGGCCGGGAGTGGATCACGTTCAACCTCGGCTGGTTCTTCGTGATCGGCGTGACGGCCTGGCTGGTGTTCCTGGTCTGGGCGGCGTTCTCCCGCTACGGGAACCTCAAGCTCGGCGCCGAGGGCGACAAGCCCGAGTTCACGAACCTGTCCTGGTTCGCGATGCTGTTCGCGGGCGGTATCGGCACGGTCCTGATGTTCTGGGGCGTCGCCGAGCCGATCTCGCACTTCACGAGCCCGCCGTTCGAGGGCGTCGAGCCCTACAGCGGCCAGGCCGCGCAGGACGCGATGGCGTTCTCCATGTACCACCTCAGCCTGCACACCTGGGCGATCTTCACGCTCCCCGGCCTGGCGTTCGGCTTCTTCATCTACCGCTACAAGCTGCCGATGCGGGTGTCGTCGGTGTTCTACCCGCTGCTCGGCCAGAAGATCCACGGCCCGATCGGCCGGACGATCGACATCTTCGCGGTGCTCGGCACCCTGTTCGGGCTCGCGGTCTCGGTCGGCCTGGGCACCTCCCAGATCAGCGCCGGGATCAGCGCCATGACCGGCCTGGCGGACTCGACGGAGCTGCGCGTCGGCGTCGTCCTGATCATCGCCCTGGTTGCGACCTGGTCCGTCGCCTCCGGGCTGGACCGCGGCATCAAGCGCCTGTCGAACATCAACATCCTGGCCGCGATCGGGCTGATGCTGTTCGTGCTCTTCGTCGGCGAGACGGTCTTCCTGCTCCGGCAGATGATCGAGTCGGTCGGGATCTACGCGACGCAGATCATCCCGCTGTCGTTCTGGAACGACGCGCTCTCCACCTACACCGAGGCAGACGGCTGGGGCTGGCAGGCCGGCTGGACCGTCTTCTACTGGGCGTGGACGGTGACCTGGGCGCCCTACATGGGCGTCTTCCTGGCCCGCATCTCGCGCGGCCGGACCGTCCGCGAGTTCGTGGTGGGCGTGCTCGTCGCGCCGGCCGCGTTCACCGTCGTCTGGTTCGTCATCTTCGGCTGGTCGGCGATGGCCGCCGACGGCATCGGCGGCGAGGGCGGCCCGATCTCGGCGGCGGTCGCCGAGAGCGTGCCGCTGGCGATGTTCGCGTTCTTCGAGCAGTTCCCGCTGTCCACCGTGGTGTCCGGGATCGCGATCATCATCGTGATGCTGTTCCTGATCACCTCGGCGGACTCGGCGTCGCTGGTCGTCGACATGCTCTGCACCGGCAAGGGCGAGATGAGCCCGCTGCGCCAGCGGGTGTTCTGGGCGCTGTCGCTCGGCGGTCTCGCCGCGGCCCTGCTGCTGCTCGGCGGGGACACGGCCATCGAGGCGTTGCAGGAGGTCATCACCGTCATCGGGTTGCCGATCTTCATCCTGGTCTGCGGGATGCTGGTCGCGCTGCTCGTCGGGTTCCGCCGGGAGGTCCCGCCGCGCACCGCCGTCGTCTCCGGGCACCTGCGGGAGCAGCCGACCGAGGTCGACGCGCCGTCCCGCGAGGTCGTGAGCGGTGACGCCCCGGAGGGTTCGGGCGATCCCGCGGACGCCCCGGACGAGCCGGCGGTGGCCCAGGTGGGGCCGCCGGCCGACCCGCCGGAGCCGCCGTCCGACGTGCGTGGGCCGGGGAAGCCGCCGCCCTCGGAGTGAGTGAGTTGCCGGGGGAGGGGAGACCCTCCTCCGGTAACCTCCCGCGCACACCGCGGCGGTAGCTCAATTGGTCAGAGCAGCGGACTCATAACCCGTCAGGTTGCCGGTTCGAGCCCGGCCCGCCGCACGAACCCGCTGCTCAGGGCCTCGGCCGAGCGACGACGTCCGCGACGTGCCCGTCCAGGCCCGCCGGCCATTGTCGCGCGGCTGGAGCCTGCGATCACCCGGACCAGCCGCAGGTCTCGCCGGTGGAGGCGTTGCGGGTGGGTTCGTTCGGGTCCGTCGGGATGTCGGTGCCGTAGGGGCAGGGTTTGAGGCCGTGGACTCCGACGGTGCCGTCGTAGTCGACGCCGCGCCCGGTGCCGGGGTCGGTGCACGGGTAGCCCTCGATCGGCTGGTCGAGTGTTCCGGCGGTGCAGCTGGTCGGGACCGGTGGCTCGTCGTCGGCTGTGGCCGGAGTGAGCGGCTCGGGCGGTGCGGATGTGTCGAGGGTGCTGGTGGTGAAGTCCAGCCAGGGGCCGCTGATCGAGTGGAGACCGGGGCCGATGCCGGTGCCCATCGAGGACCATCCGAACGTCGCCGATGTGCCACTGGCTGAGTAGATGTAGGTGTCGGCACCGGGCGCCGGGGGCGTGCGAAGGGCTGCCAGGACGTCCTGGCGGACGATTCCCTGTCCCAGGTGCGGCTCGGTGGTGTGCCAGTCGTCGGAGCCGGTCGCGCTGTAGGCGGCGTGGACGGGGTCGAGGTCCCCGGTGTCGAGCGCGGTGTAGACGGTCCGGACGGATTTGGCGATGTCGGCCGGAAGCGGTGCGCCCGTCGAGTCGACGAGTACCGGTCCGGGCTCGTTCACTGCCGGTTGGAGTGCCGGCACCGGTGGCGGTGGAATGTTGGGGTCGGCTGCGGCTGCCGGGATCTGGGTCGTGCTTCCGCGCCCGGCTTCGTAGGCGAGTGCGGCGGTGCCGGCGAGCAGCACTGCGAGGACGGCGGTGGCCGCGAGCCCGCGCAACCGTGCGCGAGAGCGCCGCTGCCGTGGCGGCAATGGGCGGGCCTTGGACCGGGTGTGGTGGTGCAGAGCGCTCATCGCGGGCTCCCAACGGACGTAGCGGACTGCTCCGTCTGTCGCATCCCGCAGTGGGTGCGTGACCGTTGTTGCGAGTGAGTACGTGAAATTGTGGAGGGCTCCGCCTACCGGCGGGATGCTCCCCGCCGGACACTGATGCGAGTCGCGGCGAGCGACTATCGCGGCTCGCGGCTCAGCGGGGCCGGTAGCGCAGCAGCACCAGGTCGCCGATCGGGCGGGCCTCGACCAGCGTCATCGGACGCTCCGGGCTCTGCGGGAACCTGCCGTCGTGCACGAACCGGGGTGCCCGGGCGTCACCGACGAAGAACGGCGCGACGACGACGTGCAGCTCGTCCACCCGGCCCGCGGTGAGGAACGCCGTGTGCACGGCGCCGCCGCCCTCGACCAGCAACCGGTCCACCTCGCGGGCGGCGAGATCGGCGAGCACCGACGACGGGGTCGGCGGTTCGCCGGCACCGACGACCTCGGCCACGCCGTCGAGCCGGGCGCGTGTCCCGTCGACGGCCCGGTCGGCGGTGTAGACCAGGGGAGGGTCCGACCGCTCGCAGGTGAACACGGCGGCCGTGGGATCGAGGTCCCCGCTCGTGGAGAGGATCACCCGGCGCGGCGACGGCGGACGGCCGGCGGCGATCCGCTCGTCGCGGCGCCGGTCGGAGCGGACCCGCAGCCGGGGATCGTCGGCGCGCACCGTCCCGGCCCCGACCAGGATCGCGTCCACCCCGGCCCGGACCTCGTCGACCCGGTCCAGGTCGTCGGCGTCGGAGAGCACCAGCGTGCCCGGCCCGGCGTCGTCGATGTAGCCGTCCAGCGAGACCGCCACCGAGGCCAGGACGTAGGGCCCGGACGGGCGCCCGGAGCGGTCGGCCGTCACGGTGTTCGTCACGTCCGGCGAGGGTACGCGACCGCCGCGCGGTGGCCCGCGGGGCGGCGAATCGCACCGGATGCGCTCGCCCGTACCGGGCGGGCGTCCGCTGCGGATGATGTAGTCCGTCCCGACGTCGTCCACGATCCGAAGGGCTCACCACATGACCTCGAGCGCCCGCCGTGCGTACCGGCAGGTCGGGATGCTGGCCGTGGCCATGGCGGTCCTCCTCGGGTGCGCGGCCGAAGCCGGCCGGCCGCCGGTGGCGGCCGGGCCGCCGGATCCGGCACCGCCGCTGCGGTTGCTGCAGATGAACCTGTGCAACAGCGGGATCGCCGGGTGCTTCACCGGGCGGGCGGTGGAGGAGGGCGCCGCGGTGATCCGGGCCGAGGTGCCGGACGTGATCACGCTCAACGAGATCTGCGGGGACGACGTCGCCGTGCTCGAACGGGCGCTCGCCGAGGCCGCCCCGGATGCGTCGACCTCCTCGCACTTCCAGCCCGCGCGCGACCGGGGGACCGGTGGGCCCTACCCCTGCCGTGACGGCGGGCAGTTCGGTATCGGCGTGGTGTCGCAGACGTCGTCGGCGGTGGCGAGTGCCGGCATCCATCCGGCGCAGGATCCGCTCGACCCCGAGGAACGGGCGTGGCTGTGCCTGGACACCGGCGCCGGGAGCGCACTCACCGCCTGCACCACCCACCTGGCCTACACCGACCGCTCGGTCGCCGTCGCCCAGTGCCGGTACCTCTTCGACGACGTCGTCGGGGAGCTGCGGGCCCGCGACGGCGCCGGCCCCACGGTGGTCGGCGCGGACCTCAATCTCGGCCCGGGCGACGACCCGGACTTCCTGGGGTGCCTGCCGGACGGCTTCACCGACGTCGGCGACGACGGCCGGCAGCACGTCGTCGCCTCGCCCGATCTGGCCGCCGCGGACTTCCGGCAGATCGACATGCGCGGCACCACCGACCACCCGGCGATGCTCGTCACGCTGGACCCGGTCACCCGCTGACCGACGGTCCCGCGCGCACCATTGCGGCGCAATCCGGTGACAGGCGCGTCGCACACCGACACGCCGGACTTCACGTCGGAAATGAACCGAACAGCCGTCTCCGGCCGAAAACAGGACAAACAGTCGGAGAACAACCGCACGCGCGCGACATCTCGCTGTCGGCCGGGCGGGAGCCGTCTCCGCACAGCAGTCGGCACGCCGGGAGAACCGTTGCTCAGCACCACCGTCCGAGACCTCGTCACGGGGGCGCGACCCGGTGCACGTCGTGGTCCCGGCCGGGATCGACGCGCGCAAGGCCGCCGGAGGCCGGCGGGGTGAGGGTGCGCGGATGGGCGCGCCTGTCACCGCTGCTCCGCGTGTCCGGTGGTATCGCCCTGCTGGTGGTGCTGGTCGTGCAGGTCGGCGCGGGCCCGGTGCTGGAGCGGCTGAGCGGGATCGGGGCCGGCACCCTGCTGGCCGCGCTCGTGCTCGGTGCGCTCGGGATCCTCTGCACGGCGTGGCGCTGGTGCGCGGTGGCCCGGGCGCTGGGCCTGCGCCTGAGCTGGACCGGGGCGGTCGGCGACTGCTACCGGGCGAGCTTCCTCAACTCGGTGCTGCCCTCGGGTGTGCTCGGTGACGTGCACCGCGCGGTCAGCCACGGACGGCGCGCCGGGGACGTCACCGGCGGCGTGCACGCGGTCGTCCTCGAGCGGGTGGCCTGCCAGGTGGTGCTCTACGCGGCCGCGGTCGTCGTCCTGATCGCCCAGCCCGACCTGCTGCGTGCGGCCGGCGACCGGATCCCCGGCGGCGCCGGCTGGGTGGTCGGCGGAGTGCTCGTGCTGGTGGCGGTGGTCTGCCGGCTGCTGTGGACACGATTGCGCCGGCTGCTCGCCGACGTCCGCGCCGTGCTGCGGGCCGGGCCGGCCGCGGTGCTGCTGCTGGCCTCGGCCGGGCAGCTCGGCTGCTACCTGGTGATGTTCGTCCTCGCCGCGCGGGCGGCGGGATCGGTCGCCGGGACCGCCGAGCTGCTGCCGCTGCTGGTGCTGGCGATGGTGGCGATGACCGTGCCGCTGAACGTCGGCGGCTGGGGCCCGCGCGAGGCGGCCGCCGTCGCCGGGTTCGCGGCGGTCGGACTCCCGGCCGCCGAGGGCATGGCGACCGCCGTGATCTACGGGATCCTCGGCCTGGTCGCCTGCGCACCGGGAGCGGTGGTGGTGCTGATGCGGCGCCGGGCCGACGCCGCCCCGGTCACCGCGCCGGGCGCGCGTTCAGCCGGTGCCGAGGGCGTGCAGGTGCCCGGCGAAGCGGGCGACCAGGGCGGCCAGGACGTCGCGGCCCTTGTCGGCGGTCGCCAGGGACGGCCGGCCGACGACCCCGGAGGTGGAGTACCACTGCAGCCCGCGGCTGAGCAGGTACGGCCGCTCGTCGGCGTCGTGGTCGGCGGTGGCGAAGTCCGGCCGGACCTGCTCCGGATGGGTGTGCAGCAGGATCGAGGTCTCCAGCTCGCCGGCGTGCATGTCGGCGGCCGACGACGTGACCAGCCCGGCCTCGGCGCGGGCCGCGCCCCAGTCGTCGCCGCCGGGGAACAGGGCCATCGGCATCGGCCCGACCGACGCCTGCTGCACGACGTTGCGCAGGACGTGGTTGCCGCCGTGCCCGTTGACCAGCACCAGCGCGGGGACCCCGGAGGCGTGCAGCGAGGCGGCGATGTCGGTGACGACCGCGGCGAGGGTGGTGGCCGAGATGCTCACGGTGCCGGCCCACGCGGCGTGCTCGTGCGAGCAGGAGATCGTCACCGGGGGGAGCAGCCGGACCGGGTACGCGTCCGCGATCCGGGCGGCGAGCGATGTCGCGACGAGGGTGTCGGTGGTGAGGGGCAGGTGCGGGCCGTGCTGCTCCAGGCTCCCCACCGGGAGGACGGCGGCCGGGACGGCACGGTCGCGGAGGTCGACCGTGGTGTCGGCCGGAACGGAACACATGTGGGCGAGGCTCTCACGGGCCCGCCCCGGTGCGGAGGAGGAACTGTGGAGGATCCGAGTCGAGGCGGCCCGGCCGAGGTCGCCGAGTCGGAGCTGACGACCCGGCACGGACGGTTCCGGGCGATCGCCTTCCGGGAGCACGCCGGTGGGCCGGAGCATCTCGCCCTGGTGCACGGCGACCCGGCGGCGGCCGGCGCGGCGCTGGTACGGGTGCACTCCGAGTGCCTGACCGGCGACGTGTTCGGTGCGATGCGGTGCGAGTGCGGTGACCAGCTGTCCTCGGCGCTGGACGCCGTCGTCGACGCGGGCTGCGGGGTGATCGTCTACCTGCGTGGTCACGAGGGGCGCGGGATCGGGCTGCTCGCCAAGATCCGCACCCACGTGCTGCAGGACGGGGACGGCCTCGACACGGTCGACTCGGCCGTCGCGCTGGGGCTGCCGGTCGACGTCCGGGACTTCGGTGCCGCGGCGGCCGTGCTCCGGCACATCGGCGTCGACCGGGTGCGGCTGCTGTCCAACAGTCCGGCGAAGGTGGAGGCGCTCACCGGGTACGGGATCGTGGTCACCGAGCTGGTGCCGCTGCTGGAGCCGGTCACCGAGCACAACGAGCGCTACCTGACCGCCAAGCGCGACCGGCTCGGACACCACCTGCCGCAGCTGGACCCGGCCCGCTTTCCATAGCGTCGCGATACTATAGAGTCCGGCGGATGGCGAGGCGGAAGGACCCGGCGGTGCGCACGCTGCTGCTGGAGCGTGCGGCCCGGATGCTCCGGGACCGCGAGCCGATCACGTTGCGGTCGCTGGTCGAGGGGACCGGCGTCTCGACGATGGCGGTCTACACCTACTTCGGCGGGATCGACGGGGTGTGGCGGGCGCTGCGCCAGGAGGGCTTCACCCGGCTGGCGGCCCGCCTGGAGGCGCTCGTCGTCCCGGCCGACCCGGTCGAGGACCTGGTGGCGGGGGTGGCCGCCTACGCCGTCAACGCCCTGGAGCATCCCGACCTGTACCGGGTCATGTTCGACGCGACCGTCGAGCTCGAGGACATCGACGCCGCCGAGGCGACCCTCGGATACCTGGTGCGTGCCGCGCACCGCTGCCGCGACGCGGGCCGGATCGGAGCGGACGTCGATCCGGCCCGGCTCGGCACCGACGTCTGGACGGTCTGCCACGGGATCGTGTCGCTGATCGTGAGCCGGGTGGCCTCGCGCCGGACGCTCGCCTCGGGCGTCCACCTGCTCACCGCGGTGATCGTCGCCGCCGGCGACGATCCCGCGCTGTGCCGGCGCTCGGTCGAGGCGGGCTGGATCGAGCTGCGTCCGCCTCAGGGCAGCACGGCCACCGCGTCCACCTCGACCAGGTAGCCGGGCGCCGCGAGTGCGGTGACCCCGATCCAGGTGCTCGGCTGCTCGAACTCGACGCCCAGCGTCGCGGCGGCGCGCTCGCGTCCGGCGAGGAACCGGCCGGCCCGCTCCTCGGTGAGGTCGACCAGGTAGACGGTGACCTTGGCCAGGTCGGCCGGGGTCGCGCCGACCGCGTCGAGCGCGGCGGCGATGTTGAGGTGGCACTGCTCGGCCTGGGCGGCCAGATCGTCCTTCCCGACCAGGTTGCCCTCGGTGTCCCAGGAGACCTGTCCGGCCAGGTGGACGGTGCGGGTGCCCTGGGTGACGGCGACCTGGTGGTGGACGTCGACCCGGTTGACCCGCTCGGGATGGACCAGCGTGACGCTCATGCTTCCGGTTCCTCTCGTCGTGGACCGCGAAAACATAACACAGCAATGCTATGCCATCGGCTCCCGCCGGAACCGGCGCCGGTCACCGGCGCAGGACGATCCCCGCGTGGTAGATCACGCCGTCGTACCGGACGCCGAACGCCCAGAAACCGGAGTCGTCGCGGTAGACGATCCTGTCCCCGCGGGTCCACCAGGCGCCGGTGTAGGCGTCCACCCGGCCGCCGCGCGTCTCGGTGTACCGGCCGCCGGGGAGCAGGTGCTGGTCGAGCGCGCGCCCCCGGTCGGTCCAGACGCCGACCCACGCGTCCGGGTCCGGCGCCCCGGCGGCGGGGGTGGGCTCCCCGTCCCGGACGAGGATCTCCCCGTCGACGACGACGGCGAGCAGATCGGCCGGCCGGACGACGAGCATGTTCCGCATCTGCGACTCGCCCACCCGGCCGCGGACCACGGCGAACGTGGCCGGGTTCCCCGGGACGAGGTCGTAGGCACCGCGCTCGCCGGCCGGCCGGGCGCGCAGCGCGTTGCCGTCCAGCAGCGGCACGATCGACGTGCCCCGGGCGTCGATCACGCGGCCGTGCCCGTCGTCGCCGGGAGCCGCTGGTCCCGCGTGCGTGATCACGCCGTCGCGGATGGCCAGCTCGCCCGGTACGGCGTGCGACGGCGTCGGGTACACGGTCGCGCCGGTGAACCGGAGGGACGGTGCGGTGCTGGACATTCGGGCCTCCCCGTGGTCGTCGCCGCCGGGACCCGGCGGCCACCGTCCAGGGTCGTGCGGAGCGCCGCTGCCGGGGAGGCCGGGGAGATCCTGGGTGCGGCGCACCCCGGCACGGGGCGCGGTCCGCGCCGCCGCGTCCGCGCACCGGCGATGGCGTGCGTCACACCACCTTGAGTGTGCCGCTGCGGCACGACCTGTACTGGCGTCCACGATCACCAGCGGACGACGACGGGATGACGATGGTCGACGTGCAGCACAGAACCGGCCGGTCGGCGCGGGGCGCCGCCCGGAACGGGCCGGCGCCGGGTGCCCGGTCCGCACAGCGGGCACGTGCGCGGGCCGGGCGGCCGCCCGCGGTGAGCGTCGTCGTCCCGGTCCGGAACGAGGCGCGGAACCTCGAGATCGTCCTGCCCGCGCTCGCCGCGGTGCGCCCCGCGGTGCACGAGATCATCGTCGTGGACGGGCACTCGGCGGACGGCTCGCTCGACGTCGCCCGCCGAGTGCTGCCGTCGGTGCGCACCGTCACCCAGACCCGGCGCGGCAAGGGCAACGCGCTGGCCTGCGGCTTCGCCGAGGTGACCGGCGACGTCGTGGTCATGTTCGACGCCGACGGGTCGGCCGATCCGGCGGAGATCCCGGCCTTCGTCGACGCGCTCGTCGCGGGCGCCGATCTCGCCAAGGGCAGCCGGTTCACCGCGGGCGGCGGCAGCGACGACATCACCGCGCTGCGCCGGGCCGGCAACCTCGGTCTCAACGTCGTTGCCAACGCGTTGTTCGGCACGTCCTTCACCGATCTCTGCTACGGCTACAACGCGTTCTGGGCCGATCTGCTGCCGGTGCTGGATCTGCCCGCGACCGACGCGCCGGCCCCGCCGACGGGTGTGCCGTGGGGTGACGGCTTCGAGATCGAAACGGTGCTCAACTGCCGGTTCGCGGCCGCCGGGCTGGCGATCACCGAGGTCCCCTCGGTGGAGCGGCGGCGGATCTTCGGCGACACCAACCTGCGCACCTTCGCCGACGGCGCCCGGGTGCTCCGCACCCTGCTCGCCGAGCGCCGGCGCAGCTCCCGGACCCTCGCCCCGGTGCTGCCGCTGCCGGTGCCCGCGGTGCCGCCTGCGCCCGCGGTGCCGCCGGCGTCCGCCGTGCCGTCCGCGGTCCCGCTCGCCCGGCAGCCGGAGCCGCGGCCGGCCCCGGACGAGCCGGTCCCGCAGCCGTCGACCGATCCGTGTCCCGGAGGGACTGCCCGTGCACGCGCCTGACCCCCACCGGCCCTACCCGGCCCCGCCGTCGCCGGAGCCCGGTGCGGTGAACCGCACGGCCCGGCCCGGGCCCGCCGTGGTCGACCCCGCCCGCCCGTTCGGCGCGCACCTGCGGATGAGCTGGTGGAAGCCGCTCGTCCTGCTCGTGACGCTGCCGGTGGTGCTGGTGCTCACCCAGTGGTCGGCCTTCCTGTTCGTCGGCGTCCTCGTGGGCAGCGACGATCCGCTGTCCACCGAGTTCACCCCGGAGAAGGCGCTCGCCGCCAACCTGGCCATCGGCGTGACCGGCCTGGTGGCCGTGCTGATGCTGGTGTGGCTCAGCGGGGTGCCCTGGCGCGCCCTGTTCAGCCACCGACGGGCGTTCGACGGCCTGCGGCTGGCCCGCTACTCGGTCGGCGCGGCGCTGGTGGTGGGCGCGGCGATGGCCGTCGTCGCGGTCGTCGCACCGGAGTCCGCCGGCTGGACCGGCTTCGCGATCACCGGCACCACCCTCGCCCTCCTCGCGGTCACCCTGCTCACCACCCCGTTCCAGGCGGCCGGCGAGGAGCTGATGTTCCGCAGCGTCCTGCTCCCGGCGGCGGCGAGCTGGCTGCGCGCGGTCCGGCCGGCCCTGGCACTCGGGCTCGTCGTCTCGTCGCTGGGCTTCGCCGCGGTGCACGGTTCGACCGACCCGTGGCTGGCCGGCTACTTCACCGTGGTCGGGATCAGCACCGGATTGATGGCGATCATCAGCGGCGGGATGGAGGCGCCGATCGCCTTCCACGTCGTCAACAACGTCATCGCCGGCGTCCTCACCAACGTGATGGCCGGCGGCGGGACCAGCACCATCGACCGGGCCACCGACACCGGCGGCCCGTCGCTGCTGATCCTCGCCGTCGCCAACGTCGCGATGGTCGCCGTCGTGTGGTTCCACGAGCGGCGGGCCCGCCCGGCGCGGCTCGCCGGCTGACCGGCCCCCGCTCAGCGCGGGTCGCGGATGCCGTCGACGATGCGGGTCCAGTCGTCCGCGCCGTGCCCGTCGTCGACGGCGCGCCGGTAGTGCGCCTGCACCGCGCGGGGGAGTGCGAGATCGATGCCCGCCTCCGCGCTCGCGGCCACCACGTGGTCGGCGGTCGCGCCCATCATGGTCGCGGTGCTGAGATCGCCCGGGTGCCGGTCGTCGTCGATGTGGGTCCACGGCGGCTCACCGGCGGCGACGATCTCCGGCGTGTCCGCCAGCATCGCGAGCAGCCCGGGCATCACCTCCGAGGCGGACAGGCCGGCCGTGCCGAGCAGCGCCGTCGCGTGCGCGAGGGCGGACAGGCCGGTCAGGAAGACGTCGAGATGGGCCAGGTACATCAGCTGCGCGAGCGCCGGATCGGTGCCGAGCAGGCGCGGCTCGCCGATCGTGGCGAGCACCTGGCGGTGGCGCTCGAACGCGTCGACGTCACCGCTGTAGAACACCGACGCGGCCGGTGTCCCGACCATCGGCGCGGGCACCATCACCCCGCCGACGACGAGCCGCGCGCCGTGCCCGGCGAGCCACCGGGCGGCGTCGCGGGTCCCGGCGGGGGACTCCGAGCTGAGATTGACGACGGTGCGCCCGGGCAGGTCCGCGACGGCGTCGCCGAGGATGTCGTACATCGCCCGGTAGTCGGTGAGGCTGAGGATCACCAGGGGGCCCGCCCGCAGCGCGTCGGACGGGGTCGGCGCGAGCACGGCACCGGCGGCGACGACCGGCTCGGCCCGGGCGGCGGTCCGGTTCCACACGGTCACCGGGTGGCCCGCCGCGAGCAGCGCCCCGGCCATCGCCCGGCCCATCGGGCCGAGCCCGATCACGGTCACCGGGGTCATGCCGCGCTCCGCTCCGCGCGCAGGCCCTCGACGATCCGGCCGAGGTCGTCGGCGCCGTGGCCGGCGTCGATCTGCTGCCGGACGAGTGCCCGCAGCAGGTCGACCGGCGCCGGATCGACGCCCTGCTCGCGGCTGGCCCGGGCGATCGTGTCCAGCGCGGGGGCCGTCCACTCCAGGCTCTGCTCCGGTCCGGAGTGGTCGCCGCTGTCGAGCACCGCCGCGGAGGAGCCGAAGGTCCCGGTCATCGCGGCCAGGAACGGGGCGGCCCGCTCGGCGAACCCGGCGGTGTCCAGGCCCGCGGACCGCACCATGGCCGCGCCGTGCAGGAACCCGGTGAGCATCGTGTACATGGCCGCGAGCAGCGCCAGATCGAGCAGCGACGCCCGGCCGGCGTCGTCGCCGTGGTAGCTGCTCGCCGCCCAGCGGTCGAGCAGGTCCCGGTGGGCGTCGAACACCGCCCGCGGCCCGCTGTAGAGGATCTGCGCACCGGGCCCGCCGATCATCGGCGGGGTGGCCATGATCGCCCCGTCCAGGTACCGGATGCTCCGCTCCGCGCTCCAGGACGCCAGCTCGCGCGCCTCGGCCGGGGTGGTCGTGGTGAGGTTGACGACGGTGCGCCCGCGCAGCGCGCCGGCCGCCGGATCGAGGATCGCGTGCACCGAGGCGTGATCGAGCAGGCAGACGATCACCGGCCCGCCGGCGGCCACCGCCTCCGGCACGGTCGCCGCGCCGGTCGCGCCCCGGGCGAGCAGGCCGGCCGCTCGTCCCGGGGTGCGGTTCCACACCGTCACCGGACGGCCGTCGTCGAGCAGGGCGCCGGCGAGTGCCCGGCCCATCGCGCCCGTCCCGAGCACGGCGACGGGGAGTCGTGTATCCGTCATGGAGGTCCCCTCCTTGAGTTCGTCGGATCTGTTCCTCCATGCTGGGCGGGTACCGCCAATGCCGGAAGTACCCACTATTTTCTGCGGTACTTACCTTTTGGTGAGTGAGGAGCGGGGCGTGACGGGTTCGGACAGGTGCGGTCCCTACATCTGCGGCATCGACGCGGCGCTCGACGTCGTCAGCGGGAAGTGGAAGGGGCTCATCCTGTGGGAGCTCGACGAGCACGGCGTCCGGCGGTTCGGTGAGCTGCGCCGGGCGCTGCCCGGGGTGAGCGAGAAGATGCTGACCCAGCACCTGCGCCAGCTGGAGGAGGACGACCTGGTGCACCGCCGGGTGCACGCGGAGGTCCCGCCGCGGGTCGAGTACTCGCTGACCGAGCACGGCCGGGCGCTCAACACCGCCCTCGGCCCGCTCGGCGAGTGGGGCCGGGACCGGATCGCCCGGGAGCGGCGGGCGATGGTGGACCATCCGGACGCCCCGTCGATGCCCCGGCCCTGACCGGGCGGGGTCGCCGCCCCGACCTCTCCGACGACCCCGAGGACGTGCACAGTGACCGACTACGGCCACGACCTGTGGTTCGGCAGCTTCATCACCCCGGCAGCCCGGCCGCCGGAGGGCCCGGTCGAGACGGCGCTGCTCGCCGAGCGCGCCGGGCTCGATCTCGTCAGCTTCCAGGACCATCCCTACCAGGCCGCGTTCCAGGACACCTGGACCCTGATGTCCTGGGTCGCGGCGCGCACCGAACGCATCCGGATCAGCGGCAACGTGCTCTGCCTGCCGCTGCGTCCGCCGGCGGTGCTGGCCCGGGCCGCCGCGACGCTGGACCGGCTCAGCGGCGGGCGCGTCGAGATGGGGCTGGGCGCCGGCGCGTTCTGGGACGGCATCGTCGCGATGGGCGGCACCCGGCTCGAACCCGGCCAGGCCGTGCGGGCGCTGGAGGAGGCGATCCGGGTGCTCCGCGGGGTGTGGTCGACCGACGAGCCCGGCCGGCTGACCGTCGAGGGGGAGTTCCATCCGGTCGCCGGCGTCCGGCGCGGGCCGGCGCCCGCACACCCGATCCCGATCCACGTCGGGGCGTACAAGCCGCGGATGCTCCGGCTGACCGGCCGGGTCGCCGACGGCTGGCTGCCGTCGCTGGGCTACCTGCCCGACGGGCCGCCGTCGCTGCGGGCGATGAACGAGCAGATCGACGACGCCGCGTCCGCCGCCGGGCGCGATCCGGCCGCGATCAGCCGGATCCTCAACCTCGACGGCGCCTTCGGCAGTGGCGACGGGCTGTTCCGCGGGACGCCCGACGCCTGGGCCGAGCAGGTCGCGGACCTGGCCCTGCAGTACGGCGTGTCCGGGTTCGTCCTCGCCTCCGACGATCCCGCCGACCTGGACCGCTTCGGGCGCGAGGTCGCCCCGCTGGCCCGCGAGCTCGTCGCGTCCGAGCGCACGGGGTGAGGCCGGCCCGCCCTGCGGGCCAGGGGCGGACCACCGCCGAGATGCGCGTCAGGGCGAATTGTCGATCTTCCCCGGACACTGGTGCGCATCTCGACGGAGGACCGGCGGGCGTCAGGGGTGCGGGCCGCCGCCGAAGCCGGTCCAGCGCAGCTCGGGCGGCAGATGCCCCATGTCGTTGTAGAGCACCAGGGTCGGCGCCGTGCCCGGCCGGTACTCGATCACGGTGAGCGAGGCGTTGCCCGGGTTGAGGCCGAGCCAGCGGTCCGGCGGCGCGTCCAGCGCGTGCCGCACCAGCCAGGCGATCGGATAGGAGTGGGTGACGAGGACCTCGTGCGTGTCGGCGCCGGGGGCCCGGGCGAACCGGCCGGTCAGGGCGGCCGCGCGGATCGCGCCGTCGGCGGCCTCGGCGGCGTCGTAGCCGTCGAAGAAGCCGGCCCACCCCGGGGGCGGCTCGGGCGGCACGTGCGGCACGTGGTCGACGAGCTCGGGCGCCTCGTGCAGCGCGGCGCCGGGCAGGTGCGCGGCGAGGATCTGCGCGCACCGGGCGGCCCGGGACAGCGGCGAGTGCCGCACGGTGTCGATCGGCAACCCGGCCAGGCGGGCGCCGAGCAGCTCGGACTGCCGCCGTCCGGTGTCGGTGAGGGTGCCGAACGCGTCGGCGGCGCCGTGCCGGACCAGGTGCAGGCGGCGGGTGCGCGGCGCGGTCATCGCCGGTCCTCGGTCGCCGGGAGGACCGCGTGCGCGTCGCGCAGCCGGTCCGCCGCGGACCGGGGGGAGCGGTCGCCGGAGATGTCGTCGGCCCAGCCGAGGAGCCGGTCGCGGTGCGGATCGGCGTCGTCGACGGTGCTGCCGGCGTGGCCGAGGACGACCCGGCCGGTGGTCCCGTCGATGGTGAGCACGGTGCCCTCGCCGACGGTGCCGGCCCGGGTCGTGACCGTCCCGGCGGCCGGGTCGACGGCGATGTCGGCGGCGCCGACGACCGCGGGCCTGCCGAGTGCCCTGGCGACGACCGCGGCGTGGCAGGCCGGGCCGCCGCGGGTGGTCAGGATGCCGGCGGCGGCCGCGAGGCCGTGCATGTCGTCCGGCGACGTCTCCGGCCGGACCAGGACGACCGGGCCGTCCGCGGCCAGCCGGACCGCCGATCCGGCGGTGGTCGCGATCCGCCCGGAGACGACGCCGGGGCCCGCCCCGGTCCCCTGACCGGCGAGGACGCCGGGATCGGCGAGGATCGGCGTCCGGGCGTGGTCGAGATCGTGGCCGGTGGTCCGGCGGACCGCCTCGCACCGGTCGATCAGCCCCGCGTCGGCGAGGTCCACCGCGATCCGCAGCGCGGCCCGCCCGGTGACCGGGGCGGGCCGGAGCTGGAGGAACCACAGGCGGCCGGACTCGTGGGTGAACTCGACGTAGCAGGGCCGCCGCAGCCGGCGTTCGGCCCGGGCGAGGGCGGCGGTCAGCTCCGGCCACAGCGCGGGCTCGCGCCCGGCCAGCTCGCCCAGCGGGTGGGTCCGGACCCGGCCGGAGACGACGTCGGGACCCCGGTGGCCGAACAGCACGTCGCCGAACGGGACCGGCTCGCCGGTGTTCGGGTCCCGGCTGAAGGCGACGCCGGACCCGCTGTGCCCGTCGCGCGCGCCGTCCACCATGACCTGCACGATCGCCGCGGTGCCCCGGTGGTGCGGGATGTCGTGCAGGGTGCGGTAGGTGCGGGCCCGGGGTGCGTCCCAGGAGGCGAACACCTCCCGCAGCGCCCCGTCGAGCGCCCCGGGCAGGTCGACGCCGAGGACGGTCCGCATCATCCCGGGCATCGACACCGCCGCACCGGAGCGGACCGCGACCGTCGACGCCCGCGGTGCGAGATCGCGCAGGGCGGCCGTCACCTCCTCGACCAGCCCGCCGGGGAGCCGGCCGGTGGCCAGCACACCGCGGCAGACCCCGGTCGTGACGACGACGGCCGGCGGCACCGGCAGCCCGAGCCGGTGCAGCTCGGCCAGTCCGCGGGCCTTCCCGCCGATGCGTGCGGCCGGCTCGTCGAGCTGCGCGGACACGGCGTGCACCCGGGTCACCGCGGGATCCCGAGGGTGGCGAGCAGGTCCTCGTGCAGCTCGGCCCACACGGCGTGGAACGAGGTGACGCTGTCGGTGGCCTCCCGGAGGTCACCGGCCCGGACCCGGCGCAGGGCCAGCGCCAGCCGCGGCCGGTACCGCCCGAACCGGTCGAGCGCCGCGGTCAGCTCCGCGCAGACGGCGGCGGCCCGCCGGTCGAGATCGGTGAACCGGTCGAGCACCCGCGCGTCGTGGGCCGGATCGGTGTGGTCGTTCACGACGGTGCGGCCGCCAGGACCCGGGCGCAGCTGCCACGCCGCGCAGAGGTCGAGCAGCTCGGGATTGAGCTCCAGGAACCGGTCGAGACCCGCGATGACGGCCGGGCGGGTGCCCGCCGCGGCCAGCTCGGCGGCGGTCCGCTCCGCGTCGGCGGCCCGGCCGCGGGTGCTCAGCCCCCAGGCGGCGAACGGGCCGCTGGTGCGGACCACGAGCCCGGCGGCGCCGAGGTCGATCAGCTCCGACTCGATCCCGGCGCACGGCAGCCCGGTCGCGGTCGCGATCCGTTCGACGCCGGTGTGCCCGGTGCAGCGCAGCGTGTGCAGGACCAGCAGATCCGGCGGGGTCGTCGTCGGCACGGCGTCAGCTCCGAATGTCGAGAGTTTTCAAATGTCGTCAACATCTGGATGACAGTTGTAGCATGTCCGCGGCGAGGGGAGGGATCGATGCCGCGACTGACGCGGGCCGAGCAGCAGGAACGCACCCGCGGCGCGGTGCTGGCCGCCGCCCGGGCGGAGTTCGCCGAGCACGGGTTCACCGCCGCGAAGGTGGACCGGGTCGCCGACCGGGCCGAGCTGACCCGGGGGGCGGTGTACTCGAACTTCGCCGGGAAGCGCGCGCTGTACCTGGCGGTGCTGGTCGACGTCGTCGAGCGGGCCCGCGACCGGGCCGGTCCGCCCGCGACGCCGCCGGCGTCCACCGGCGCGGCGCTGGCCGAGTTCGCCCGGGTCTGGCTGGAGCGGCTCCCGTTCGTCGGCGACGCGCCCGGCAGCGGTCACCTGCAGCTGCGGTCGCTGTCCGGCGTCGTCGAGGACGGGCCCGCCCGGGACGCGCTGGCCGCGCTCGTCCGGTTCGAGGCGCTGCTGCTGGGGCTCGCGCTGGAGGCGCGGCGCCCCGGTGCCGGCCGGCGGGTGCGGACGGCCGGGCTCGCACTGACCCTGCTCGCCGGGGCCGCGGCCGTCGCGGAGAACGCACCCGGCGTCGGCGATCCGTTCGACCTGGTCCGGGCCGCGGAGCACCTCGCCGGGATCGCGATCGTCGACGACGACCGCCCGCCGTACCTGGACCACGTCGCGCCCGCCGAGACCGTCGACCAGCCGTGGGCGGCGCCGCGCGGGCTGGTCGACGAGATCAGCGGCCGCCCCGCCGAGCCGGGCCGGGACGGGGTGCTGGTCGCGCTCGGCGTGCACCGCCTGGCGGCCGCCGAGGACACGCTGCGGTCGGCCCGGCTGCGGGACGAGGTGACGGTCGCGATCGTCACCGACGACCCGGCCGAGCTGGGCCGGCTGGCCCGGCTGGCCCGGCTGCGGATCGTCGACATCGCCGGCTGCCTGCGCCGGGTGTTCGCCCCCGCCGACCTGCCCCGGCTGCGCGTCGTGCTGGACGACGGGGCCGTCGCGGCCGCGCTCGGGGTGGACGCGCCGGGGACGCGCACCGAGGTCGCCGTGCGGGTGCGCGGGGGGCGGGTCGTCGCCCGGGCCGAGGGGTTCGGGGCCGGGCACGCGGTGGCCGCCTCGACCGCACTCCCGCGGGCCTGACGGCCCGCGTCACGCCCCGATGTCGGACGGATGGACGGCCAGCGGGGTCACCTGCATCGTCATGTACGGGAACAGCGGCAGCCCCCAGAGGATCTCGTGCAGCTGCTCGTTGTCGCGCACCTCGAAGATCGACAGGTTGGCGTACTCGCCGACGCAGCGCCAGATGCTGACCCACTCGCCGGACCGTTGCCACTGCTGTGACCAGGCCTTCTCCCTGGCGAGCAGGTCGCTGCGCGCCTCCGGATCCATGTCCGGCGGCAGCTCGACGGTCATCCGGACGGCGAACCGCGCGGCCATCAGGCGGCGTCCGCTGTGGGTGTCTCGGTCACGATGTGCACTCCCGGTGTGCTCGGTGGGTCAGAGGTCGGTGCGGTAGCGGGCGAGCTTGTCCGGGTCGATCTCGATGCCGAGGCCGGGGCCGGTGGGCACGCAGAGCTCGCCGCCGGTGATGCGCAGCGGCTCGGTCAGCAGGTCGTCGACCATGTCGAGATAGTTCGACAGCTCACCGGCGCGGGCGCTCGAGCTGCGGTGCGCCGCGCCGAACGCCACCGTGCACACGGTGCCGATCTGGCCGTCGATCTGGTTGCCCATGACGACCTCGGCGCCCAGCCCCTCGCACAGGTGCAGCACCCGCTGCGACCCGGTGAACCCGGTCCGGGCCGTCTTGATGCTGATCATGGTGGCGGCGCCGTCCAGGAGTTCGCGGGTCACCTCGCCGGGCCGGGTGACGGACTCGTCGGCGACGGTCGGGACGCGCGTGTGGGCGGTGAGCCGGCGCCGTCCCAGCACCTGGTCGGCGGGCATGAGCTCCTCGGAGAGCGTCAGCCCGAGATCGGCCATCTCGTCGAGGGCGCGGGTGGCCTCGGACGCGGTCCAGCCGCGGTTGCCGTCGACGTAGAGCTCGACGTCGTCGCCGAGTGCGGTCCGCAGCGCCCGGCAGGCGCCGGTGTCGAGGGACACCGGCCGGCGGCCGACCTTGACCTTGAACGTGCGGACGCCGTGCTCGTCGCGCATCCGCAGCGCCTCGGCGACCATGACGTCGTCGGGGGCGAAGCCGACCATGTGCGACACCCGCATCCGGTCGGTCCATCCGCCGAGCAGCTCCGACACGCCGGTGCCCAGCGCGCGGCCGATCGCGTCCCAGCAGGCCATGTCGAGCGCGGCCTTCGCGGTCGGGTTGGCGACGGTGCGGTCGAGCACGGCATGGATGCGTTCGCGCTCGAACACGCTCAGCCCGATGATCCCGGGGGCGAACAGGGTGTCGATCACGGCGCGGATCGACGTCTGGGTCTCGCCGTAGGTGTAGGGGCGGGGCGGTGCCTCCGCGACGCCGACGATGCCGTCACCGGTGTGCACCCGGACGAGCACGTGCTCGGCGGTGTGCACCTCGCCCGAGGCGAACCGCAGTGGCTTGCGGTAGGGCACGGCGAACGGGATCGCCTCGACGGCGACGATCTTCATCGGGGTCCTCCGGGGGACGGTGGTGGCGACGGGGCGAGGAAGCTGACCGAGACGGGCCCGTCCGGTCCGGCGCCGTCGACGGACAGGCCGCCGGCCGGGTCGACCACGACCGTCCGCGGGTGCCCGCCGACCAGACAGTCGTAGCGGCCGGCCGGGGGCAGCGCGGTGCCCGGGGCGAGGGACACCGCCCCGCCCCGGCAGGTCCCGTCGACGCGGTGCGGGCGGCCGAGGATCCGGTGGGCGGTGCCGAGATCGCCGGCGCGCACGCTCGCCCGCACGGCCGACGAGGAACACGGCGTCCGCGCGGTGTGCAGCAGCGGGACGGCGTCGGTGCCGAACCCGAGATCGCGGCCGAGCGCGGCGAGGGTGTGCACGGTCCCGGCGCCGCCCGCGCCGAAGGTGAAGTTGGTGCCGACGACGACCGCCCGGGCCCGCAGCCCGTGCGCCAGCACGGTACCGGCGAACTCCGCCGGGCTGCGCCGGGCGAGGTCACGGTCGAACCGCAGCACGCACACCGCGTCCACCCCGGCGCGGGCGGCGAGCTCGGCCCGGTGTTCGACGGTGCTGAGGGCCGCGGTGTCCTTGGCGAGCCCAAGCACCCGGGCCGGGTGCGGATCGAAGGTCGCGAGCAGCACCGGCAGGCCCAGCCGGCGGCCTGCCGCGCGGGCGCGGTCGACGATCCGGCGGTGTCCGCGGTGCAGGCCGTCGAACACCCCGAGGCTGACGACGCACGGGCCGAAGCCGGCGGGCACCTCGTCGGGTCCACGCCACAGCGGGACGCCGGTGCCCGGCCGGTCGGGCCGGGAGATCAGCGCGGCGGGCATGGTCGTTCTCCGATCCGGGGTGGACGTGGTGGCCGGGTCCCGCAGGGGCGCGACCCACCTGCGGGACCCGGCCGGTCGGGGTGGCGGCACCGGGCCGCCCGAGGTCCGGTGCGGGCCGCAGGGAGCCGGTCCGCACCGGACGCCGGGATCACTTGGCCAGGCATCCGCCGTCGACGACGAGCATCTGGCCGGTCATGAAGTCCGACGCGGCCGAGGCGAGGAACACGGCGGGGCCACGGATCTCCTCGGCCTCCGCGATCCGGCCCATCGGGGTGAACGCGGTGATCGCGGAGACGAAGTCCGGGTCGTCGTAGGCGCCGCCGGCCAACCGGGTCCGGTAGAAGCCCGGGCACAGCGCGTTCACCTGGATGCCGCTGGTCGCGTACTCCAGGCCGAGCTCGCGCGTCAGGTTGACGACCGCGCCCTTGGCCGCGCTGTAGGCCGGGATCGGGAACACGCTGGACGACCCGGCGAGGCCCCACATCGAGGCCACGTTGATGATCTTGCCGCTGCCCTGCCCGACCATCACCGCGAGCGCGTGCTTGGCGGTGTAGAACACGCCGTGCAGATCGACGTCGATGACCTGGTGCCAGTCCTCGGAGCTGAACCGGTGCACCGGCTCGGGATGCGCGTCGGCGATCCCGGCGTTGTTGACGAGGACGTCGAGCCGCCCGAACTCCGCCGTGGTGGCGGCGACCATCTCGCGGACCTGGTCCTCCCGGGACACGTCCGCGGTGACGGCGAGCGCGCGGCGGCCGTACTTCTCCACCCGCGCGGCGGTCGCGGCGGCGGCGCCGGCGTCGATGTCGGCGCACACGACGTCGGCGCCGGCGTCGGCGAGTGCCTCGGCGAACTCGGTGCCGAGGCCGGAGCCGGCCCCGGTGACGAGGGCGATCCGGCCGGACAGGTCGAACACGGTGGGACGTGACATGGGGACTCTCCGGGGTTCGGGATCGGGGTGGACGGGGGTACGGGCCGCGCGGGCCCGCACCCCGTCACTCCGGTTCGAGGACGAAGTCGTAGTCCGAACGGATCTCGGCGCCGTTGCCGGTCGGCTGCGGATCGAGGACCAGGTCCGGCTTCGTCGCGGACGCCACATCGGAGTCGAGGTACTCGTCACCGGTGAAGAACAGCTGCGTGGTGACGGTCCGGTGGCCGGGCGCGGCGACCAGCAGGTGCAGGTGGGCGGGCCGCCAGGGGCTCCAGCCGGCCGCCAGGGTCAGCTTCCCGGTCGGCCCGTCCAGCGGGATGGTGTACGGGGCGGGCTTGCGGGTGCGGATCTCGAACCGGCCCTCGTCGTCGCAGGTGACGACGCCGCGGAGGTTCCCGGCGGGCGGCTTCTCGGCGAAGCCGGAGTACCAGCCCTCGTCGTCGGTGTGCCAGATGTCGACGGTGGCACCGGCCAGCGGGGTCCCGTCGGTGCCGCGCACCTGACCGGCCAGGACGAACGGGGTGCCCGGCTCGTCGTCGCGCATCGGCAGGGTGGCGGGGGAGGTCAGCTGCGCCTGACCGTCGAGCCAGAACGGTCCGAGGATCGTGCCGGTGGAGCCGCTCTGGCTGTCCGCGGCGACCCGCTCGACCTCGAACTCGAGGTAGACGTCGAGGAACAGCGGCCACTCGCCGGTGTCGGACACGTCGATCAGCCAGCGCTTGAAGGCGTCGAACTCGGCGTAGCCGACCCGGTGGTCGCGGATCGCGGCGCGGATGCCCTCGAGGGCGGCGCCGACCACGGTGGCGATGCGCTCGGAGTCGGCGGCGCCGGTGGCGGCCCGCCGGCTGGACAGGCCCTGGCGGGCCGATTCGGTGGCGTTGGCGCCGGCCAGGCCCGCGCCGGAGCCCGGGTGCTCGGTGGTGGTCATGTGGTGGAGACCTTTCGGGTGCGGACGAGTGCGGGCGTCAGCGGCCGTTGCGGCCGAACAGGCGGACGTCGTCGTTGTTGATCAGGTCGGGCACGGTCCAGCCCGTGAGGTCGTACTCGGACAGGCACTGCTCGGCGAAGCCCTTCATCGCGCCCGCGGCGCCGGACGCCTCGGCGGCGAAGAGCAGCTCGGCGCGCACGCCCTCGTGGTTGCCCGAGTAGTTGCGCTCGTAGAGCTCGTGGCGGCCGCCGAACTCGGTGCCGATCGAGTCCCAGATCAGCTTCATGAGCTTGACCCGGTCGACGGCCTCGTAGCCGTTCGATCCGCGCACGTACTTGTCCAGGTAGGGCCGGACCTCGGGGGACAGGAAGTCCGCGGAGTGGCTGGGCAGGTAGATCAGCGAGGCGCCGAGGTCCTGCATGATGATCTCGCGGACCCGCGGGTAGCCCAGCGTCATGAACCAGCGGTAGGCCAGGCCGTAGTCGAGCTTGGGCAGCTTCGCGCCGTTGACCCACTCGTCGGGATTGGCGCACATCGCGTCCGACAGCGCCCAGAACATGTTGCGCCAGGCGATCACCTCACCGACCCGGGTCTGCACGCCGCGGAAGTCCTTGGAGCCGGTCACCTCCAGGCCCTTCATCAGCAGGCCGGCGATGAAGTCGAGCTTGACCGCGAGCCGGGTGACGCCGTGGAAGGTGAAGCGGTGCAGGAAGCCGGAGCCGGGGAAGAACGTCGACGCCTTCTCCGCGTCGCCGTAGATGAACACGTTCTCCCAGGGGATCAGGACCTTGTCCAGGATGAAGATCGTGTCGTTCTCGTCGAGCCGTGAGGAGAGCGGGTAGTCGAACGGGGAGCCCGTCGCCGCGGCCTGCTGGGCGTAGGACGGGCGGCAGATCAGCTTCATCCCCGGCGCACCCATCGGCACCGTGCAGACCAGCGAGTACTCCCGCTTCTTGATCGGCAGCCCGTAGTGGGCGAGGAAGTTGAAGTGGGTGATCGCCGAACCGGTGGCCACCACCTTCGCCCCGGACACCACGACGCCGTTGTCGTTCTCCTCCTCGACGTGCATGAACACGTCGGAGACCTCGTCCGGCGGGCGGTGCCGGTCGACCGGCGGGTTGATGATCGCGTGGTTCCAGTAGAGGACCTTCTCCTGGGACTCGGTGTACCAGCGGCGCGCGTTGGCGGCGTAGGGGTCGTAGAACTCCGAGTTCGCGCCCAGGGTGCCGAGGAACGCGGCCTTGTAGTCGGGCGAGCGGCCCATGAACCCGTAGGTCATCCGGGCCCACTCGGCGATCGCGTCGCGGTCGCGGCGCAGGTCCTCGACCGAGTGCGGGGTCCGGAAGAACGGGTGCGTGACCCCGGTGCTGCCGGTGTCGGTGGGCACCGTGAGCAGGTCGCGCTTGTCCGGGTCGTGCAGGGCGTCGTAGAGCCGCGCGGTCATCCGGACCGCGTTGCGGAACGCCGGGTGGGTCGTGACGTCGCCGACCTTCTCGCCGTAGAGGTAGACCTCGCGGTCGTCGCGCAGGCTCTCGACGTACTCGTCGCCGGTCATCGGCCGGGTGGCCCGGCCGTCGGCGTCGGTGGGGGTGGTGACGGAATCCTGTTGCAGGGTCATCGTCGACTCCTCGGAGTGGTGGAGGGCACCGTCGGCGCCGGGGTGGACGGGGTGGTGTGCGCCCGGGGGATCCACGACTGGCCGTCCGGGCCGTCGGCGGAGTCGCCCCAGAGCAGCGGTTCGTGGTCGCCGCCGAGATGGTGGAACCGGCCGGTGTGGAACAGCAGCGGCGCGCCCTCGTGGATCAGGAACTCCTGCACCTCGCCCAGGTAGAGGACGTGGTCGCCGCCGTCGTAGGACTGCCACGGGGTGCACGAGATGTGTGCCAGCGCGCCGTCCAGCCGGGGCGCGCCGCAGGCGCTGTCGGGAAGCCAGCCGACGTCCTGGTTGGGGCGGCCCGCGAAGTGCAGCGCGAGGTCCTTCTGCGCGCTCTCCAGCACGTTCACGGTGAACGGCCGGTGCTCGGCCTCGACCAGGCCGCACAGCCGTGAGCGCCGGTCGAGCGAGACGAGGACCAGCGGCGGATCGAGCGACACAGCGGTGAACGCGTTGACCGTCGCCCCGTGCGGGCGGTCGTCGGCGCCGCGGCAGGTGATCACCGTGACGCCGGTGGTGAAGTGCCCCAGGCAGGCGCGGAGCTCGCGCGGATCGATGGCCACCGGTCCTCCTCTCGGGATGGGTGGGGCCGCGTGCCTCAGAGCGAGGCGCGCAGGTGTGCCAGGACGGCGTCGTGGACCTCGCTGCTGCGCGGGACGGCGGCGGACGCCCAGTACACGGCGTGCACGAGGCCGTCGGCCCGGGTCGCGGTGACCGGGGTGCCCGCGGCGTCGAGCGCGGCGGCGAACGACTCGCCCTCGTCCCGGAGCGGGTCGAACTCGGTGCTGAGGACGAGGGTCGGCGGCAGCCCGGCCAGGTCGTTCGCCGGCAGTGCCAGCCGCGGGTCGGCGACGTCGCCGGGTCCGGTGACGTACTGCGCCCCGAACCAGGCGAGCGCCTCCAGGTGGATGAGGTAGCCCTCGGCGTACTCGGTGCGCGAGGCGGTCTCGGCCACCGGGTCGACGAGCGGGTACAGCAGCGCCTGGGAGCGCACGGCCGGCCCGCCCTCGTCCCGGGCCCGGATGACGGCGGCCGCGGCGAGGTTGGCGCCCGCGCTGTCGCCGAGCACGGCGATCCGGTCGGGATCGCCGCCGTGCGCGGCGATCTCCCGGGCGGTCCACCGGAGCGCGGCGAAGGCGTCGTCGTGCGCGGCCGGGAACCGGGCCTCCGGGGCCCGCCGGTAGGTCGCGGTCACGACGAGGGCACCGGCGTCGAGCGCGAGGGCGCGGGCGCGTTCGTCGACGACGTCCAGCCCGCCGCCGACGAAACCGCCGCCGTGCACGTAGAGCACCACCGGGAACGGGCCGTCGCCGTGCGGGACGTGGATCCGCAGCCGCTGCTCGGGATCGGGGCCGTAGCCCGCCTCGACGACGGCGGCGACCTCGCGGGCCGGGAGCTGCAGACCGGTGAAGCTGTCGACGGCGGCGCGGGTGCCGTCCACGCCGAGCTTCTCGAAGGACTGGAAGCCCTGCGCGCCGAGGCCGTCGATCAGCGCCTTGACATCGGGGTCGAGTGGCATGGGTACCGGTCCTCTCAGGCCTGCGCGAGCGCGCGGTCGGAGCTGCTGGAGATCGCGAAGCCCTCGTATCCGGCGGCGACGACCTCGTCGCACCGGGCGCGGTAGCCGGGTGCGCCCCCGAGGTAGACCAGCACCCGTTTCGGCTTGCCGGGCACGTTGTTGCCCATGTACCAGGAGGTGGGGGAGTCGGGCAGCAGGGTCGCCTGGGCGAGCTCGTTGGTGTGCGCGACCCAGTCGCGCTCCGCGTCCGGGGTGGGCTCGATGACCGAGCTGCCGGTGGACTCGACGTACCGGATCGCCTCGACCGAGAAGTCGACGTGGTCCTCGATGGCGAGCGGCATGTTGTAGAGCACCGAGGGGCTCTGCGGGCCGGTGATCATGAACAGGTTCGGGAAGCCGGCCGACATCAGGCCGAGGTAGGTCTGCGGGCCGTCCGCCCAGTGGTCGGCGAGCCGGAGCCCGTTGCGGCCGGTGATGTTCATGGCGAGCAGCGGGCCGGTGCAGGCGTCGAAGCCGGTGGCGAGGACCAGCACGTCGAACCGGTGCTCGGTGCCGTCGGCGAGCCGCACACCGGTCCGGGTGACGGCGTCGATCGGGTTGGACCGCACGTCGACCAGCTCGACGTTGGGCCGGTTGTAGGCCTCGTAGTAGTCCGTCTCCAGCGGCGGCCGCTTGGTGCCGTACGGGTGGTCGCGCGGGGCCAGGAGTTCCGCGGTCGCCGGGTCCTGGACGCGTTCGCGGATGCGGTCCCGGATGTACTGGGCGACGGTGTCGTTCGCCTCGTGGTCGAACAGGATGTCGCCGAAGGAGTCGATGAACAACCGGAACCCGCCGCGGTTCCAGCGGTCGTCGAACACCTCGCGGCGCTCCTCGGGGGTCGCGGCGAGCGCGGAGGGCTGCACCTCGGAGTAGGGGACGCCGAGGAAGTGGTTGCGCGAGGCGTCCCGCAGGGCCCGGTAGTCGGCCTTCTCCGCGGCCTCCTCGGCGGGATCGGTGGGGTAGTTGCCGATCGGGGTGGCGTAGTTCGGGGTGCGCTGCAGCACGGTGAGGTGCCCGGCGGTCTTGGCGATCTCGCTGATCGCCTGGATGCCCGAGGAACCGACACCGACGATCCCGACCCGCTTGCCCTCGAAACCGACCTCGTGCTGCGGCCAGTTGCCGGTCGCGTAGGTCTCGCCGGCGAAGTTCTCGATCCCGCCGAACTCGGGTTCCTTCGGGACGGAGAGGGTGCCGGCGCCCGAGACGACGTAGCGCGCGGTGTGCAGCTCGCCGGTGTCGGTGGTGGCCGTCCAGTGCGCGCTGTCGTCGTCCCAGGTGAGCGCGACGATCCTGGTGCCGAACCGGATGCTGCGCCGGAGGTCGAACCGGTCGGCGACGTGCTCGAGGTAGCGCAGGATCTCCGGCTGCGCCGGGAAGCGCTCGGTCCAGTGCCACTCCTGCTGGAGGGCGTCGTCGAACGAGTACGAGTAGTGGACGCTCTCGATGTCGACGCGCGCCCCGGGGTAACGGTTCCAGTACCAGGTACCGCCCACGTCGTCGGCGGCGTCGAAGGCGATGACGTTCTTGGACTCCTTGTCGCGGAGTGCGTGGATGGCGTACAGGCCGGCGAACCCGGCCCCGATGATGATCGCGTCGTGACTCTCGGCGGTGGGGGACACCACTGGAACCAGCCTCCTTGCGGGTGACGTGGTGACGGCCCCCGGATCGATCCGGCGGGCCGTGTAGTCGCGACAACACCGTGCTGGCGGGGTGCGGACGGCCGACAGCGTGGAAGCACCCCACCGCCGGCCGGGGCGGCACCCGCGGCCGCGGCGGGCGTTACCCGGGTACTTACCGAGCGTCATCAGGTATAGCGTCGGCGGGGTTCTGTGCCACCGTGGGCGGCACTCACGGGATGGGGAGGCGTCATGGTCGACGTCGCCGGGCAGGACCGGCGCGAACGTCAGGTTCCGCGGGGCCGGCACCGCCTGGCAACGGCGCTCGACAGCTTCGTGGGTCGCGAGTCGGACATCGCCCGGCTGCACGAGGAGTTGCGGAGGCACCGCCTCGTGTCGGTGACCGGTCCCGGTGGCGTCGGCAAGACCAGGACCGCGCTGACCGCCGCCGAGCTGTGGGACGACGACGTGTACGTCGTCGAGCTCGCCAGCGTCACCGACCCGTCGCAGATCGCGCCCACCGTGGCCACCGCGATCGGCGTGGCCGACCAGTCGAACCGGGACGCCGTCGACCGGGTGATCGGGCATCTGGCCGCCGCGCCGTCGCTGCTCGTCGTCGACAACTGCGAGCACCTGGTCGAGGGCACCGTGCGGCTGCTGCTGCGGCTGCTCGCCGATCTGCCCGAGCTGACCGTGCTGGCGACCAGCCGGTCCGCGCTCGGGGTGCGCGGCGAGCAGGTGCACCGGCTCGATCCGCTGGCCGTCCCGGAGACCGGTCCCTGTGACGGACGGTCCCTCACCGAGGTGCCGTCGGTCCGGCTGCTGCTCGACCGCGCCCGCGGCGTGCTGCCCGAGTTCCGGATCAACGACGACAACTGCGACGCGGTCGTGGCGCTCTGCCGCAAGCTGGACGGCCTCCCGCTCGCCATCGAGCTCGCCGCGGTCCGGCTGCGCTCCCTGTCCGTCTCGCAGGTCGTCGAGCGGCTGGACGGGCGCCTGCACCTGCTGGCCGCACCCGGCCCCGGCACCGAGCCGCGCCAGCAGTCGCTGCGCGCCCTGATCGCCTGGAGCTACGACCTGTGCAGCCCGGCCGAGCAGCTGCTGTGGGCCCGGATGTCGGTGTTCCCCGCGTCGGTCGGCCTGGAGACCCTGGAGGGGGTCTGCGGGCACGGCGACCTGGCCGGGGATCGGCTGCTCGACGCGCTGGACGGCCTGATCGGGAAGTCGGTCGTGGTGGCCGACCGGGACGGCGAGGAGCTGCGGTACCGGCAGTTCGTCTCGCTCCGGGAGTACGGCGCCGAGCAGCTCGACGCGTCGGGGTGCACCGAGGAGATCCGCCGCCTGCACCGTGACCACTACATCGCGGTCGCCACGACGGTGCTCGACCGCTGGTGCGGCCCGCACCAGGCACGCGACCTCGCCCGGCTGCGGCTGGACCATCCCAACCTGCTCGCCGCGCTCGGGTTCAGCGCGAGCACACCCGGTGAGGCGGTCGCCGGCGCCCGGCTCGCCTCGCTGCTGCGCTACCACTGGATCGCCGGCGGTTTCCTCACCTACGGGCGGCGCTGGCTGGAGCGGCTGCTGCGCCGGCTCGACGCCCGTACCCCGGAGCGCGGCGAGGCGCTGTGGGTGGTGGCGTGGGTCGCACTGATCCAGGGCGACCGCTCGGTGGCCCGCGAGTACCTGGACGAGTGCACGGCGATCGCCGAGGAGCTCGGCGACATCGCCATGCAGGGGCACGCCGCCCACTGGACCGCCCTGATGAACCTGTTCGAGGGCGACCTGCCGGAGGCCGTGGAGCGGTACCGGTACGCGATCGAGCTGCACCGCAAGGTCGGAGACGTTCCCGCAGAGCTCGCGGCCGGCTTCCAGCTCGGGATGGCCGAGCCCTATCACGACCGGCCGCAGCAGGCCCTGTCGACCGTCGCGGCGGTGACAGAGCGGGCGACCGCCGACGGTGAGATGTGGAACCACGGCTACGCCCGCTGGGTGGAGGCGATCGCCAGGTTGCACCTGGGTGAGCTGGAGGCCGCCCGCGACGCGATCCTGAGCACCCTGCTGATCGAGCGGGACTTCCGGGACGGCGTCTGCACCGCGCTGAGCGTCGAGGTCTCCTCGTGGATCATGACCGCGATGGGCCGGGCGGCGGACGGGGCGACCCTGTCCGGGGTCGCCGCGGGGGTCTGGCGGCGCCTCGGCACCTCACTCGCGGCGTTCGGCCCGCACGCCTCGGCCGAGGGGCGCGCCTGCGGCGAGCAGATCGATCATGCGCTCGGCGCCGCGGTCGCCGGGACCCTCCGGAACGAGTACGGGGGTGCCGACGTGGTCGACGCCGTCCGGATCTGCACCGGGATCATCACGGCCGCCGGCTCCGGGCGGCCGGACCGGACACCCCGGATGGCCGGGCGCACCCTGGCCGAGCTGACCGCCCGGGAGGAGGAGGTCGCACTGCTCATCGCCGAGGGGCTCAGCAACAAGACGATCGCGCAACGGCTCGTCATCTCCCGCCGCACCGTCGACGGCCACGTCGAGCGCATCCTGCGCAAGCTCGACGCCGAGTCCCGCACCCAGGTCGCGACGTGGGTGATCGAGCAGAGCCACCGGGCCGGGTCACCCGGGTGACGCTCCGGACGGAGTGGGGTGATCTCACGCTGTCCGTCCGCCCCTGCCGGACGCGACGCTGACCGCCGGATCACCGGAACCGGCCGGGCCGGACGACGTCAGGGAGTGGAGCGATGGGGCTCTTCGAGGGCAGGGCAGGGATCGTGTCGGGTGCCGCGGGCGGCATCGGCCGCGCCGCCGCGGTGGCGTTCGGGCGGGAGGGCGCCGCGGTGCTCGTCGCCGACATCGAGGCCATGCGACCCGGCGGTGAGGAGACGGTCCGGCTGGTCGAGAAGGCCGGCGGGCGGGCCGTGTTCCGGCCGGTCGACGTGGCCCGGGCCGACGACGTGCGAGGGATGGTCGAGGCGACCGTCGAGGAGTTCGGCAGCCTGGACTTCGCGCACAACAACGCGGGTGTCCTGGCCACCGGCTTCACCGCCGACGTCGAGGAGGCCGACTTCGACCGCATCATGGAGATCGACGTCAAGGGCGTCTGGCTCTCGATGAAGTACGAGCTGCTGCACATGATGCGCAACGGCGGCGGCACCATCGTCAACACCGCGTCCGAGGCGGGGCTCGTCGGCACCCCGATGGCCGGGCCCTACGTCGCCGCGAAGCACGCCGTCATCGGCCTGACCAGGACCGCCGCCGGCGAGTACGCCAACATGGGGATCCGGGTCAACGCCGTCGCGCCCGGGGCGATCGCCAGCAGGATGGTGCTCGACCTGCCCGAGGCCGGCCGGGAGATGCTGATGGCGCCGCAGCCGATGCACCGCCTGGGCACCCCGGAGGAGGTGGCCGAGTCGGTCGTGTTCCTGTGCTCGGACCGCGCCTCGTTCATCACCGGGACGGTGCTGTCCATCGACGGCGGGGCCACGTCCAACGCGCAGTCCTACGACCCGGCACTGAGCCCGGCGGCGCCCACCGGCTGAGGCACCGCCCCCGTCCCACTTCAAGCTATAGCGCGGCAGGGGGCTTGCCACAAGCCCCCGATCATGCCGCAGGCTCTCCCGCCGATGCCGCTCCGCCGAGCGGCACGGGCACACGGGGGGACGATGACCGACACCGGCAGCATCACGACCGGTCGCTGGGTACGCGATCTGCGGGAGCTCGACGGGAGCATGATCGCGCTGGTCGGGGGCAAGGCCGCGCACCTGGGGGAGCTGTCCCGGATCGAGGGCGTCGAGGTGCCGGCCGGCTTCTGCGTGACGACCGGGGCGTTCCGGGCGTTCACCGCGCAGGTGCCCGGGTTCGACGAGCTGCTCGACCGGCTCGCCCAGGACGACCCGGCCGGGACCGCCGCGCGGATCCGGTCCGCGATGGAGTCGACCCCGGTCCCCGGCGATCTGGCCGCGGAGATCGCCGGGCCGGTCGACGGGGCCGGCCGGGCGGTCCGGTCCAGTGCGACCGCCGAGGACCTGCCGACGGCGTCGTTCGCCGGCCAGCAGGACACCTACCTCAACGTCGTCGGCGCGGCGGCGGTCGTCGGGCACGTCCGGTCCTGCTGGGCGTCGCTGTTCACCGAGCGGGCCGTGGCGTACCGGGCGCAGCACGGCATCGATCACCGTGCGGCGCGGATGGCGGTCGTCGTGCAGGAGATGATCGACTCGCACGCCTCGGGCGTGCTGTTCACGGCCGACCCGGTGACGTCGAACCGGAGGGTGGTGGCCGTCGAGGCGTGCTTCGGCCTCGGCGAGGCGCTGGTCTCCGGCCAGGTGGACGCCGACCACCACACGGTGCGCGACGGCGTCGTCGGGACCACGGTCGGCACCAAGGACTCGGCCGTCCGCGCGGCACCGGGCGGCGGGACGTGGACCAGGGAGATCGGGCCGGAGCTGCGCCGCCGGCCGGCGCTGACCGACGCGCAGGTGCTGGAGCTGGCGCGGCTCGGCAGGCGGATCGAGGCGCACCTGGGCGGTCCGCAGGACATCGAGTGGTGCCTGGCCGACGGCCGGTTCCGGATCGTGCAGAGCAGGCCGATCACCACGCTGTTCCCGGTCCCGGTGACCACCGACGACCGGTTCCACGTCTACGTGTCGGTCGGGCACCAGCAGATGATGACCGACGCGATGACGCCGCTGGGCCTGTCCGTCTGGCAGCTGACCACGCCGAAGCAGATGGCCGAGGCGGGCGGACGGCTGTTCGTCGACGTCGCCGACCAGTTGGCGTCGCCGGCGACCCGGGAGCTGATCCTGGACGGCCTGGGCAACTCGGACCCGCTGATCCGGGACGCGCTGCAGACCGTCCTCGACCGTGGCGAGATCGTCCCGGCCGAGCCTGCGGTGGCCGCGGCCCCGCCACCGGGGGTCGCCGAGCCGGACCCGATCGACGCCGATCCGGCGCTCGTCGAGGAGCTCGTCGCGCACTGGCGTGCCTCGCTGGCCGGCGTCGAACGGGACATCGCGGAGCTCCGGGGGCCGGAGCTGTTCGACTTCCTGGTGGCGGATCTCGGGGAGCTGCAGCGGCTGCTGGTCGAGCCGCGCAGCCACCAGGTGATCATGGCCGGGATGCAGGCCACCTGGTGGCTCAACGACCGGATGCGCGAGTGGCTGGGGGAGGAGAACGCGGCCGACACGCTGGCCCGGTCCGCACCCGGCAACGTCACCTCGGAGATGGGGCTCGCGCTGCTGGACGTCGCCGACGCGATCCGCCCGCACCCGGCGGTGGTCGCCTTCCTGCGGAACGTCACCGGCGACGGCTTCCTCGACGAGCTGCCGGAGCTGCCCGGCGGCCGGCAGGCGCGGGACGCGATCCGCGGCTATCTCGACCGGTACGGCGCGCGCTGCGTCGGTGAGATCGACATCGCCCGGCCGCGGTGGGCCGAACGCCCGACCGAACTCGTGTCGGTGCTGCTCGGCAACATCGACAACGCCGGACCCGGCGCCGGCCGCGACCGCTTCGAGCAGGGCGGGCAGGAGGCGGCGGCGAAGGAGCGGGACCTGCTGGACCGGTTGCGGCAGCTCCCGGACGGCGACCGGAAGTCCGACCGGGCCGCCGCGATGATCGACCGTCTGCGGACCTTCGCCGGGTACCGCGAGTACCCCAAGTTCGGGATGGTCGGCCGGTACTCCGCCTACCGGCGGGCGCTGCTGCGGGAGGCCGACCGGCTGGTGCGGGCCGGCGTGCTCGACGACCGGGAGGACTGCTTCTTCCTGCGGCTCCAGGAGTTCCACGACGTCGCACGCACCGGCCGGGTCGATCGCGAGCTGGTCCGCCGTCGCCGGTCCGAGTTCGCGGTGTTCCGGGCGCTCACCCCGCCCCGCGTGCTCACCTCGGACGGCGAGACCGTCGCCGGGGCCTACCGGCGCGCCGATCTGCCCGACGGCGCGCTGGCCGGGCTGCCGGCGTCCACCGGGCTCGTCGAGGGGCGCGCCCGGGTCGTGCCCGACCTGGCCGGGGCCGAGTTGCGCACCGGCGACATCCTGGTCACCGCCTTCACCGATCCCAGCTGGTCACCGGCGTTCGTCACGGTCGCCGGGCTGGTGACCGAGGTGGGCGGGCTGATGACGCACGGCGCGGTGATCGCCCGCGAGTACGGGCTGCCCGCCGTCGTCGGGGTGGCGGGCGCGACCGGGCTGATCCGGGACGGGCAGCGGATCCGGGTCGACGGCACGAGCGGGTACGTGGAGATCCTGACCGGCCGCTGACCCGGGGCACGACTCGTTGCCGTTGCGGCACATCCGTTTCCTGGTGGGGCGTGACGCACCGGACGGTGGACCGGCATTCCGCCGAAGATCGTTGCAACGTAGCTTGCGAGGCATGCCTACCATAACCCGCCGCGGGTTCGCCGGCGTCGCAGTCAGCGGCGTGCTGTTCCTCGGGATCGCCGCCTGCGGGACCGACCCCTCGGACGGCGCCGACCCCGAGGGTGGCGCCGTGCAGATCACGCACGCGCTCGGCACCACCTCGGTACCGGACGACGTGCAGCGGATCGTCGCGCTCGGACCGACCGGCTTCGACGTCGCGCTGGCGCTCGACGCCCCGGTCGTCGGCGCGTCGTCGAGCGGCAGCGAGTCCGGCCTGTCGCCGTGGACCGCCGAGGCCGACGGCGTCGCCGACGTCGAGGTGCTCCCGGTCCAGGGCGAGGCCACCGAGGTGAACCTCGAGCAGGTCGCCGCCCTGCAGCCCGACCTGATCTTCGCCCCGGGCTACTTCGCCCTCGCCGACTCCTACCCGCAGCTGAGCGCGATCGCCCCGACGATCGGCTACCAGACCGGGCCCGCCCAGGACACCTGGCAGGAGATGACCACCCAGCTCGCCACCGCGCTCGGCCGCCCGGACGACGCGCAGCGGGTGATCGACGAGGTCGAGACGACGTTGCAGGAGACCCGCACGCAGTTCCCCGAGCTGGAGGGCACCAGCTACACCTTCGGCTTCGTCCAGCCCGGTTCAGTCACCGCGCTGCGCGACCCGGAGGACGCGATGGCATCGGTGCCGGCCGCCATCGGCATGACGCTCTCGCCGCAGATCCTGGCCCTCCCGCAGGGCGAGTCCTTCGGCGTGGAGCTCGGCCCGGAGGAGATCCCGGCGCTCGACGCCGACGTCCTCGTGCTGTTCGACGGCGGTGACGCCGAGGCCCGGACCGCGCTGGAGCAGAACGCGCTCTTCGAGCGGCTGCCCGTCGTCCAGCGGGACGCGATCGTGACCTACGACTACGACGAGTTCATCGGGCTCCGCAACCCCTCTCCGCTGTCCATCCCGTGGATCCTGGACCGGATCGCCCCCCGCCTGTCCGAGGCCGCCCAGAAGTAACCCCTCACCACCCGACCGGCCGATCGCGGCCGGAGCCGCCACGCGGCTCCGGCCGCGTTCCCGTGCGCCGGGCCGGATGGTGCCGGGAGCGGGTCCCCGGTCCGCGAGCCCCGTGCGCGCGCCCGGTGCGCGCCCCATCGCCTGCCCGCGACGGCGGATGGCGCCCGGCACTGCGCCCTCCGGTCGCTCCCCGCATACGCCCGATCACCACGAGATACGGCCCAGGTCACACCTCAACGGCCTAACGCTAACGCTCCGTAGTCTCACTCGATCGGGTGACATGATTGTCACTGCAAGCGTATCGACCTGCAACTTCGTTGATTTGTCGGCCCGCTGCGGCGGGTCACCCTCTAGGCGGGACAGTGATCGCCGTGTTGAAGTTAGCCTCGCCTTAGACCTGCTCCGCTGATCTCAGAGAGGATCGTGATGGCGTTCCCCGCCGATCCGGTAACCCACGTCGACCAGGCAATATCTGATGTGGTCGGGGTCGGGTTCGGGCCGTCGAACCTCGGCGTCGCGATCGCGCTGCGCGAGTTCAACGCGACGGTCGACGCGTCCCGCCGGGTGACCGGTTGCTTCGTGGAACGCCAGGAGGCGTTCGGCTGGCACCGCGGCATGCTCCTCCAGGACGCCACCATGCAGGTGTCCTACCTCAAGGATCTTGTCACGCTGCGTAATCCGGGGAGCGAGTACTCGTTCCTGTCCTACCTGCACGAACGGGGCCGGCTCGCCGATTTCATCAACTACGGCAGCAGCTTCCCGACCCGCCGCGAGTTCCACGACTACCTGGAGTGGGCGGCGTCCCGGGTCGGCCGGGGCGGACCGGAGGTGGCCGTCGACTACGGCACCGAGGTGCTCGAGATCCTCCCCGTGTGCGAGGACGGCGGCGCGGTCGAACTGCTGGACGTGGTGGTCCGCACGGGTGACGACCGGATCCGCAGGCTGCGCACCCGCAACGTCACCCTCGCCTGCGGGATGGCACCGGCGCTGCCGGCCGGGATCGTCCCGAGCGACCGGATCTGGCACAACCGGGACCTGCTGTTCCGTACCGGCGAGCTGGCCGGTTCGGCGCCCGCCCGGTTCGTCGTCGTCGGTGCGGGGCAGAGTGCCGCGGAGACGGTGGAGCACCTGCACCGGACGTTCCCGACGGCCGAGGTGCACGCGGTGTTCGCGCGCTACGGCTACAGCCCGGCCGACGACACCTCGTTCGCGAACCGGATCTTCGATCCGGCCGCGGTCGACGACTTCTTCACCGCGCCGGACGAGGTGAAGGAACGGATCCTCGGCTACCACGCGAACACCAACTACTCGGTCGTCGATCCGGAGCTGATCGAGGGCCTGTACCGGACCCACTACCACGAGCGGGTCGCCGGAACGGAGCGACTGCGGTTCCGCAACGTGTCCCGGGTGGCCGACGTGGTCGAGCTCGCCGATCACGTGGAGATCGCGGTCGAGTCGCTGATCGACGGGTCCCGCGAGGTGATCACCGCCGACGCCGTCGTCTACGCCACCGGGTACCGGGCGACCGATCCGCTGGAGATGCTCGGCGGTGGCCTGTCCGCGGCCTGCATCCGGGACTCCGCGGGCCGGCCGGACGTGCGGCGCGACTACCGGATCGGCATCACCGAGCTCGCCGACGGCACGCCCGTCCGCGCCGGGATCTACCTGCAGGGGCCGACCGAGCACACGCACGGCATCACCTCGACGCTGTTGTCCAACATCGCGGTCCGATCCGGCGAGATCGTCGGTTCGTTCGCCACACCGGAGACCGTCCGCGACCGGACCCCGGCGCCGCGGGCCGGCCGCACCGATCCGCTGCCCGCGGGTCGCAGCGGTCGCTGATCGCCGCCCCCGCACCCCAGTAAACGAGGAGACACCCATGTCCGCGAACCCGTTCGACGACGAGGCCGGAACGTTCCACGCCCTGGTCAACGACGAGGGTCAGTACTCCCTGTGGCCGGAGTTCGCGGCCGTGCCGGACGGCTGGCGGATCGCGCACGGCCCTGCGGACCGGGCGTCCTGCCTGGCCCACATCGAGCAGAACTGGACCGATCTGCGGCCCCGCAGCCTGGTCGAACGCACCGGCTGACCATCCCCCCACGATCCCGGCCCGAACGGAAGGACCCCCATGCCCGGCGTTGCCGATGCCGCCCCCCAGGTCTACCGCACGCTGCTCAGCGGCAAGATCCACCGAGCCACGGTCACCCAGGCCGATCTGCACTACGTCGGTTCGCTGACCGTCGACGAGGACCTCATGGACGCGGCCGGTCTGGTCGAGGGCGAGAAGGTCCAGGTTCTCGACATCGACAACGGCAACCGCCTGGAGACCTACGTCATCACCGGCGACCGGGGCAGCGGGGTGATCGGGGTGAACGGCGCCGCCGCGCATCTGGTGCATCCCGGCGATCTCACGATCATCGTCGCCTACCAGCAGGTCCCGGAGAGCGTCGTGCCCGATCACGTGCCGCGGGTCGTGCACGTCGACGCCGCCAACCGGATCGTCGAGCTGGACACCGATCCGGCCGCCCCCGTCCCCGGATCCGTCGACCAGCTCGCCGGCCGCTGATCCCGCCGGCCGACACAGCACACGCAGCAGACACGCCAGACCCAGCAGGACCGCAGGAGGACCACCCGATGACCCCCGTGTCGATCGACGCGCTCCGAGAGCTGATCGCCGATCTCGTGGACGAGGACCCGCAGGACGTCGGCGAGCACGACGACCTGTTCGAGCTCGGTCTGCAGTCGATCGCGTTGATGCGGCTGATCTCCCGCTGGCGCGACGACGGGCACGAGATCGGGTTCGGCGACCTCGCGTCCCGGCCGACCGTCGCCGCCTGGGCCGAGCTGCTCTCGCGGGCCGCGGCCCCCGCCCCGGAGGCCGCGACCCCGGAGACCGCGACCGGGGAGCCGGCCGCCGCGGAACCCGGCGGCGCCGAGTTCCCGCTGGCACTGCTCCAGCACGCGTACTGGGCCGGTCGCGACCCGGCCCAGCCGCTGGGCGGGGTCGCGCCCCACCTCTATCTCGAGTTCGACGGCCCCGGCCTGGACCCGGACCGGCTGGCGGCGGCGCTGCGCAGGCTGGTCGACCGGCACCCGATGCTGCGTGCCCGGATCACCGACAACGGCCGTCAGGAGATCCTGCCCGCCGACGGCCGGGACACCCTCGTCGTGCACGACCTGCGCGATCTCGACGACGCCGCGCGCGACGCCCGGCTCGCCGCGACCCGGGACGCGATGTCGCACGAGATGCTGGCGATCGAGCGCGGCGAGGTGCTGCGGGTGGCGCTCAGCCTGCTCCCCGGCGGGGCCCGGCTGCACGTCGACGTCGACATGGTCGCCGCCGACGCGGTGAGCTACCGGGTGCTGCTCGCCGATCTCGCCCGCTTCCACGACGAGGGCGCCGACGCCCCGGAGACCAGCCCGCCCGGTGTGACCTACCGCGAGTACCTCGAGGCCCGCCCCGCCGCCCGCCGGGCCGCGACCGCGGCGGCCCGCGGGTACTGGGCGGACCGGCTCCCGGAGCTGCCCGGCGCACCCGAGCTGCCCGCCGCCGATCCGGTGGCCGCCCGCCCGCGGGCCCAGCGCCTCGCCTTCACCCTGGACGGCGCCGAACGGGACGCCGTGTTCGCCGCCTGCCGCCGGCACGGGCTCACCGCGGCGGCCGTCGTCGCCACCGCCTACGCCGAGGTGATCGGCGCCTGGAGCGCGCAGCCGCGGTTCCTGGTGAACGTGCCGCTGTTCGACCGCGACCCGGTGCATCCCGACATCGACCTCGTGGTCGGCGACTTCACCGGCTCGGTACTGCTGGAGATCGACCTGTCCGAGCCGGCGAGCTTCGCGGACCGGGCCCGCGCCGTGCAGCGCAGGCTGCACGCCGACGCCGAGCACGCCGCCTACTCCGGTGTGGAGGTGCTGCGCGACCTGGGCCGCCGGGCCGGCGAGCAGGTGCTCGCCCCGGTCGTGTTCACCAGCGGCCTGAACCTGGGCGAGCTGTTCGACGAGCGCGCCCGGACGCTGTTCGGCGACCCGGTGTGGATGATCTCGCAGGGCCCGCAGGTGCTGCTCGACGCCCAGATCACCGAGGTCGGCGGGCAGATCCTGGTCAACTGGGACGTCCGGGCCGATCTGCTGCCCGACGGCGTCGGCGAGGCGATGTTCGCCGCCTTCACCGGACTGGTGCGCGGGCTGGCCGACGAGCGGACCTGGGCCGAGCCGGTCCCGGCGCTGCTGCCCGCCGGTCAGCGCGCGGTGCGCGACCGGGCCAACAGCACCGCCGAGCTGCCCCCGGCGCGGACCCTGCACGGGCGGTTCTTCGCCGAGGCCGCGGCCCGCGGCGACGCGCCCGCCGTGCTGTCCGGTTCCGGTGCGCTCGGGCACGCCGAGCTGGCGGACCGCGCGCTGCGGGTCGCCGCGGGACTGCGCGAGCGCGGCGTCGCCCCCGGCGACCCGGTCGCGGTGACCCTGCCCCGCGGGCCGGAACAGGTCGTCGCGGTGCTGGGGGTGCTCGCCGCGGGCGGCAGCTACGTGCCGCTCGGCGTGGAGCAGCCGCCGGCGCGGGTGCAGCGCATCACCGCCGTCTCCGGGCACCGGTGGGCGATCACCGCCGAGCCGGGGGACGGCCGGGTGACCCCGGCCGAGCTGCTGGCCAACGACCCACTCGACGGGCCCGCCGATCCCGACCCGGAACAGGCCGCCTACCTGCTGTTCACCTCCGGCTCGACCGGCGAGCCCAAGGGCGTCGAGGTGCCGCACCGGGCCGCCGCCGCCACCATCGACGACCTGGTCCGCCGCTACCGGCTCGGCCCGGCCGACCGCACGCTCGCGGTGTCCGCACTCGACTTCGACCTGTCGGTGTTCGACGTGTTCGCGATGCTGGGGGCGGGCGGCGCGGTCGCCGTGCTCGCCGAGGGTGAGCAGCGCGATCCGGACCGGTGGGCCGGGGCGGTCCGGGAACACGGCGTCACCGTCCTGAACTGCGTCCCGGCGCTGCTCGACTCGCTTCTGTCCACCGGGCACGATCTCGGCGGCACGCTCCGCCAGGTGCTGCTCGGCGGCGACCGGGTGGGCACCGACCTGCCCGGCCGGCTGCGCGAGCGGGTCCCCGGCTGCGGCGTGGCCGGGCTCGGCGGGACCACCGAGACCGCGATCCACTCGACCGTCACCGAGGTCGGCGACGTCGTGCCCGGGCACTGGCGGTGCGTCCCCTACGGCACCCCGCTGGACGGGGTCCGGCTGCGCGTCGTCGACCATCTCGGCCGCGACGTGCCCGATCACGTGCCGGGGGAGCTGTGGATCGGCGGTGCCGGGGTGGCGCACGGCTACCGCGGCGACCCGGAACGCACCGCGGACCGCTTCGTCACGCTGGACGGCGTGCGCTGGTACCGGACCGGCGACCTCGCCCGGTACGCCCCGGACGGCACCGTGGAGTTCCTCGGCCGCAGCGACGACCAGGTCAAGATCAACGGCTTCCGGATCGAGCTCGGCGAGATCGAGGCCGCCGCTGCGCGGCTGGACGGCGTCGACCTGGCCGTCGCGGTCGTCGTCGGCGATTCCCTGCCGGCACTGGCCGTGCACGGCACCGCCGATCCGGACGCCGTCGCGGCCGCGCTGCCCCGCGACCTGCCGCCGCACATGGTGCCGCGCGCCGTCGTCGCACTGGACCGGGTGCCGCTCACCGTGAACGGCAAGATCGACCGCCGGGCCGTCCGGGAGACGGTCGCCGAGCGGGTCAGCGTCGGCTCCGGCACGGTCACCGCCGGCACCGCCCTGGAACGGGTGGTCGCCCGGGTCTGGGGCGAGGTGCTCGAGCACGACGGCCCGGTCGGCGTCGAGACGCCGCTGTTCGCGCTGGGCGGCGACTCGGTGCTGGTCACCGTGATCGTGTCGCGGCTGCGCGAGCTGCTCGACACCGACGCCGTGTCCGCCCGCACGGTGTTCGCACACCCGACGGTGCGCGAGCTGTGCCGCGCGCTGCGCGAACAGGAACCAGACCGGATCGACGCCGTCGCCGAGGTCGTGGACGAGATCGAGTCCCTGGCCGAGGACGACGTCGACCGCGCACTGGCCGACCACTGAGCACTCCCGACCGCACCCACCCGTCCCGCGAGGGGACACCGGAGGCCCGCACGATGACCAGTCTCGACGAGCGCAAGCGCGCACTGATCGCCCGGCGCCTGGCCGAGGCGGGCCTGCGCCGCGACGAACCCGGCGACGGGGCGCGCCGTGCTGGTCGGACCGAGTTCCCGCTGTCGTTCGCGCAGCGCCGGATGTGGCTGCACCACCAGATCGTGCCCGGCAGCACCGCGTTCAACCTGTGCATCGAGCTGACCTTCGACGGCGAGCTCGACCGGCAGGCGCTGCGGATCGCGTTCGACGCGCTGGTGGCCCGGCACGAGGTGCTGCGCACGACCTACCACGCCGGCGACGACGGCGAGCCGTTCCAACGGGTGCACAGCGCGCTCGGCTTCCCGTGGGAGGTCGTCGATCTCACCGGTGGGGAGCCCGCCGCGGTGCGGGACCGGGTGCGGGCGCTGGCCCGCGACCGGGCGTCGCAGCCCTACGACCTGGCCGCGGACTCCGCGCTGCGGGTGGTCGTCGTCGTGGAGGGCCCGGAGCGCACGACGGTGCTGCTGCAGGTGCACCACATCGCCTGGGACGGGCTCACCTTCGCCGCGATCTCCCGGGACCTCGAGACCTTCTACCGGCAGGCGTCGGCCGGTCCGGTGACCCCGCCGGTCCCGCCCCGCCAGGTCGCCGATCTCGCCGACGCCGAGCAGCGGGCCTGGACGGCCGACGACCGGCCCGCCGACGCCGCGTTCTGGCGGGAGCGGCTGGCCGAGCCGGTGCCTGCGCTGTTCGACCGGCTGCCCGCCGAGGACGTCGCGGCGGGCGTCGAGCAGGGCGCCCGGGTGGACCGCCGGTTCTCCGCGGCGGCCGCCCGGGCGGTCCGGGAGCTGGCCGCCGGGCTGCGGACGACGCCGTACACCGTGCTGCTCGCCTGCTACACCGCCGTGCTGAGCCGGATCGGCGACACCGGCGACGTGGCCGTCGGGACGGCCGTGGTGAACCGGGAGGACGGCGGCAGCACCGAGCTGGTCGGCAACTTCGGCAACCTGGTGGTGCTGCGCTCCGCGGTGCACCGCGACGACACGGTGCGGACCCTCACCGCGCGGGTCGCGGAGGTCGCGGCCGAGGGCTTCGCGCACCAGAACCACCCCTACGACCGGCTCGTCGAGCAGCTGAACCCGTCGGCGTCCGGCCGGGACCGCTCGCTGTTCGAGGCGCAGCTGCTGTTCCTCACCCAGAAGCTGCACGGGCCGCGGCTGCCCGGGACCACGACCAGCTGGCTGCGCACCGACAACGGCACCGCCCAGCACCCGCTGGCGCTGGAGGTGTTCCTCACCGACGACGGCTTCGACGTGGAGGCCACCTACGCCGCGGCGAGCCTGACGGCCCCGGTCGTCGGCACCCTGCTGGCCGAGCTGGAGGCGCTGATCGAGGCCGCCGCGGCCGATCCGGACCGGCGGCTGGCCGAGGTCTTCGCGGCCCGCCCCGCGCAGCGGCCGGCGACGGCCGTCGACGGGGAGCCCCGGTGGAGCCCCGCTCGGGCGCTCGGCCCGGCCGGCCGGGACGGGGAGGTCGCGCTGGTCGGGGCACCGGCGCCCGGCCGGGAGCCGGTGCAGCTGACCGTCGCCGAGCTGGACGGTCTCGCCGACCGGGTCGCCGCCGGCCTGCGCGCCCGCGGCGTCGGGGCGGAGGACCGGGTCGCCGTGCTGCTGCCGCGCACCACCGATCTCGTGGTCGCCGTGCTCGGCGTGCTGCGTTCCGGCGCGGTGCTGGTCCCGGTCGATCCGGGCTACCCGGCGGCGCGGATCCGGTACGTGCTCGACGACGCCGCGCCCGCCCTGGTGATCACCGGTGCGCCGGGCGAGGTCCCCGGCACGGCCGAGGTGACCGACCTGGCCGGGCTGACCGGCGCGGAGCCGGACCGCCCGCTGCCGCCGCCGCACCCCGGCCAGGCCGCCTACCTGATCCACACCTCCGGATCTACCGGCGCCCCGAAGGGCGTGCTCGGCACGCACCGGGGCCTGGCCCGCCGCCTGGACTGGGCGGCCCGCGCCTGGCCGGTCGAGCCCGGCGACGTCCGCCCGGCGAAGAGCTCGATCGCGTTCATCGACGGCCTCACCGAGCTGCTCGCAGCACTGGCCGGCGGGGCCCGCGTGCTGCTCGCCGACGACGCCACCGCGACCGATCCCGGCGCGCTGGCCCGGCTGCTGCGCGACCAGCCGGTCGCCCAGGTCACCGCGGTGCCCTCGCTGGTGTCGGCGCTCGCCGAGACCCCGGGGCCGGTCGCGGTGCGACGCTGGATCTGCTCCGGCGAGCCGCTGTCCGCCGCGGTCGTCGCGGCCGCCAGGGCGTGGGCGCCGGGCTCGGTCGTCGTGAACTCCTACGGCTCGTCCGAGGTCGCCGGGGACGTGCTCGCGGGTGAGATCGCCGGCGCCGAGCCGGTCACCGCGGGGCACGTCGTGCCCGGCAGCTCGGCCGTCCTGCTGGACCGGTTCCTCGCCCCCGTCCCGGACGGGGTGACCGGCGAGCTGTACGTCGGCGGCGAGCAGGTGGCCCGCGGGTACGCCGGGCGCCCCGCCGAGACCGCCGCCCGGTTCGTCGCCGACCCGGCCCGGCCCGGCGCGCGGCTCTACCGCACCGGGGACCTGGCCCGCCGCACCCCGGACGGCCGGTTCGAGCTGCTCGGCAGGGCCGACGACCAGGTCACCGTCCGCGGCGTCCGGGTCGAGCCCGGCGAGGTGGAGGCGGTGCTCGTCGCGCAGCCCGGTGTCCGGTCGGCGGTGGTCGTCGCCCGCGATCTCGCCGACGGCCCGTCGCTGGTCGCCTACCTGGTCACCGGCCCGGACGCGGCCGCACCGCAGGACCTGCGCGCGGCCGTCGCGCAGCTGCTGCCCGGCCAGTTCGTGCCGGCCGCAATGGTCGTCCTCCCGGAGCTGCCGCGCACCCCCGGCGGCAAGATCGACAAGCGGGCGCTGCCCGCACCCGGTCCCGCGCAGGCGCCGTCCCGGCCGCCGCGCGACGACCGCGAGCGCGCCCTGTGCGGGCTGTTCGCCGAGCTGCTCGACCGCCCCACCGTCGGGGTGGACGACGACTTCTTCGCGCTCGGCGGGCACTCGCTGTCCGCGCTGCGCCTGGCCAACCGGATCCAGCAGCGGCTCGGCGCCCCGGTCACCGTGCCCGACGTGTTCGCGCACCCGACCGTCGCCGGGCTCGCGGCGGTGCTGTCCGGCCGGAGCCGGGCGGCGGGCGGACCGGTGCGCCGCCCGGCCGGGGCGGCGCCGGTCATCTCGCCCGCGCAGCGGCAGATGTGGACGCTGTACCGGATGCAGGGCCCCGGCGCGGCCTACAACGTGCCCCGCGGGTGGACGGTCGAGGGCCCGTTCGACGTCGAGGCGTTCCGGTCCGCGCTGGCCGACGTGGTCGGCAGGCACGAGGCGCTGCGCACCACCTACGGCGAGGACACCGACGGCGCGGTGACCGCGCGCGTCCACCCGCCCGGTGCGCTCGAACCGCACGTCGGGTTCACCTCCGGCACCGGCGGCGACGCCACGCCCGGCGCCGGGATCGACGCCCTCGCCCGGCACCGCTTCGATCTGGAGCGGGAGCTGCCGATCCGCGCCGAGGTGCTGCGGACCGGGCCGGACCGGCACCGGATCGGGCTGGTCTGCCACCACATCGCCGTCGACGAGTGGTCGGTGCGGGTGCTGCTCGCCGATCTCGGCACCGCCTACCGGGCCCGCCGCGCCGGTACCGAGCCGGAGCTGCCCGAACCGGAGCTGCGCTGGTCCGACGTCGCGGCCTGGCAGGACGAGCTGGTCGGCCCGCCCGGCGCGCCCACCGCCGAAGCGACCCGCCTGCTGGACTTCTGGGCGGACACCCTCGCCGGGGCGCCGCCGGTGACGACGCTGCCCGCCGACCGGCCGCGCCCGGAGCTCCCGAGCGGCCGCGGCGCCGAGACCCGGATCGAGCTCGGTCCGGAGCTGGCCGGGGCGCTGACCGCGGCCGCCGAACGGCACCGGGTCAGCATGTTCATGCTGCTGCACGCCGCGCTCGCGGTGCTGCTGGACGCGCACGCCGACGCCGACCGCGATCCCGGCGACGGGTCCCCGGACACCGTCGTGATCGGCACCCCGTCCTCCGCGCGCCGGCACGCCGGCGCGGAGGACGTCGTCGGGTTCGCGCTGAGCACCCTCGCGCTGCGGCTGGACCTGCACGGCGACCCGACCCTGGCACAGGTGCTGGAGCGGGCCCGGACCGCCGACCTGGCCGCGCTGGAACACGCCGACATCGCCTTCGACCGCGTCGTCGAGCGGATCGCACCGGAGCGGTCCGCGGCGTCGCCGCTGTTCCAGGTGGAGCTGCTCTACCTGCGCACCGACCCGGACCGCAGCGAGCTGGAGCTCGACGGCGCCCGCACCCTGGTCCGGCCCACCGGCACCGGCTCGGCCAAGTTCGACGCCACCTTCGCGTTCCACGAGTCCGGCACCGACGACGGCGCCGTGCGCCTCGGTGCGATCGTGGAGTACGCCACCGACCTGTTCGACGCCGCGACGATCGACGCGGTCCTGGACCGGCTGGTCCGGGTGCTGGAGCTGGTCGCCTCGTCGCCCGGCGTGCGGCTGTCCCAGCTGCGGCTGGGCGAGCCCGGTCCGGAGCTCCCGGAGCCGGTCACCGGCACCGGCACCCTCCCGGCGCTGTTCGCGGCGACCGCGGCGGCCCGCCCGGACCACCCGGCGCTGGTCGCCGGGACCGACCGGCTCACCTGGGCCGAGCTCGACGACCGCGCCGGGCGGCTCGCCGCGACGCTGGTCGCCGAGGGCGTCCGCCCCGGCGACCGGGTGGCCGTCGGCGTCCCGCGCAGCGCGGACATGGTCGTCGCGGTTCTGGGCGCGCTGCGCGCCGGCGCCACCTACGTACCGCTCGACGTCGACGCCCCGGCACACCGGCTCGCCATGATCGTCGGCGACGCCGCGCCGCGCTGCCTGCTGGCCACCGCCGCCACCCCGGACACGGTGACCGGGCTGGGGGCGCCGGTGGTGGCGGTGGACCGGTCCGCGCCGGTGCCGCCGCTGCGCACCCCGGTGGACGTGCCGCCGGCACAGCCCGCCTACGTCGTCTACACCTCCGGATCGACCGGGCGCCCCAAGGGCGTCGAGGTCCCGCACGCCGCGGTGCTGTCGCTGCTCGCGGCCACCGTCGGCCCTGTCGGCGGGATGGACGTCACCGGTGACGACGTGTTCTCGCTGTTCCACTCGGTCGCGTTCGACGTGTCGGTGTTCGAGCTGTGGGCCGCGGTCGCGACCGGCGCGACGGTGGTCGTCGTCGACGGCGACACCGCCCGCGCCCCGGAGCGGATGTGGGAGCTGATCCGGTCCGAGCGGATCAGCGTGCTCAGCCAGACCCCGTCGGCGTTCGGGCCGCTGGCCGTCGCCGAGCCCGCCGATCCGGCCGCCGCCGCCGGCCTGCGCTACGTCGTGTTCGCCGGGGAGGCGCTGGAGCCGCGGCTGCTGCGCGACTGGTGCGCCCGGCACGCGCCGGGCACGCCGGTGCTGGCCAACCTCTACGGCATCACCGAGACGACCGTGCACACCACCTACCGGGAGATCGGCGCCGCCGATCTCGATCGCCCGTCGAGCCCGGTCGGCGGCCCGCTCGCCGGGCTCGCGGTGCGGCTGCTCGACCGGCGGCTGCGCCCGGTACCGGCCGGCGTCGTCGGCGAGATCCACGTGGCCGGGGCGCAGCTCGCGCAGGGCTATGCCGACCGGCCCGATCTGACCGCGGCCCGGTTCCTCGCGGACCCGTACGGGCCGCCCGGCACCCGGCTCTACCGCTCCGGTGATCTCGCCCGGTTCGACCGGGCCGGCGAGCTGGCGTTCGCCGGTCGCGCCGACGAGCAGGTCAAGATCCGCGGCTACCGGGTGGAGCTGGGCGAGATCGACACCGCGCTGCGTGCGCTGCCCGGGATCGCCCAGGCGGTCACCCGGGTGCACACCGGCGCCGATCCGGCGGACCGCAGGCTCGTCGGGTACGTGGTGCCCGGCGGCGCCGGGCCGGACACCGAACCGGCCGCGCTGCGTGAGGCACTCGGGGCGACGCTGCCCGGCTACATGGTGCCGGCCGCGATCGTCGTGCTGGACCGGCTGCCGCTGACCGTCAACGGCAAGCTCGACCGGCGCGCGCTGCCGGAGCCGGACTTCGGGGGCGGCGCCGCCGTCGCGGGCCGGGCTCCCGACGGTCCGGCCGAGCAGCTGCTGTGCGAGGTGTTCGCGCAGGTCCTGGGCTCGGGAACGGTCGGGCCGGACGACGACTTCTTCGCGCTCGGCGGCGACAGCATCCTCGCGACCCGGGTGGTGCGCGCCGTCCGCGACGCCGGGCTCGACGTGCTGACCGCGCACCTCTTCGCGCACCGGACGCCCGCCGGGATCGCCCGGGTCTCCGGTCCGGTCACCGCCGCACCGGCGGACGGGGCCGCGCACGGCACCGGTGGTCCGCTGCGCGACCTGCTCGGCCTCGGCCCCGCCGACGTCGCCGCGCTCGGCGACCGGGTCGGCGGCACCGCGACCGACGTGTGGCCGCTGTCGCCGCTGCAGGAGGGCCTGTACTTCCAGTCGGTCTACGACACCGGCGCGACCGGCGTCTACATCCTGCAGACCATGTTCACCCTGGACCGGGTGCTCGACCGGGACCGGCTGACCGACGCGCTGACCCGGCTGACCGCGGGCACACCGCTGCTGCGCGTCGGGTTCACCGTCGACGACCGGGGCCGCCCGGTCCAGGTGGTCCGCGACGAGGTGGAGCACCCGGCGATCCGCGAGCACATCGCCGCTTCCGCCGAGGAGGCCCGCACCCTGGTCGAGGCCGAGCGGGCCCGTCCGATCGGGCTGGATGCGCCGCCACTGTTCCGGCTGCTGCTGGTGCACCTGCCCGGCGGCCGCGACCAGCTGGTGCTGACCAACCACTTCCAGCTGTTCGACGGCGCGTCCGCGATGCGGGTGGCCGACCGGCTCCTCACCCTGTACGACGGCGGCGAGCCCCCGGCCGCCCCCGGCTACGACGACTTCCTGCGCTGGACGTCCGAACAGGACGAGAAGGAATCCAGCGCGGCGTGGGCCGCGGCCTACGCGGACCTGGCCGGTCCGACCCTGGTCGCCGGGGACGGGCAGCCCGCCTTCACCGAGCCGTCGCGCCGGATCGGGACCCGCCTCGGCCGCGCGCTGTCGGACCGGGTCCGGGCGGTCGCCGCCGGGCACGGGGTCACCGTCAACACCGTCCTGATCGGTGCGCTCGGGGTGGTGCTCGGGCACGCCACCGGCGGGGACGACGTGGTGATCGGCACCCCGATGGCCCTCGCCCCGGACGAGCTCCCGGGCGTCGAGCACGCCGTCGGGCTGTTCCTCAACACGGTCCCGGTGCGGGTCCGGCTCGCCCCGGCCGACACCGGCGCCGACGTGCTGCGCCGGCTGGGCCGCGAGCGCGCCGGGCTGATCGGGCACGAGTACCTCGGCCTCGGCCGGATCCAGCAGGCCACCGAGCGGCCGCGGTTGTTCGACACGCTGTTCACCCTGCGCAACGCCTGGGACGCGTTCGCCGAGGCCGCCGGGCGGCACGGCATGGCCGACGTCGAGACCCTCGACGACTCGCACTTCCCGCTGTCGTTCGCGGTCAACCCGTTCGACGACATGGAGCTGACCGTCGACCACCGCCCGGAGGCGATCGACACCGGCACCGCCCGGTCCCTGATGGAGCGCTTCGTGCAGGTGCTCGACGCGTTCACCGCCGCACCGGACCGGCCGCTCGCCGCGATCGACCTGGGCACCCCGGCGCCGGCCGACGCCACCGCGGCCCCGGTCCCGGACGCCACGGTCGCGGAGTTGTTGTCGGAGCGGGCGGTGTTGTGTCCGGATCGGACGGCACTCGTCGCGGGGGAGTCCCGCCTGACCTTCGCCGAGCTGGATGCGCAGATCTCGCGTTTGGCGCGGGTGTTGCGTTCGCGGGGTGTAGGGCCGGAGTCGGTGGTCGCGCTGGGGTTGCCGCGGTCGGTGGGCAATGTGGTGGCGTTGTTCGCGGTGTTGCGGGTGGGGGCGGCGTACGTGCCGTTGGAGCTGGATCACCCGGACGGGCGGTTGGCGGAGATCCTGGTGGCGTCGGGTGCGGTGTTGCTGGTGACGGAGTCGTCGGTGGCGTCGCGGTTCGGTGGGGCGGCGGTGGAGCAGGTCGTGCTCGACGAGCCGGGTCTGTTCGACGGGGTCCCGGGCTCTCCGCTGACGGCGGGGGAGCTGGGTGGGTTCGTGCCGGGGACGCCGGGGCGGTTGGACCATCCCGCGTATGTGATCTTCACGTCGGGGTCGACGGGGCGGCCGAAGGGTGTGGTGACTGCGTTCGGTGGGTTGACGAACATGCAGGTCAACCATCGTCGGGAGATCTTCGCGCCGACGGTCGAGGCTGCGGGTGGTCGGGTGTTGCGTGTGGCGCACACGGTGTCGTTCGCGTTCGACATGTCGTGGGAGGAGCTGCTCTGGCTGGTGGAGGGTCATGAGGTGCACGTGTGTGACGAGCAGCTGCGCCGGGACGCCGAACGGCTGGTCGGGTACTGCGCCGAGCACGTGATCGACGTCGTGAACGTGACCCCCACCTACGCTCACCACCTGTTCGCCGCGGGTCTGCTCGACGGCCCGCACGTCCCGCCGCTGGTGTTGCTCGGGGGCGAGGCCGTGCCGGAGTCGGTGTGGTCGCGGCTGCGGGACACCGAGGGCACGTGGGGTTACAACCTGTACGGTCCGACCGAGTACACGATCAACACCCTGGGTGCCGGGACGAACGGGAGCGATACCTCCACCGTCGGCACCGCGATCACGAACACGACGGCGCACGTCCTGGACGGCTGGCTGCGGCCGGTGCCCGACGGTGTGGTCGGTGAGCTGTACATCGCGGGTGACGGTCTCGCCCGCGGCTATCTGGGTCGGCCGGGCCTGACCGCGGAGCGGTTCGTGGCCGACCCGTGGTCGGCGGGTGGTCGGATGTATCGCACGGGTGATCTGGTGCGTCGTCGGGCGGACGGGAATCTGGACTTCCTGGGCCGTGGTGATGACCAGCTGAAGATCCGGGGTTACCGGGTGGAGCCCGCCGAGATCGAGACCGCCCTGGCCGGGGCCGACGGGATCGAGCAGGCCGCCGTCGTCGCCCGCCCGCATCCGGAGGTCCCCGGACAGCGCCGGCTCGCCGCCTACCTGGTCGGCACCGCCACCCCCGAGGCCGCCCGCGACGTCGTCGCCCGGGCACTGCCCGACTACATGGTCCCGACCCTGTGGGCGGTGGTCGACGAGCTGCCGCTGACCGTCAACGGCAAGCTCGACGTCGCCGCCCTGCCCGAGCCGTCGGCGCTGCGCCGCTCCGGCGGGCGCGCCCCGCGCACCCCGCTGGAGGAGACCCTCTGCTCGATCGTCGCGGAGGTCGTCGGTGCCGACGCCGTCGATCCCGACGACGACTTCTTCGATCTCGGCGGCGACAGCATCTCGGCGCTGGCCCTGGCGAACCGGGCCCGCAGAGCCGGGATCAGGATCCGGCCCCGGCACGTCTTCGAGGCCCGCACCGTCAGCCGGCTCGCCCCCTACGGCAGCCGGTCCGCCGCGGCCCGCCCCGCCCTGCAACCGCTGCGGCGCGACGGCGCCGGGCGGGAGATCTCGGCCGGTCAGCGCCAGATGCTGGCCCTGTCGAGGGTCGGCGGCCCGAGCCCGGTCTACAACGTGCCCGGGGTGCTGCGCCTGCGCGGCCCGCTCGACACCGACGCGCTGCGCGCCGCCTGGCTCGACGTCCTCGAGCGGCACGAGGTGCTGCGGACCGTCTACCCGGACGACACCGCGAGGGTGGTCGACACCGCCCCGGCGTCGGTCGTCACGGTCGAACCGGTCGGCCGTGACGAGCTCGACGCACGCATCGACGCCGAGGTGCGGCGCCCGTTCGATCTCGGCACCGAGATCCCGGCCCGGGTCACCCTGTTCGAGCTCGGCGCCGAGGAGCACGTCCTGGTCGCGGTGCTGCACCACATCGCCGTCGACGAGTGGTCCTGGCGGCCACTGATCGACGACCTGCAGCACGCCTACCGGGCCCGGCTGCGGACCGGGCCGGACGCCCCGTCCTCGCTGCCCGCACCGCAGATCCGGTACGCCGACTTCGCGGCCTGGCAGCGCGAGTGCCTCGCCGACGGCTCCGACACCTCCGCGGCGGCCCAGCTGGAGTTCTGGCGGACCACCCTGGACGGCGCCCCGGTACAGACCACACTGCCCACCGACCGTCCGCGGCCCACCGTCCCGAGCGGCGCCGGTGACGCCGTCCCGATCGAGATCGGCCCCGAGCTGACCACCGAGCTGCACCGGCTCGCCCGGTCGCACGACATCACGGTGTTCATGCTGCTGCACGCCGCGCTGGCGGTGCTGCTGTCCCGGCACACGGGTTCCTCCGACGTCGTCGTCGGCACCCCGATCTCGACCCGGTTCGATCCGGCCCTCGACGACGCCGTGGGCTACTTCCTCAACACCCTCGCGCTGCGCGCCGACGTGCGACCGGACCACACCGTCGGCGAGCTCCTGCGTGCGGTCCGCGGCACCGACCTCGACGCCTACGACCGCGCCGACGTGCCGTTCTCCGACGTCGTCGCGGCGCTGGCACCCGAGCGGGCACCCGGCCGCAGCCCGCTGTTCCAGGTCATGCTGGTCTGCCTGGGCGGCGACGCGAACGCGCTGACCCCGCAGCTGGACGGCGTGCGCGCGAGCGCCGACGTCGTCCGCACCGGCACCGCGAAGTTCGACGCCTCGTTCAACTTCCAGGACACCCCGGAGCTGCTCTCCGGGGTCGTCGAGTACTCCACCGACCTGTTCGACGCGGACACCGTGGCCCGGTTCGCCGACCGGATGGTCGCCGTGCTGCGGGCCTTCGCCGACGACCCGGCCCGCCCGGTCGGGTCGATCGACGTGCTCGGCCCGGCCGACCACGCCGACTCGGCGGCCCGGATCGCCGCCGGCATCACCGACGTCCCGGACGTGACGGTGGCGGAGTTGTTGTCGGAGCGGGCGGCGTTGTGTCCGGATCGGGTTGCGTTGGTGTCGGGGGAGTCGCGGCTGACTTTTGCTGAGTTGGATGCGCAGATTTCGCGGTTGGCGCGGGTGTTGCGTGTGCGGGGTGTGGGGCCGGAGTCGGTGGTGGCGTTGGGGTTGCCGCGTTCTGTGGAGAATGTGGTGGCGTTGTTTGCGGTGTTGCGGGCGGGGGCGGCGTATGTGCCGTTGGAGTTGGATCATCCAAATGAGCGGTTGGCGGAGATTCTGGCGGCGTCGGGTGCTGTGTTGTTGGTGACGGAGTCGTCGGTGGTGTCGCGTTTCGGTGGGGCTGCTGGGGCTGCGGTGGAGTGTGTTGTGCTCGACGAGCCGGGTGTGTTCGACGGTGTGTCGGGTGGGCCGTTGTCGGCTGCGGAGTTGGGTGGGTTCGTGCCGGGCGCGGCGGGGCGTTTGGGGCATCCGGCGTATGTGATTTTCACGTCGGGGTCGACGGGGCGGCCGAAGGGTGTGGTGACGCCTTTTGGTGGTTTGACGAATATGCAGGTGAATCATCGGCGGGAGATTTTTGCGCCGACGGTGGCGGCTGCGGGTGGTCGGGTGTTGCGGGTGGCGCACACGGTGTCTTTTGCGTTCGATATGTCGTGGGAGGAGCTCCTGTGGCTGGTCGAGGGGCATGAGGTGCATGTGTGTGATGAGCAGTTGCGGCGGGATGCGGAGCGGCTGGTCGGGTATTGCGCTGAGCATGCGGTGGATGTGGTGAATGTGACGCCGACGTATGCGCATCATTTGTTTGCTGCGGGTTTGTTGGACGGGGCGCATGTGCCGCCGTTGGTGTTGTTGGGTGGGGAGGCGGTGCCGGAGTCGGTGTGGTCGCGGCTGCGGGACGCGGAGGGGACGTGGGGGTACAACCTGTACGGCCCGACGGAGTACACGATCAACACGTTGGGTGCGGGGACGAGTGAGAGTGTGACGTCGACGGTGGGTTCGGCGATCACGAACACGGTGGCGCATGTGTTGGACGGCTGGCTGCGGCCGGTGCCCGACGGTGTGGTGGGTGAGTTGTATGTGTCGGGTGCGGGTCTGGCGCGGGGTTATCTGGGCCGGGCGGCGTTGACGGCGGAGCGGTTCGTGGCTGATCCGTGGTCGGCGGGTGGTCGGATGTATCGCACGGGTGATCTGGTGCGTCGTCGGGCGGACGGGAATCTGGACTTCCTGGGCCGTGGTGATGACCAGCTGAAGATCCGGGGTTACCGGGTGGAGCCCGCCGAGATCGAGACCGCGCTCGACTCGGCGCCCGGCGTCGCCCGGTCCGCCGTCGTCACCCGCACCGCCGGGACGACCAAGCGGCTGGCCGCCTACCTGGTCGGCACCGCGGCGCCGGAGAGCGTGCGGGACACCGTGGCCCGGGTGCTGCCCGACTACATGGTCCCGACCCTGTGGGCGGTGGTCGACGAGCTGCCGCTGACCGTCAACGGCAAGCTGGACACCGCCGCACTGCCGGAACCGGCGCCGCTCGCCGGACGGGTCTCCCGCCCGCCGGGCACCCCGCTGGAGACCCGGCTCTGCGCGATCGTCGCCGAGGTGCTGGGCCTGGACACCGTCGGCGTCGACGACGACTTCTTCGCCATCGGCGGGGACAGCCTCAGCGCCATCGAGATCACCAACAGCGCCCGGCGGGCCGGCATCGAGCTGCGGGTGCGGGACCTGCTGGCCACCGGCACCGTCGCCGCGCTCGCCGCCGGGCTCGACGACGCAGCGACCCCGGCTCCGGTCGCCGGGACCGGTGTCCCGGCGGCCGCGCCCGGGCTCGCCGCACCGACACCGGTCATGTCCTGGCTGGAGTCGCTCGGCGGCCCGGTCGCCGGACGCGGTCAGGCCGTGCTCCTCAGCACGCCGCCCGGGTTCGGCCCGGACGACCTGACCGCACTCGCCGGGTCCCTCACCCGCCGGCACCCGACGCTGCGCTCGGAGCTGGTGACCGCCGCGGACGGGAGCTGGACCGGGCTGCGCACCGCACCGCCCGGCGCGACCGGCCCGGAAGCGCAGGTCCGCCGGATCGACGCGACCGGCGCCAGCGGCGGCGCGCTCACCCGGCTGCTCACCGACGCGACCACGGCCGCGGTCGCGGAGCTCGACGCCGGACCCGCCGGGATGCTCCGGCTCGTCTGGTTCGACCGCGGGACCGAGCCCGGGCGGCTGGCCGTCGTCGCGCACCATCTCGCCGTCGACGGAACGTCCTGGCGGGTCCTGGCCGAGGACATCTCGAGCCACGGCACAGCGGGCCACGGCACAGCGGGCAACGGCACCGGACCGGCACCCGAGTCGACCGGCTTCGCCGAGTTCGCCGACCGGCTGCGCGAGCACGGCGCGAGCCCGCAGGTCCGGGCCGAGGCCGGGTTCTGGCGGGACACGCTCGCCGCGGCGGCACCGCTGCCGGTGCGCCGTCCCCGGGACGCCCGGGACACCCACGGCACGGTCGCGCGCACCACGGTGACCTGCCCGGGCGACGCCGTCACCGGGACCGCCCGGCGGGCCGGCGCAGGCGCCGAGGCGGTGCTGCTGGCCGCGCTCGGCGAGGCGCTCACCGTGACCGGTCCGGCCGGGCCGCTGCTGGTCGATCTCGAACACCACGGCCGCGCCGAGCAGCTCGGCGACGACATCGACCTGGCCCGCACGGTCGGCTGCTTCACCGTGCTCGCACCGGTCGCCGTGCGCGGCACCCCCGGCGCCGCGATCCCCGAGCCGGGCGCCGCGATCGGTCGGGCCCGGGACGCCGTGACCGCGCTCCCCGGGCACGGTCTGGGCTGGGGCCTGCTGCGCCACCCGGCCGACGGCCCGTCGCAGCTCACCGGCCCCGGGGCCGAGGTCTCGCTGAACTGGCTCGGCCGCGCGCCCCGGCCCGCGGCGGACGGTGACGGCGGCTGGGAGCTCGCCCCGGAGCAGGACGCGGTGCGGATCGGCCCGGCGCCGGACGTGCGCGCCGGGCACAGCCTGGTCGTCGACGCGACCCTGCGGGACACCCCGGACGGGCCGGTCCTGGAGACCACCTTCAGCCACCCCGGCGGCGTGCTGGACGGCGGCACCGTCGCCCGGATCGCCGACCGCTGGGTCGAGGTCCTCACCGGCTGGGCGGGGGAGCACTGATGGCGTCGCTGCTCGTCGACGTCAGCCCGCTGCGCGACGACCGCACCTTCCGCAACCTGTTCGTCGCCCGCACGATCCTGCTGTTCGGGGTCGGCATCGTGGCCGTCACCGTGCCGCTGGAGGTGTACGCGCGCACCGGATCCACCCCGGTCGTCGGCCTGGTGACGGCCATCGAGTCGATCGCCTTCGTCGCCGGCTACCTGGGCGGCGGGGTGCTCGCCGACCGGATCGACCGCTGGCTGCTGGTCCGGGTCACCTGGATCATCAGCGGCAGCACGTTCGCCGGGCTCGCGGTCAACGCCGCCTGGATCGGGTCCACCCCGCTGACCGCCGCGCTGGTCGCCGCGAACGGGTTGTCCGGGGCCACCTGCATCACCGCGATGCTGGCGGTCACACCGTCCATCGTGGACCGGTCGAAGCTGCACGCGGTCGGCGCGCTGAACACGGTCTCGCTGCGGCTGGGCGCGGTGATCGCGCCGGCGGTCGGCGGCATCGTGTTCGCGCTCGCCTCGGCCGCCTGGAACTACGCGGCAGGCGCGCTCGCCGCGCTGCTCACCTGGGTGCTGCTGATGGTGGCGCCGCCACCCGGGCAGGGTCGCGCGGCTCCGGCCGAGCCGGCACACCCGGGCGCGGCACCCGCCCCGGAGCCGGCCGGCACCGGGGACACCGGGCCGGCCGGTGACGGAGCGGGCGACACCGGGCCGGCGCCGGCGGAGAGCCCGCTGCGGGCGCTGCGCACCGGCGCCCGGTTCGCGGTCCGCGAGCCGGTGGTGCTCGGCGTGATGGTCGCCGGCCTGGTCGGGATGTTCGGCGGCGGCTCGTTCGTCCTGGTCCCGGCGTTCGTCGAGGCGCGGTTCGGCGGGTCGTCGACGGTCGTCGGCCTGATGTACTCGGCACTCGCCGCCGGTGTCGTGCTCGGCTCGCTCGGCAGCGGCTGGGTCCGCCGCAGTCCGCGGCCCGGCCGGCTGCTGCTGGTCCTGATGGTCGCCTGCTACGCCTGCTACGCGCTGGCCGGAGCGGCACCCACGGTCGCGCTGGTGCTCGCGGCGCTGGTCGCCGCCGGTGCGACCAACGCGATCGAGGAGGTGCTGCGCTACACGCTGCTGCAGCTCCGCACCCCGGACGCGCTGCTGGGCCGGGTGAACAGCCTGTTCGCCGCCCAGGCCATGACCGGTGCCGCGATCGGCGCGGTCGTCGCCGGCTTCGTCGGCGCGCTGGTCGGCGACGGCGACGCGCTCTGGTTCTACAACACCGTGACGGGGCTGCTCGCGGCGGTGACCGGGCTGCTGCTCGGGCCGCTGCGCCGGGTCACCCGCGCATCCATCGAGGAGGAACGATGATCTTCGTCGGCGACGGCGCGCTGCTGTGGCGCGCGGTCCGGCACGCCCAGGACGGCGGGCACCCGGTGGACCTGGTCTGCCACGGCCCGCGGACCACCCCGCCCGCCGGGTTCGATCCGGACCGGGCCCGCCGGATCCGCAGCGGCCGCGAGCTCGACGAGCTCGCCGGTGAGCTCGCGCAGCGCTGCACCGACGGGCTGCTGTGGTCGATCGACAACCCGTTCCTGCTCCGGGAGAAGATGCTGGCCTCGGGCCTGCGGCTGCTCAACGTGCACGGCGGCCCGCTGCCGTCCTACCGCGGGCTCCCGCCGGTCACCGCCGCCTACGCGGTGCTGCACGGCGAGACCTCGTTCGCCGCGACCCTGCACGAGATCGACGACGGCATCGACACCGGGCCCGTGCTGGCGCAGGTGGAGTTCCCGGTCGAGCCGGACGCCGTCCTGGAGGACGTGCTCACCGATCTCGTCGAGGCCGCGCACCGCGCCTTCACCGAGAACCTCGGCCCGGTCGTCGACGGGACCGCCGGACCGGCCCGCCGGCCCGGCGGCGAACCCGGCTACTACGGCCTGGAGCAGGGCATCGCACTGGCCGGGATGCGCGCGCACCCGCGCTACGAACAGGCCACCGACCTGGGCATGTTCTCCGACTACTACCCCGACGCGGCGACCGCCTGGGGCAGCTGAGGCGGACCGGCGACACCCCTCACCATCCGTCCACCGCATGCCCGGGGCGCGACCGCCCGCCGAAGGAGATCCCCGATGTCCACAGCCACCGACCCGGCCCCCGCCGTCGTCGCGGAACGCGCGAGCGACCGCATCGCCGCCGCCACCGCGATCGCCCGCCAGGTGCCACCCGACGATCCCTACGTGCTCTACGAACGCGGCGACGACGTGTTCCTCGCCGCCGGGACCGCCGCCGAGCTGGTCCTCACCGCGGACGGCCTCACCGTCACCTCCGACGCCGGCACCCGGCACGAGCCGCTCGGGGACCGTCCGCTCGACCAGGTCGCGGCCGCACTGGCCGCGCTCGGCGACGCCCGGTGGCAGGCGTTCGGCTGGGCGTCGTTCGAGCTCTCGCACCTGCTGCACGGGGTGCCGCTGCCGGAGGGCACCGGCACCCTGCTGCACCTGCTGCTGCCCCGGCACCGGGCACATCTGCACCCCGGCGGCACCGAGATCGACACGGCCGACCCGGGTGTCGCCGGTGCCTGGCGGGCCGCGCTGCTCGGCGCCCCCGCCGGCCGGCCGGATCCCACGCCCGGACGGACGGCGACCGTCGACGAGTCCGCCGGCGCCGACGCCTACACCCGGTCCGTCGCCGAGGCCGTCGCCGAGATCGGCCGGGACCGCTTCCGCAAGGTCATCCTGTCCCGCACGGTGCCCGTCACCGATGCCATCGACCTGCCCTCGACCTACCGGTTCGGCCGGGCGCACAACACGCCCGCCCGCTCGTTCCTGCTGCGTCTGGGCGGTCTCGAGGCGGCCGGGTTCAGCCCGGAGACGGTGGTCGAGGTCGCCGCGGACGGCACCTTCTCGACCCAGCCGCTGGCCGGTACCCGGGCCCGGTCCGGGGAGCCGGGACACGACGCCGCGCTGTCCGACGAGCTGCTCAGCGACCCCAAGGAGATCTACGAGCACGCCGTCTCGGTGCAGATCGCCCAGGACGAGGTGACCGCGGTGAGCGACCCGGCCGACGTCGTCGTCGAGGAGTTCATGCGGGTCGTCGAGCGGGGCAGCGTGCAGCACCTCGCGTCCCGGGTGCGCGGCCGGCTGCGGCCCGGCGCCACCGGCTGGGACGCGCTGGCCCGGCTGTTCCCCGCGGTCACCGCGTCCGGCCTGCCGAAGGCACCGGCCTGCGCGGCGATCAGCAGGCACGAGGGGCCGCGCGGGCTCTACAGCGGGGCGGTGCTCACCGTCGACCACACCGGCGCGCTCGACGCGGCCCTGGTGCTGCGGGCCGTCTACCGGGGCGGCGGCCGCACCTGGCTGCGGGCCGGCGCCGGGATCGTCGGGGCGTCCACACCGGAACGCGAGCTGGAGGAGACCCGGGAGAAGCTGCGCAGCGTCAGCCGCTTCCTGGTGGGGGAGGAGTCGCCGTGACCGACCTGATCGACGGTGCGATCGGCTGGCCCGCCGAGGCGGAGCAGCGCTACCGGCGTGCGGGCCACTGGGGCGACGACACCCTGGGCGACCTGCTCGCCCGGTGGGCCGCCCGGTACGGCGACGCCGTCGCCGTCGTCGCCGGACCGACCCGGCTCACCTACGCCGGTCTCGATCGCGCCGCCGGCGACCGGGCCCGGTCGCTGCGGGCACTCGGGATCGGCGTGGGCGACCGCGTCGTGGTGCACCTGCCCAACGTCGCCGAATTCGCGGTCACCCTGTTCGGGCTGCTGCGGGCCGGCGCCGTACCGGTGCTGACCCTGCCCGCGCACCGGCAGGCCGAGATCGAGCACCTCGCCGCGTTGTCCGGCGCCGTCGGCTACGTCGGCCCGGACGTCGTCGACGGGTTCGACCACCGGGAGCTCGCGCTCGCCGTGGCGGGCGCCGTCCCGTCGCTGCGGCATCTGCTCGTCGACGGCGAACCGGTCCCGGGCACCACCGCGCTCGCCGGGCTGCCCGCCGGGACCGCCGAGCCGCTGCCGGAGCCCGATCCCGGGCAGGTCGCGGTGCTGCTCGTGTCCGGCGGCACCACCGGCAAGCCGAAGCTGATCCCGCGCACCCACCGCGACTACGCCTACAACGCGCGGGCCTCCGCCGAGGTCTGCGGGCTGACCGCCGACGACGTCTACCTCGCCTGCCTGCCGCTCGCGCACAACTTCCCGCTGGCCTGCCCGGGCCTGCTGGGCACCCTCGGGGTGGGCGGCACCGTGGTGCTCGCCCCCGCACCCAGCCCGGACGTCACGCTCGACCTGGTCGACGCCGAAGGGGTCACCGTCACCGCGATGGTCCCGCCGCTGCTGCGGCTGTGGACCGATCTCGCCGGCGGCGGCCGCGGCCGGTGGGGCCTGTCCACGCTGCGGCTGGTCCAGGTCGGTGGCGCGAAGTGCGACGAGACGCTCGCCCGCCGGGTCCGTCCCGAGCTGGACGCCACCGTGCAGCAGGTCTTCGGGATGGCCGAGGGGCTGCTCAACTTCACCCGGCTCGACGATCCCGACGACGTCGTCGCGGTCAGCCAGGGCCGGCCGCTCAGCCCGGCCGACGAGATCCGGGTGGTCGACGACCGGACCGGCGACGACGTGCCGGACGGCGCCGTCGGCGAGCTGTGGACCCGCGGCCCCTACACGCTGCGCGGCTACTACCGGGCCCGCGAGCACGACGCGACGTCGTTCACCCCGGACGGCTACTACCGCACCGGCGACCTGGTGCGGCTGCTCCCGACCGGGCACCTGGTCGTCGAGGGCCGGATTAAGGACGTCATCAACCGCGGCGGCGAGAACGTGGCCGCCACCGAGCTGGAGGAGCACCTCCTGGCGCATCCGGACATCGCGGGCGCCGCCGTGCTCGCGATCCCGGACGACGACCTCGGCGAGGCGGTATGCGCCGCGATCGTCCCGGCCCGCGGCGCGGTCGCACCGAAGCGGCGCGCGATCCGGGAGTTCCTGACCGCCCGCGGACTCGCCCGGTTCATGTCACCGGACAAGGTCGTGGTCCGCGACGAGCTGCCGCTCACCGCCGTCGGGAAGATCGACAAACGGGCGCTGGGGGAGCAGCTCGCCGGGGCGCCGGTCACCAGGTGCGCGCGCCTAGCGTGTCCAGCAGCCAGCCGACCGACACCACGCTCGGGGCCTGCAGCGCGATCGCCTGGTCCAGGGTGATCGGCAGGTAGGTCACCCCGGACAGGGCCTGCGCGACGACCGGGCTGGCCTCGAACCGGGCCCGGTCGGCCGCCGTCGGGAAGCTCATGATCACCAGATCGGCCTCGGCCAGCCGGCCCGCCTCCTCGTAGGACAGCCCGACCGTGCCGGGGGCGATCTCGGCACCCGACGGCGGCCGTTCGGTGAACGACGCGGGCGGCTCCAGGCCGAGCGCGCCCAGCAGCGTCGTCGCCTGGTTGGGCTCGCCGACGATCACCGGCAGCACGTCGCCCCGGGCCTGCCCGACGAGGACCGTGCGGCCGGGCAGCCCGGGCGCCTCGGCGCGCACCGCCGCGACGGCCTCGTCGGCCCGGGCGATCAGCTCCTCGACCCGCTCCGTCTCGCCGAGTGCGACGCCGATCTGCCGGGCGTCGTCCTGCATCGGGGAACCGAACAGCGACGTCCGGTACATGACGGTCGGCGCGATCGCGCTCAGCTGCTCGTACGCGGCGCGGTCGGTGACCAGGTACGACGAGACGGCCAGGATCACGTCCGGCCGGAACGCCGCGATCCGCTCCAGCGGCAACGGCTCCAGCTCGCTGATCGTCAGCACGCCGTCCGGGAACGGCTCCAGGTACGGGGCCTGCGGGCGGGACTCGCCGGCATTCTCCAGGCCACCCACGACGTCCGCCCCGACGGCCCGGGCGACGGCGACGTCGTTGGTGCCCAGCGCGACCACCCGCTGCGGTCGCGCCGGGAGCGTCGTCGCGCCGTAGGCGTGTTCCACGGTCACCGGGAACGCCGCGTCGCCGGACGGCTCCGCCGGAGCCGGCGCGCCGGCGCACCCGGCGAGCAGAAGGAGCACGACGGCCACCAGGACGGCGGGGAGCGGGAGGCGGCGGAGCGGATCGGTGCGGGTCGACACGCCCAGTGGTCGTCGGGGCGGATGCCGGGGTTCCCGCCGGTGACGCGACCGCCGTCACGGTCGGCCGCTCCCCGGCGCAGCGGTCCACCCCCGGACGGCACGCCGGCGCCCACCCCCGGTGCGCACCGGCGCCGGCGTCAGACCTGGCCGATCGGCTCGCGCTTCTCGGACTGGAACGCGTCCTCGCCGCGGCCGTGCGCCCAGTACGCCGACAGCGACAGCCGGGACCGGTCGATCCCGCACTCGTCGGTCAGGTACGGCCGCAGCGCCTTCATCGCCCCGCGCTCGCCGTGCGCGAAGACCTGCACGTCCCCGGCCGGCCGGTCCAGCGCGCGGACCGCGTCGACGAGCACCGTGCTCGTGCCGGCCCCGGCGCCGCCGCGGTGCAGCCACCGCACCTCGATCCCGTCCGGCGCGACCAGGTCGAGCTCGTCGGCCGCGGTGCCGACCTCGATCAGCGCCGTCCCGCGCGCGTCGGCGGGCATCGCCTCCAGCGCCGACGCGATCGCCGGCAGCGCCGCCTCGTCCCCGGCCAGCAGGTGCCGGTCGGCGCCCGGGTCGGGGGCGTAGCCGCTGCCGATCCCGCCGAGGACCACCGGATCGCCCGGCTGCGCGGATGCCGCCCACGGCCCGGCGATCCCGGCGTCGCCGTGCACGACGAAGTCGATCCAGATCCGCTCGGCCGCGAGGTCGAAGCGCCGGATCGTGTAGGTCCGGGTCGAGGGGAGCTGCTCGACCGGCAGCCGCTCGCGCAGCGCGGCCAGGTCGTAGGGCGGGACGAGATCCGAGCCGGCCGGCCGGAACAGCATCTTGGTGTAGGTGTCGGTGTGTCCCTTCGCGGCACTCTCGGCGGCGTCGGCCAGGGCCGGCCCGCCTGCCACGATGCGCACCAGGTGCGGCGAGAGCTGCACGCGCTCGAGCACCTCCAGCACGATCTGGGGCCTGCGGGTCCGGCGTCCGGGAGCGGTCATCGGGTTCCTCCGGTGGTCGGGGTGCGGGGATCGAGCGGCACCACGGTGGGGGTGCCGGTGACCGGATCGGGGACGACGAGGCAGCGGAGCCCGAAGACCTCCTCGATCAGCTCGGCGGTGATCACCGCCTGCGGCGGGCCGGTGGTCACGACCCGGCCGCCCCGCATGACGATCAGGTGGTCGGCGTAGCGGGCGGCCTGGTTGAGATCGTGCAGCACCGCCACGATCGTCCGGCCGTCGGCGTGCAGGGTGCGGAACAACTCCATCAGCTCGTACTGGTGGGCGATGTCGAGGAACGTGGTCGGCTCGTCCAGCAGCATGATCGGGGTGTCCTGGGCCAGCAGCATCGCCACCCGGACCCGCTGCCGCTGACCGCCGGACAGCTCGCCGATCAGTCGGCCGGACAGCTCGGTGAGCCGGGTCGCGGCGAGCGCGTCACGCACCGCGGCCTCGTCGGAGGGACGCCACTGGTGGAACAGGTTCTGGTAGGGCGCGCGGCCGCGGGCGACCAGGTCGGCGACCCGGATGCCGTCCGGGGCCGGCGAGCTCTGCGGCAGCAGGCCGAGCAGGCGGGCGGCCTCCTTGGCCGGGTACCCGGCGATCGCCCGGCCGTCGAGGAGCACCTCGCCCGAGATCGGCGGCAGGATCCGGGACAGCGCCCGCAGCACGGTGGACTTGCCGCAGCCGTTGGGGCCGATGATCGCGGTGAACGACCGGTCGGGTACCTCGACGGAGAGATGTTCGGCGACGACGCGGCGCCGGTAGCCGATCGTGGCGTCCCGGGTGACGATCCGTGCCGCGCCGGGCCCGGCAGGCGCGCCGGCCCCGGCGGTGTCGGTGTTCCCGGAGGTCGTGCTGGTCATCGGGGGTCTCCCGTTCCCGCTCATGGATGGGTGCCGTACTGCCGGCGGGCCTCGTGCACCAGCAGCCAGATCAGGTAGATGCCGCCCAGGCAGACCGTGAGGAGCCCGACCGGGACGACCCGGTACACCGCGGCGATCACCAGGGAGAGCAGGTGCGCGCCGGCCAGCAGGGCCGCGCCGGTGCAGGCGGCGGACAGCGTGCTGACGCCCGCGGTGCGGCTCAGCCGGCGGGCGATCTGCGGTGCGGCCAGCGCGATGAACGCGATCGGGCCGGCCGCCGCGGTCACCAGCGCCGTCGTCGCCACCCCGACGACCAGCAGCGACAGCCTGGCCGTGCCGACCCGGGTGCCCTGGGTGACGGCGGCGTCGTCACCCAGCTCGAGGCGTCGCAGCGACGGCGACAGCACGACGGCGGCGGCCACGATCACCGCGGCGATGCCCAGCGAGGGCAGCATCGACGACCAGGTGATGTTCGCGATCGAGCCGGCGGCCCAGAAGCCGACGGTCAGCGCCTCCTCGACGTCGGCGCGGGTGATGAGGTAGGCGTTGGCGGAGTGCAGCATGGCCGCGATCGCGATCCCGACGACGATCAGCCGGAACCCGGCGATGCCGCCCCGGTAGGCCAGCAGGTACACCGCCAGCGCGGTGACCAGCCCGCCGGCCAGCGCGGCGGCCGCGACGTTCCAGTAGCCGCCGGCGCCGAACACCAGGACGGTCAGCGCCACGCCGGTGTAGGAGCCGGCGTCGAAGCCGATCACGTCCGGCGAGCCGAGCGGATTGCGGGTGAGCGACTGGAAGATCGCCCCGCCGACGCCCAGCAGCGCGCCGAACACGAGCGCGGCCGTGACCACCGGCAACCGCCACTCGAGCACGATCGTGCGGTGGAAGCGCTCCCCGCCGCCGACCAGGGCGCGGGCGACCTCGCCGACGCCGAGCCGGTAGTCGCCCAGGCCGAGCGCGAGCACCGAGGTCCCGAGTGCGAGGGTGAGCAGCGCCGCCGAGACCCCGACCAGCCGCAGTCCGATCCGGCCGGAGAACAGCGGGGTGCGGACGGTGCGCAGCGGATAGCCGAAGTCGACCGGCTCGCCGGTGCCTGCGGTCCCGGGGTCCGGGACGTCGGGCCGGGTGCGGGTCACAGGCCGCTCGCCTCCCTCCGGCGGACCAGCGCGATCAGCACCGGCGCGCCGATGATCGCGGTGACGATGCCGACCTCGATCTCGCCGGGGCGGGCGATCACCCGGCCCAGCACGTCGGCGACGAGCACCAGCACCGGGGCGGCGAGCGCCGAGTAGGCGATGATCCACCGCTGGTCCGGCCCGACGAACCAGCGCACCACGTGCGGCACCATCAGCCCGACGAACGCGATCCCGCCGGTCAGCGCGGTCGCACCGCCGGCGAGCAGGGTGATCACGACGATGCCGAGCACCCGGGCCCTGGCCACCTTCGTCCCGAGCGACGTGGCCAGGTCGTCGCCGAGCGCGATCGAGTTCAGCGCACCGGCCAGCGCCACGGCACCGATCAGACCGGCGATCAGGAAGGGGGCGACGAGCAGCGTGTCGGCCAGCCCGGTGCGGTCGATCGAGCCCAGCCCCCAGTTGCGGAACGCGCGGAAGGTCTCCGGGTCGATCAGGGTGAGGAAGGTCGAGAAGCCGTTGAGCACCGCGCCGAGCGCCACCCCGGCGAGCACCAGGGTGACCGGCGAGGCGGTCCCGCCGCCTGCCGAGCCGATGACGAACACGACGACCGTGGTCACCGCGGCGCCGAGGAAGGCGAACCACAGGTACCCGGTGATGCTCGTCAGGCCGAACACCCCGGCGCCGAGGGTGACGGCGAACCCGGCGCCCGCGTTGACGCCGAGGATGCCGGGCTCGGCCAGCGGGTTGCGGGTGAGCGCCTGGATCAGTGCGCCGGCGACGCCGAGCGCGGCACCCACGAACAGCGCGACGACCGTGCGGGGCCACCGCTCGGTCCACACGATGATCGACGCCTCGGAGCCGTCCCGGGACCACAGCGCCGACCACACCTGGTCGTAGCCGACCGGGTTCGCGCCGTGCGCCAGCGACAGCAGCACGGTGAGCGCGAGCGCGACGACGATGGCGCCGAGCCCGACGGCCCGGCGCCGGTACAGCGACACCCCGGCGGACGCCCCGGCGGACGGCCGGGCGGGGTCGTCGTCCCGCCCGGCCGTCCACCGGAACCTGGAGCTGATGGTCACTGCCGATCAGCCGAGGTCGAGCCCGTCGATCCGCGTCGTCAGCTCGTCGGCCGCCCACGGGAGGCTCGTCGCGCTGGCCCCGCGGCGCAGCACCCAGGTCAGCTCGCTGCCCGGCTCGTCGATGGTGACGCCGACGTAGCGGCCCCCGGCGACCGCCGGTAGGGCCTGGAACAGCGGCGCGCTCTCGCGCGCCTCCCGGCCGGGCGCGTCGTTGTAGAACATGACCAGCACGTCGCCGTCGAGCTGCCCGACCTGTTCGTCGGCCACGCTCGCGTCGGCGACGAACTGCTCGGCCAGCGGGTTCGGGGCGAAGCCCATCGCGGTCACGATGCGCTCCGCGGTGCCACCGGCGACGGTGTAGTAGTCGATGCCGGACTGGGTGTAGTCGGTGGCGATCGTGATCGTCCGCCCGGCGTACTCCGGGTGCTCCTCGGCCGCGGCGGTGACGGCCTGCTCGGCCTCGGTGATCACCGTGTCGGCGGCTGCCGGGAGGTCCAGCGCGCGGCCGATCATGCGCTGCGTCTCCTGCCAGGAGATCTGGTCACCGGCGACCTGCTCGGGGTTCTCCAGCACCGGGGCGATCGAGCTGAGCCGCTCGAAGGCCACCTCGTCCTGGACGAAGTTGGTGGCGATGATCAGGTCGGGCTCGGTCGCGGCGATGCCCTCGAAGTTGATCGGGTCGCGGCGGGTGGCGGTGTCCCGCGTCTCGATCCCGGAGAACCACTCCTGGCTGCGCCACGGCCACTCGGTCTCCTCGGCCATCGTGTAGACCGGGGTGACCCCGAGCGCCTCGAGCGCGTCCAGGTTGGGGGAGAACCCGATCACGGCGACGCGCTCCGGGCGTTCCTGCAGCGTCGTCTCGCCGGCCCAGGTCGTGAGCGTGAGCGGGTACTGCGTGGTGCCCTCGGCCGCGGGGAGCGCCGATCCGCCGGCGGCGGTGTCGCCGCCCGCGTCCTCGTTGCCGGTGCTCGCGCAGCCGGCCAGCGCCACCAGCAGGGCGACTGCGAGTGCGGGCACGGCGTTCCGCCGCCCGCGGCGGAACATGGGGATGGCCATGACCGTCCTTTCCTGAGTGAGTGATGCCCGGGGAACGGGGTGATCCGGGGTGCCCGGACAACAGCAGTCAGGTTAGGCAACGCTACATGGGGTGGGGTGCAGATTCCGACACGATGTGTGCAGTTGCCGCCAAGATCCAGCGCTGGAGGGTGTCGCTGCCGGACACTGGTGAGGTGTCCCACGCTGTGCGGTCGCCCGACGACGGGGTGATGAGCGACCAGGATCACGCCGATCCCGGCGGGGCCGGGCTGCCGTGGCGCATCCACGTGCCGCCGGTGTCGATCGACGAACGCATCGAGACCGACAAGCACGTCCTGCTGTGGCAGGTGCGGGGCCGCTCCGACTTCACCGTCGACGGCGCGCCCCGGGGACTCCGGGTCGGCCAGGCCCTCTGGCTGCCGGTCGGTACCCGGCACGCGTTCACCACGTGCGTGAACTCGGTCCTGCTCCCGATGTTCTTCGAGGTCGCGGAGACCGCCACGACCCTACATCAGCCGACCACCATCGATGCCGACCGTGACCTGCGGACGCTGTTCCTGGCCTTCATCCAGTCGACCTACAGCATCATCCGGCCCAGCACGGACATCGCGCGCCAGATCCTCGCCCTGATCGAGGAGCGGCCGGTGCTGGCGACGTCGCTGCCGATGCCGACGACGGACGCGGCGCTCGTCGTCGCCGAGGCGCTGCGGTTCAACCCGGGCGACGAGCGCTCCGTCGACGAGCTCGCCGAGTCCGCACACACCTCCACCAGGACGATCGAGCGCGCCTTCCTCGCCGAGACCGGCATGACGCTGCGCCGCTGGCGGATCGGCAACCGGATGGAGGCGGCGGCGATCCTGCTCCGCTCGCAGACGACGCCGGACGCGGTGGCCCGCCGGGTGGGGTACGCGAACACCAGCGCGTTCCGGCGGGTGTTCAAGGGGCACTTCGGCGAGACGCCGAGCCAGTACATCGAGCGGTTCCGGGTCGAGCGGTGACCCGGCCGGTCCGGGCGGGCGGACCGCGGCGCCGCTACCGGTCCCGCCAGCTCAGCGGCGACAGGTTCACTGCCGCCTCGGCGACCCGGCGGGCGGTGTCGGTACTCAGCGCCTTCCGGCCCGAGTCGATCCAGCCGTCGACCCGGCCGACACCGACGTCCCGGTACTCCACGGCCTGCAGGATCATCTCCAGCTTGTCCGCGTCCCGCGCGCAGCGGGACTCCGGCGACTCCCCGCTCTCGTACTCGTCGACGGCGGCCCGCACCATGGTCCTCGAGCCCGGCGGAAGGGACGCGGTCTGGTCCGCGGTGATGGCACGTGCATCCGGCTTCACCAGGTACTGCCCGGCGGTCGGGGGCAGGTCCCCGGTGCGCACCTCCTGGCTGTCGTGGAAGATCGCGAGAAGCGACGCCCGCCCGGGATCGGCGCCCTCCTCGGCCGCGAGCAGCGCGGCCAGCTGGGCGACGCGCGCGGTGTGCTCGGCGACGGACTCGGGATCGCGCACTCCTGCATGCCACCAGCCGGCGCGGCGGATGCGCTTCAGCACTCCGAGCTCGTAGCCGAATGCTGCGATGCTCGCCGATTCGTCTGGCATCGAATCAGATCTCCCTCACGAATCCGCAAGGCGGACGGCATAGAGTAGTCCCACCACTTGATCGCGCTCGGCGCGCGTCAATAACGGGCTTGATTCCAACACGTCGAGTGTATCACCGAGTTTCTGCACCGAATCCTTCGGCAAGTTTCGGAAGAGCTCGCTCTTGTACGACACCAGGGTGTGCAGTGACCGGAGGTTCAACGGCCGGTGCGCGGCGCGTTCGTCCAGGCGGTCGACGAGGTGAGCGAGGAGTCGGCTGCCACTCCAGTCGGAACGGGAGTCCTTAAGCATGAACGAGTCGTCGGCATGTTCGCCGCTCGTCTCGCCGATCCAGTGTGCCCAGAAGTTGAGGTTCACCAGTTGGGCACGTTCTCCACTGAGGTTGTCGACGAATTCCTGAATTCGATCCGAATCGCCGCCTGTTGCCAGCGAGACGGCCGCGGAGCGCGATGTGAGGTGTCCGTGCAGGTCATCTGACATCTCGATCGATTTCGGGGTCGTTCGGCGATGCAGCGTGCGGATCCAGTCCATGGTGGATGGTCGTGAGTCGAACCCGAGAAAATAGATGGCCTGCCTGCGCAGGAGCCATTCGCCGGTGTCCGCCGCTCTCTCGGTGATGACCATGAGATGGTCGAAGAAGCGCAGCCGATCTCCTAACGGCAGCTGCGGGGGCGAGGCAACCGGCTTTCCCTGTGCGTTGACGACGTGCGCGATACCCCGCGGCCACGACGAGATGAGCGGTAGCGCGACGAGGTTGGCCGCCGTTCGCCGGAGCACGGTACTCGCCAGCGGGTGCTGATCGAGTTCGGCGAGCTCGCCGGAAATCCGTACCCCGCATGTAAGGATGAGGTCCGCAGCGATTGCCTGATGAATGTGTCCCGCGATGGTGACAGGCGCGGCGGCGCGGGCGAGTAGTCGGCACACGCCCATCACATCCCCGGCGGCGGCTGCGGCGAGCGGACGTCGGCCCGACTCCCAGCCCTGGATCGTCGAGACGTCGACGCGGAGCATTTCAGCCAGTTGCTCCTGGGTCATCGACGCAGTGCGACGCGCGGTCTTGAGCGCGAAGCCTGCGACGATCCCCACGGGGCGTGCACCGTGACCGCCGGTCAGGGTGTCGTCGCGCCGAACCATGATGAACCTGCCCTCGCGGAGTATGCGATGACCGGAACCCGTACTGCCGGTCAGTGGTGTTCGAAACCGTGGACCATATCATGGTGACATCGTTCAGCACGGCGCAATAGTTCGATTCACAGATCCAGCACCGACTCACTGTAGCGGAGGCAGGTCGTGTCGCACGCACGCGGAAATAATCCCTATCACGTGTCGTTGAACTGCGGACGGGATGGGCGCACGCACATGGTGTCGCACCGCGATTTTGTCGACGGAGTTTCGAATAACCGCGGTACCTACCGCGCTGAATGCGGTACTCATATTCTTGCCAGATCGCTCACTCGGGGTGGCGCTGACTGTCTGGCGTGTACACGGGTCGGCGCGGCGAATATGGCAGAACTCGCCGAGGGCAACCGAAACGGCGGGAACCGGATTGGAAAATCTGTACTCATGCAGCGCGGGCCGGGACGGATGCGGGGCGGCATCTCGGTGTTACGTCGCCTTGTTCGACGGTGCGGGGTTCCGGAACTGCTGCTGACCGGGTCTGCCAGTAAGGAATGACTCGTCGATGCACATCACTGGCAATTGCGGCATTGGGGACATCGGTTTCGCAACATATGCTCCGGCCCGAACCGGAATCCAGGGGAGACGACATGCGATCGCTGTTCGCCGACGTGCGTTTCCGTCGGCTGTTCGCCGCGCAGGTGGTCGCGCTCACCGGTACCGGCCTCGCCACCGTCGCGCTCGGGCTGCTGGCCTACGACCTGGCGGGCGAGCGGGCCGCGCTGGTGCTCGGATCGGCGCTGACCGTGAAGATGGTCGCCTACGTGCTCGTCGGTCCGGTGGTGGGCGCGGTCGCCGACCGGGTGCCGCGGCGGCGGCTGATGCTGGCCGCGAACCTGGTCCGTGCCGCGGTGGTCCTGGCGCTGCCCGGCGTCACCGCGCTCTGGCAGGTGTTCGTGCTGATCGGCGTGCTGCAGGTCGCCTCGGCGACCTTCACCCCGGTGTTCCAGTCGGTGCTGCCCGACATCGTCACCGGCGAGCAGGACTACACCCGGGCGCTGTCGGCCGCACAGCTGGCGAACAGCCTGGAGACGGTGCTGAGCCCGCTGCTGGCCGCCGCGGCGCTGCTGGTGCTGAGCTACTCGTCGCTGTTCGTCGGGACGGCCGCCGGGTTCGCCGTCTCGGCGGTGCTGGTCGCCGCGACCGTGGTCCCGCCGGTCGCGCAGCGCGCACCCGGCGGGTTCGGCAGCCGCCTGCTGCTGGGTGTGCGGCTGTTCCGGGCGGTCCCGCAGCTGCGCGGCCTGCTCGCGCTGAACGCGGTGGTCGCGACGGTCGGGGTGATCTCGCTGGTCACCACGGTGAACGTGGTCCGCGACCTGCTCGGCGGCACCGACGCCGAGGTGGGGCTGCTGCTGGCGGTGTCCGGGGCGGGCACCGCGGCCGCGGCGGCCTGCTCGCCGTGGCTCGCGCGGCGCGCGTCGGTGCGCACGGTGATGCTGGCCGGCGCCGGTGTCTCGCTCGGCGCGGCGGCCGCCACGGTGTTGCTCGGGCTGTACCCGTCGTGGACGGCCGCCGTGCTCGCCTGGGCGCTGGTCGGTCTCGGCCCGGGCTGGATCATGGTCAACACCGGGCGGCTGCTGCGGACCTCGTCCGGGCCGGGGCAGCGGCCCGCACTGTTCAGCGCGCAGTTCTCGCTGTCGCACGCCTGCTGGCTGGTGACCTACCCGCTGACCGGCTGGCTGACCGTGACCCTCGGGTTCGCCGGGACCTGGATCGTCCTCGCCGTGCTGACTGTGGCCGGCACCGGGGTGGCGGTCGCGTTGTGGCCGCGGACGGGTGCCGACCTGGTCCGGCACCGGCACGACGACGACGTCGACCACGACCACGTGGCGCGGGCGCGGTGGACCCGGCGGGGCTGGACCCACTCGCACCGGCTGGTGGTCGACGAGCGGCACCCGCACGGACCGGTCCCGGTCTGAGCCCCCTCATCCCCGGTCGGCACCGGCCGGTGTCGAGGGGAGCCCGGTCGCGGCCTCGTAGGCGGCGGTCTCCCGCCGGCTCATCGCGGTGCCGAGCAGGATCCCGATCAGGGAGAACGCGATCAGGGCGCCGTAGAGCAGCTGGACCGGCAGGATCCGGGTGCCGTCCACGCCGACCAGCGCGGCCGCGACCAGGGGTACGAAGCCCGACACCAGCGAACCGGAGAGCTGGTAGCCGAAGGAGATCCCGGTGTACCGCAGCTCGGTCGGGAACAGCGTGGTGAGGAACCCGGACAGCGTCGCGTAGTACACGGCGTGCCCGATGTAGGACAGCACGATCGCCAGGTAGACCGAGCCGGTGTTGCCGGTGCTGATCAGCGCGAGCATCGGTATCGGGGCCACCACCAGGTAGACGACCGTGAAGATGATCTGGGCCCGCCGGACGCCGATCCGGTCGGCCGCGATCGCCGCCAGCGGGGTCGCGATCACCTGGATGAGGGCGCCGATCAGCAGCGCGTTGAGGAAGACGTCCCGCGCGACGCCCTGGGTCTCGGTGGCCCAGTTCAGCGCGAACACGTTGCGGAAGTAGACGCCGGACACGGCGAAGCTGGCGACGAAGACGCAGATGTTGGTCAGCGGGAACCGGCGCAGCAGCTCCAGCACCGGCACCTTCGACGACTCGGCGGCCGCCTCCTTGCGCTCCCGGGCGGCGACGAACTCCTCGTTCTCCTCCAGCTTGATCCGGATGACCAGACCCACCACCAGCAGCGTGCCGCTGAGCAGGAACGGCACCCGCCACCAGAAGTCGAACAGCGCGTCACCGGAGGGCAGCAGCAGGAACACACCGGTGGACAGGATCGATCCGACCGGCGCACCGACCTGGGCCATCGAGGCGGCCAACACCTTGCGGTGCGCCGGTGCGGCCTCGGAGGCGATCAGCACCGCGCCGCCCCACTCACCGCCGACCGACAGGCCCTGGATCATCCGCAGGACCAGCAGCATGATCGGTGCCGCGACACCGATCGACTCGTAGGTGGGCAGGCAGCCGATCGCCACCGTCGCGCCGCCCATCATCACCAGGGTGATCAGCAGCGACGTCTTGCGGCTGACCCGGTCGCCGATGTAGCCGAACAGCACCGCGCCGACCGGTCGCAGCACGAAGCCGATGGCGAAGGTGGCGAGCGCCGACAGGGTCTGGGCGAGCGGATCGGCGTCGGGGAAGAACAGCCGCCCGATGACGAGGGCGGCCGCGGTGCCGTAGACGTAGAAGTCGTACCACTCGATCGCGGTGCCGGCGAAGGCTCCCCAGGCGGCCCTGCGTGCCTTGACCGACTGCTCGTCCGTGTTCGTGCCGGGTTGTGGTGGTGGGGTCATGACTCGATCCGATCGTCGTCGACGGTGGGGGAGAGGGTGCGGATCAGCCGGTGATGGCGAAGCCGACCTTGGCCACGCCGCGGCCGAGGTCCCGGGCGCGCTGCAGCGCCTCGGGTGCCCGATCCAGGTCGTACATGCAGGTGAGACAGTGATCGACGGCGATCGCCCCGCTCCGGATGGCGCCCACCGCCTCGCGGAACGAGCGGAGCCCCGGCTCCTGCTGGGTGCCGCTGATCCACTCCAGGGTCAGCGACCTGCGGAACGCCCGTTCGACCGGGAAGGGCGACCGGCCGTGCCGCTCGGGGTAGCCGAACAGCCCGACCGTGCCGTGCTCGCGGGCGGCCTCCACGGCGTCGGCCCGGGTGCGGTCGTAGCCGGCGGCCTCGATCACCAGGTCGGCGCCGGCACCGGCGGTGCAGTCCCGGACCGCCGCCACCAGGTCGTGCTGCGGGGCGAGCACGGTGGCGCTCGCCCCGAGCGTGGCGGCGAGCGCGAGCCGCTCCTCGCTGAGATCGGACACCACGACCGATCGGCAACCGGCCTGCCGGGCCAGCTGCACGAAGAACAGCCCGGCGGCGCCGGCGCCGAGCACGGCCACGTGCTCCGGCGGCTCCACCAGCGCCCGGGTGAACTTGCGCATCGCGTAGATCGTGGTGCCGAGCTGCTGGGCGAGCAGCAGGCGGCGCAGGTCGGCGCCGTCGGGCAGCGGGACGACCTGGGTGTCGTCGACCTGCTGGTACTCGGCGAAGCAGCCGCCACTGCGCCCCAGCGGGACGGTCAGCACCGCGGTGCCCACGGGGACGTGCCCGGACCGGCTCTCGGTCACCACACCGATCCCCTCGTGCCCGGGGTAGCCGGGCGTGCCGATCCGCGCCGGATCGTGCATCCGGTCGTAGACCATGTGCACGTCCGAGCCACAGATCGCTGCGTAGTGCATCCGGACCAGGAGCTGTCCGGGACCGATCTCGTGGATCGGGAAGTCGGCTACCTCCACCACACCGGGTGCGGCAAGCGTCGCGGCGCGCACGTCACAGTCCTCCGGGGATTCAGAATGCCGGGATGCCGGTGATGGCCCGGCCGATGATGAGGGCGTGGATCTCGTCGGTGCCCTCGTAGGTGCGGACACCCTCGAGATTGGCCGCGTGCCGCATCGGGGAGTGGTCGAGCACGATCCCGTTCCCGCCGAGGATCGTGCGGGCACTGCGGCAGACGTCGATCGCGGCCCGGGTGTTGGCGAGCTTGCCGAACGAGATCTGCTCCGGGCGGAGCAGCCCGGCGTCCTTGAGCCGGCCGGTGCGTTCGGCGACCAGGAGCCCCTTCTGGATCTCCAGCACCATCTCGACCAGCTTCTGCTGGGTGAGCTGGCGGGAGGCGATCGGCGAGCCGAACTGCTCGCGGTCCAGCGCGTAGCGCAGGGCCGTCTCGTAGGCGTCCCGGGCGGCACCGAGGACACCCCACATGATCCCGTAGCGGGCCTCGTTCAGGCAGGTGAAGGGCCCGCGCAGGCCGGTGCACCCGGGCAGCAGCGCGTCCGCGGGCAGGTGCACGTCGGTCAGCGTGACGTCGCACTGCACCGAGGCGCGCATCGCCAGCTTCCCGCCGATCGGGGTCGCGGTGAACCCGGGGGTGTCGGTGGGGACGGCGAACCCGAGGATCTTCCCGGGTTCGCCGTCGTCGCGGGCCCAGACGACCGCGACGTCCGCGAGTGATGCGAGCCCGATCCACCGCTTCGCACCGTCGAGCACCCAGCCGTCGCCGCGCCGGACGGCCCGGGTGGTGATCCGGGCCGGATCGCTGCCGGCGGTCGGCTCGGTCAGGCAGAAGCATCCGATGAGGTCCCCGCCGGCCATCCCGGGGAGCCAGCGCCGCTTCTGCTCCTCGGAGCCGAACCGGGAGATCGCGGTCATCGCGAGCGATCCCTGCACCGAGACGAAGGTGCGGATGCCGGAGTCCCCGGCCTCCAGCTCCATCGCGGCCAGCCCGTACTCCACGGAGCTGCGGCCGGGACAGCCGTATCCCTTCAGGTGCATGCCGAGCAGCCCGAGCGAACCGAGCTCCTTCACCAGCTCGACCGGGAAGGTCGCCGACTCGTACCAGGCCGCGATGTTCGGCCGGATCCGGTCGTCGACGAATGCCCGGACGTCGTCGCGCACACCGAGCTCGTCGGGGGTGAACAGGCCGTCCAGGTCGAGGTAGTCCCGAGCCGGACCGGGGATCGGGGCAGGGTCACGTGGTCCTCCGCACTGTGGTGTCGGCCGGTTCGGCCAGGCAGCCGGTGGCGGCCTTCTCGACGTCCTCCTCGGCGAGCAGCACGCAGTCCGCCGCGGGCCCGAGCGGGATGAAGCTGTTGGCGCTCGCCACCCGCCGGATCGGGCCGCGGAACCCGCCCTGGACCAGGGCGGCGATCACGGCCTCGCCGACCCCGCCCTGCTCCCGGGTCTCGTCGGCGACCAGCACCCGGCCGGTCGCCCGGGCCTGCGCGAGCAGGTCGTCCACCGGGAGCGGGGCGAGCCAGCGCAGGTCCACCACCCGGACGCCGTACCCGCTCGCGGCCAGCCGGTGCGCCACCCGCAGGCTCATCCGCACGCCGTTGCCGAAGGTCAGGACGGTCAGGTCGGTCCCGTCGCCGTACACCCGGGCCCGGCCGAGGGGCACGTGCGCCCGGTGCCACCGGGCCGGCTCCGGGTAGCCGGCGAGCCAGCCGCGGTCGCCCTCCTCGTACAGGTCCCTGGTGTGGTAAAGCGCGATCGGCTCCAGGAACAGGGAGATCCGGCCGTGCACCCGGGCGGCCGCCGCGCAGGTGCGCAGCATCGCGGCGGCGTCGTCCGGGCGGGCCGGGGACGCGACGATCACCCCGGGGATGTCCCGGAGCGCGGCGACGCTGTTGTCGTTGTGGAAGTGGCCGCCGAAGCCCTTCTGGTAGGCGTACCCGGCCACCCGGACGATCATCGGGTTGCGGTACTGGCCGTTGGAGAAGAACGGCAGCGTGGCCCCCTCGCCGCGGATCTGGTCGGCGGCGTTGTGCAGGTAGGCCAGGTACTCGATCTCCGGGATCGGCAGGAACCCGGCGAGCCCGGTCCCGAGCGCGGTCCCGAGGATGCTCTGCTCGTCGAGCAGGGTGTCGAAGACCCGGGCGGCGCCGAAGCGTTTCCGCAGGCCACGGGTGATCCCGTAGACCCCGCCCTTGACCGCGACGTCCTCGCCGAACACCAGCGCGGCCTCGTCCCGGGCCAGCAGGTCGGTCAGCGCCCGGTTGATCGCCAGCGCGACGGTCAGGCCGCCCTCGCCCTCCGGGAGCCGGCCGCCGAACGCGGCGGCCCGCCGGTCCGCCGGCGCCGCGACCGACGCGTGCCCGGCGATCCGCTCCGGATCGGCCGGTGCGATCGGGGCGGTGACCGTGGCCGCCGAGACCAGGGTGGGCGCCCGGACGGCCTCCGCCGCCAGCGCGGCGACCTCGTCGCGGACCTCCTCGTACCGCTCGACGATCTCGTCGGGCTCGGCCACCCGCAGCTCGGCGAGCAGCCGGGCGGTCGCCACCACCGGGTCCCGGGCGAGATCGGCCGCGATCTCGTCGGGGGAGCGGTACGCCTGCTCGACGTCGGACCCGGCGTGGCCCATCAGCCGGACCGTGCGGAGCCGGAGGAACAGCGGTGCCCGGTGCCTGCGGACCCAGGACGCGGCCTCGGTGGCGACCGACAACGCCTGCAGCAGGTCGGTCCCGTCGGCCTCGAGATAGCGCAGCCCGGGCCGGGTGCCGTAGCAGTGCCGGATCCAGTCCGCCGGGGTGCGGACGCTGATCCCGATGCCGTTGTCCTCGCACACGAACAGCACCGGCATCGGCAGCCCGCTGTAGGCGCAGTGCAGTGCCGTGTTGATCGCCCCGACGGCGGTCGAGTGGTTGGCCGAGGCGTCGCCGAAGCTGCACACGACGACCGCGTCGGACGGCCACTCCCGGTCCAGCCCGAGCTTGGCCGCCCGCTCCACCGCGAAGGCCAGGCCGACCGCCCGGGGCAGGTGCGAGGCGATCGTCGAGGTCTGCGGGATCACCCCGAGTGCCCGGTTGCCGAAGACCTTGTGCCGGCCGCCGGAGATCGGCTCGTCGACCGCGGCCGTGATGCCGAGCAGCACGTCCCGCAGCGGGTTCTGGCCGGGGACCTGGCGGGCGCGCTCCAGGTAGAAGCCGCCGGAGCGGTAGTGCAGCAGGGCCGGATCGGTCGGCCGCAGCGCGGCCGCGACCGCGACGTTCCCCTCGTGCCCCGCCGATCCGATGCTGTAGAAGCCCCGGCCGGTCCGGCCGAGCTCGCGCGCGGCGTAGTCCAGGTGCCGGCTGCCGATCTGGGAGTCGAACAGTTCCAGCAGGCGGGCCCCGCTCACCCCGGGCGCGACCTCGGACGCGCGGGAGTGCGGCCGGGCCCCGGGCAGCCCGGTGAGGGTGTCGAGGAAGTGCTGGTCCGGTGCCTCCACCGTGGTGCCCTCCGATCAGGGGCGACAATGCCCGCTGCAACGATGAGGCCTGCCCGGGCGGACTCCAAGCCCCAGCAGGCCGATGGTTCATGGCGGCTAGCACCAGCGATACTTATGCTGAGGACTCCCCTGCCGGAGGTGGGCGTGTACAAGCTGCATCACCTGGTGACCTTCCAGGCGGTCCACCGCACCGGCTCCTTCGCCCTCGCCGCGCGCGAGCTCGACTACACGCCGTCCGCGGTGTCGCAGCAGATCGCCGCGCTCGAACGGGAGTGCGGGCTGGTCCTGTTCGAGCGGCAGGCGCAGGGCGTGCGGGCGACGGCCGCCGCCGATCAGGTGGCCGAGCTGAGCAGGCCGCTGCTGGCCGGCGCCGAGGAGTTCGGCCGCAGGGTCCGGGCGCTGGCGGCCGGCCGGGGCTCGCGGCTGGTGCTGGGCAGCTTCCCCACCGCGAGCGTCCAGCTGGTACCCGCCGCGCTGACCGCGTTCGGCAGCCGGTGCCCGCACAGCGAGATCACCCTCGAGGAGGGCGAACCCGAGGAGCTGATCGAGGGCGTCGCCGACGGCGGGCTGGACCTGGCACTGGTCTACGAGTACGGGCTGTGCCCCCGCACGTGGTCGCCGAACCTCACCGTGCGGGCGCTGACCAGGGAGGGCCTGTTCCTGCTCGAGGCCCCGGGCGGCGGGCCGGGGCAGGACCGGATCGAACGCCTGCGCGACCGGCACTGGATCACCAGCCGGGAGGGCACCGCGGGCGCGCTGTCGCTGACCCGGCTGTGCGCCTCGGCCGGGTTCGAGCCCCGGGTGCTGCACCGCAGCAACGACTACGACGTCGTCCGCGAGCTGGTCATCGCGACCGGCGCGGTGGCCGTCGTGCCCGAGCTCGGGCACACCGCGGACGACCGGATCGCCGCCACCCGGATCACCCGGCACCGGGCGCACCGGACGGTGCTGGTCGCGTACCGGACCGGCAACGTGAACCCGCTGATCGGGGAGTTCCTCGACGCCCTGCAGCAGGTCGTGCCCGGGTGGGCCGATCGCTGAGGCGGCTCAGCCGCTGATCCGGTACTGGGCGATCTTGCGGTAGAGCGTGGACCGGGCCAGCCCCAGCGCCGCCGCGGCGGCGACCCGGTTGCCGCCGCTGTCGCGCAGCGCCGCGACGATCGCGTCCCGCTCGGCCTGGTCGACCGGGCGCAGCGCGGTGCGCGGCGCGCTCTGGCAGAACTCGGGCAGGTCCGCCGCGGTCAGCTCGCCGACCGGCCGCCTGCCGAGTGCGGTCTCCAGCGCCGCCCGCAGCTCGCGCACGTTGCCGGGCCAGTCGTAGCGGGCGAGCGTGCGCAGCGCGTCCGGTGACGGGCGGACGTCGCGGCCCGGGGCGAGTTCGGCGAGCAGCTCGCCGACCAGGGCGGGGAGGTCGCCGAGCCGGCTGCGCAGCGGCGGGACCGTCACCGACTGCCGGAACCGGGCGAGCAGCGCGTCGTGGGACGGCCCGCGCGGGCTGCTGCCCGGGCCGGCCGTCGCGGTCGTCGTCGCTGCTGCCGTCGTCGTTGCTGCCGTTGCTGTCGCTGTCGCTGCTGCCGTGGCTGTCGCTGCTGCCGTGGCCGTCGCTGTCCCTGTCGCTGTCCCTGTCCCTGTCGCTGTCGTCGTTGCCGCTGTCGCTGCCGTCGTTGTCGCCGTCGCTGTCGCGGCGAACCGGGCGTCCGGCCGGTCGAGCAGGGCGAGCGCGCGCCGGGCGCCGTCGTCGTCGAGCCGGTCGATGTCGTGCAGCACGACCAGCGGCGCCGATCCACCGCCGGGGGTACCGGCCGTGTCCGCCGGGCCGGCGGAGGCTGCCGGGCCGGCGGTGCCGTCAGGGACGTCAGGGCCGTCCGGGCCGCGCAGAGCACGGTCCAGGTCGGCCAGGAGCCGGCGCCGCCCGCTCCCCGGCTCCCCGACGACGAGCACCGGGACGCCGGTGCGCAACGCCTCCGCCACGACCGCCCTGGCCGCCCGCAGCGCCGGGCTGCGGACCGATCCCGCGGCGATCGCCGCGCGATCGTCCCCGGCCGCCCGCGGCGCCGGGACACCGCCCGCCTCCCGGAGCACTGCGACCTCGCCGGCCAGCCCGGCGACCGTCCCGCCGACCGAGACGGTGCTCCCGCGCAGCCGCACCCGGGCACCCGACGGCAGGTCGATCCGGTCGTCCACCCCCGGCCCGCCGATCATCAGGAACCGCGCGTGGTCCTGTAGCGCCACCAGGTCACCCGGCTCCAGCAGGGTCCGCATCTCGGCGTTCGCGAGCACCGTGCGGCGGCCGACCGCCAGCACCGCCCGCCGGGTGCGCGCGTCGACCCGGGTGTACAGGTCGAACAGCGCCTGCTGGTCGGGATCCCGGTCGCGGAGCAGGTGGTCCCGGATCCGGGCGGCCGCCGAGCGGACCAGCGAGTGCAGCACCGGCGAGGAGTGCTCGGCCCGGCAGCTGATGTCGATCACGCCCTCGATCCGCCCGCTGAACGGATCGTGCACCGGGGCACCCGCGCAGGCGTAGTCGTGCAGCCGTTCGACGAAGTGCTCGGCCCCCACGATGTGCACCGAGTCGCCGCTCTCCAGCACCGTGCCGACACCGTTCGTGCCGACCGCGTCCTCGGCGTAGCCGAACCGCTCCGCGAAGTTGTGCACGTCGGCGTCGCGGCCGATCCGGGACGTGGTGTCCCGGCGGACCAGCAGCCGGGCCCGGTCGTCGGTGAGCGCGATGCACACCGGGATGTCGGCGACCTGCTCGGCGAGCTGTTCCACGACCGGGCGGGCGCACCGGACCAGCCGGGACTGCACATCCAGGTCGGGGTGGTACTGGTTCGCGATCACACCCGGGTCGACGCCGCGGGCGGCGCTGCGCCGCCAGGACGCCACCACGTGCCGCGGCACGTCCGGGAGGTCGGCGTCGGGCCGCTCCAGCAACGCCGAGCGGGCCGCGTCGAGCAGCCTGCGCCGGCGGACGAGGTCACCCAACGCCGCACCTCCTTGTGCTTCCCATCACATCATGCGGTGCTCGTCAAGGAACCTGCCTGTCCGAGATTGGGACATCGCCCCGGCCGGACACCCGGCCTAGCGTCGGGCCGTCCCGTCACCGCCGATCCGGGAGGTCCCGACATGACCGACGCCGCCACCCTCGAGCGCGACCGGGCGGGGGACGACGACCCGGCCGGGCCGGAGCACGTCGACGTCCTGATCGTCGGGGCCGGCGTGTCCGGCATCGGTGCCGCGCACCGGCTGCGCGAGCAGTACCCGGACCGCAGCTTCACCATCGTGGAGGCGCAGGACGCCCGCGGCGGGACCTGGTGGACCCACCGGTTCCCCGGCGCCCGCTCGGACAGCGACCTGTTCACCTACGGCTACCGGCACAAGCCGTGGCGCGGCCCGTCGATCGCCGCGGGCGAGGAGATCCTCGGCTACCTCGACGAGGTCATCAAGGAGGACGACCTCGCCGGGCACATCCGCTACCGGCACCGGGTGACCGGGCTGGACTGGTCGTCGGCGGACCGGCGGTGGACCGCGCAGGTCACCCGCACCGACACCGGTGAGCAGCTGCGGCTGACCGCCGGGTTCCTCTGGATGTGCCAGGGCTACTACAACCACGACGAGCCCTACACCCCGCAGTGGCCCGGCACGGAGCGCTTCGAGGGCCGGATCGTGCACCCGCAGGCGTGGCCGGACGACCTCGACCACGAGGGCGCCCGGGTGCTCGTCATCGGATCGGGCGCCACGGCGGCGACCGTCGTCCCCGCCATGGCCGGCACCGCCGAGCACGTCACGATGCTGCAGCGCTCGCCGTCGTACTGGTTCCCGGCGCCGCGGGTGCACGAGCTCGCCACCCTGCTGGAGCCGCTGGACCTCCCGGCGGACTGGACGCACGAGATCCTCCGCCGCCAGTACGTCCAGCAGCTCGACTGGCTGGCGACCACCGGGCGCGACGATCCCGACCAGCTGCACGAGTTCCTCGTCGAGTCGATCCGGCCGCTGCTGCCCGAGGGCACCGACGTCGAGAAGCACTTCATCCCGCGCTACCGGCCGTGGCAGCAGCGGATCGCGTTCGTGCCCGACGGCGACTTCTTCGAGCGGATGCGCGCCGGGCGCGTCTCGGTCGCCACCGACACGATCGACGAGTTCACCGAGAAGGGCGTGCGGCTGTCCTCCGGCGAGGTGATCGAGGCCGACATCGTGGTCACCGCGACCGGGTTCGACCTGTCGGTGTTCGGCGACATCCCGTTCCGGGTGGACGGCGAGCCGGTCGACTTCACCCGCCGGGTCACCTGGCGCGGGATCATGATCAGCGGCGTGCCGAACATGGCCTACGCCTTCGGCTACTTCCGGCACAGCTGGACGTTGCGCCTGGACCTGGTCAACGACGTCATCGGGCGGATCTTCGACCGGATGGCCGAGCGCGGCGCGAGCACCGTCGTCCCGCAGCTGCGCCCGCAGGACGCCGGCATGGAGCTGCGGCCCTGGGTCGAGCTGGACAACTTCGGCCCCGGCTACGTGCAGCGCTGCCGCGACCGGATGTTCCGGCAGGGCGACCGGGACCCGTGGACGCACATGCACGAGCACGACCACGAGCGCGTCGCACTGCCCGGGGCCGACGTCGACGACGGCCTGCAGTACCGCTGACCGGACCCGCCCGACCCCACCCGCCCGACCCGTGTCCCAGGGAGGACCCGTGCCCCGCATCCCCGTCCGCACCGGCGTCACGCTCAACCACGAGATCAGCGGCGACGGCGAGCCGCTGCTGCTGATCATGGGAACCTCCGGCTCGATCCCGCTGTGGGGCGAGCTGGTCGGCCGCCTGGAACAGACCCACCGGGTCATCGCCTTCGACAACCGCGGGCTGGGCGGCAGCGACCGCGGGGCCGGCCCGATCAGCGTCGGCGCGCTCGCCGAGGACGCCTCCGCGCTGCTGGAGGCGCTCGACGTGCCGTCGGCGCACGTGCTCGGCTGGTCGCTCGGATCGGCGGTCGCCCAGGAGCTCGCGCTCGCCCGCCCGGACCAGGTCCGCTCCGCCGTGCTGTACGCGACCTGGGCCCTCGCCGACGGGTTCCAGCGCGCGGTGCTCAGTGCGCTGCGTGCCCCCTACGTGCACCGGGACATGGACGCGGCGCTGGCCGCGTCCGGGATCGCGTTCTCGCCGCAGCTGCTCGACCATCCCGACTTCGGCGCGCTGCTGGAGCCGATGCTGCCCGCGTTCCCGCAGAACGAGGCGCAGATGCAGGTGACCGTCGAGCAGTGGGACGCCGACCTGGCGCACGACACCCTGGACCGGCTCGGCGCGGTCACCGCGCCGAGCCTGGTCGTGGTGGGGGAGCAGGACCTGCTGACCCCGCCGTGGCAGGCCCGCGCGGTCGCCGACGCGATCCCCGGGGCCCGCTTCGAGCTGGTGACCGGCCCCGGGTCCAGCCACGGCCTGCACATCGAGCGCCCCGAGGACCTGACGAAGATCGTCACCGGGTTCCTGGGCGAGCACGCCGGGGGCTGACCGCGCTCACCCCAGGTGGGTGCGGAAGAAGTCGAGCTGCGCGGCGCTGGAGACGGCGAAGTTGTCGCCGGTGTAGGCCTCGAAGTGCCCGCCGGGCAGGATCGTGAGCTGCTTCGGCTCGCGCGCCTGCTGGTAGCCGGCGAGTGCCAGGTCGGCCGGGGTCAGGTGGTCCCCGGCGGCGACGGTCAGCAGCAGCGGGGTCGGGCTGATCAGCGGCAGGTAGGCGCCCGGCTCGTAGTTGGTGAACATCTCCACGCTGCGCAGCGTCACCTCGTTCTCCCAGGTCTTCGCGCGCTCCCGGATCGGGCCGAGGAAGAAGTCGTGGGTGTCGGCGGTCGGCAGCGCGCACGGCTCGCCGGGATCGTCGACCCAGGTGACCGGGATGGTCGCCGGAGCGGCACCCTGGTAGCGAGCGACCCGGTCGGCGTCGAACGCGGCGCGCAGCCCGGCGATGTGGTCGGCCCGGACCAGCCGGCGCGCGTTCTCGTTCCCGCTGATCAGCGGCACCTGCGAGGACACCGCCCGGACCCGCCGGTCGGTCGCCGCGACCACCAGGACGTGCGCGCCCGAGTAGCTGGAACCCCAGATGCCGATCCGGTCGGCGTCGACGTCCCCGAGGCCGGAGGCGAAGGTGACGGCCGAGCGGTAGTCCTCGATCTGCCGCCACGGGTCGATCTCGCCGCGCGGCTCGCCGTCGCTCTCGCCGAGGTTGCGGTTGTCGTAGACCAGCACCCCCAGCCCGCCGGCGGCGAAGACCTCGGCGAAGTCGTCCAGGTACATCTCCTTCGTCGCCGAGAACCCGTGCGCCATCACCACCAGCGGGTACGGGCGCGGGCCACCGTCGGGTTCGTAGAGCCACCCGCGCAGGGTGGTGCCGTCGGCCTGGAACTCCACGTCGCGTCGGGACATCGTCGTCATCTCCTCGCGTACCGAACTCACCGGACACCCCCCGGGGAGCACAGTGTCGGCGGCCGCCGGGCGGTGCGGCGTGTACCCGGGCGACCGGTCGTTGTACGGGCCCGCCAGGCGCTTCCGCGCGGGCCGCGCCGGTGCCACAGTTGCCTGTGTCATCCCGGGGCGCCGCCGCACCGGCGATGGGGAGGTCGGCAGTGACAGGAACCGGACCGGACCGGTGGAGCGTGCACGGCCGCGCCGACGACGACATGTCGGACCGCTGGCGCGAGATCGTCACCGCGACGCACCTGCCGTGGAGCGTGCAGGCCGGGACCGCCCGGCCCGGCGGCACGTTCCGGGCGCGCGTCCGGCGCTGGTGGGTCGACGATCTCGCACTGGTCGACACCGAGTGCGAGCGGACCCGCGGCGTGCGGTCCCGCGCGCAGATCGCCGACACCGACGGCGAGTTCGTGGTGGTGCTGTTCGTCCGGGACGGCGCGGAGACCGTCCGGCAGGGCGACCGGACCACCCGGCTCGGCCCGGGCGACGCCGTCGTGTGGGACAGCACCGGCAGCGCGCGGTTCGCGGTGGCGCAGCGGCTGGTCAAGCGCAGCCTGCTGATCCCGCGCGCCGCGCTGACCGAGGTCGGCGGCCGGGCGTGGGCGACGCCGGGCATCACCCTGGACCGGTCCGCGCCCGCGGTCCGGCTGCTGTCGCACTACCTGGACGCGCTCACCGGCACGCTCCCGGCGCTCGGTCCGGCGGCGACCGTCGCCGCCCGCAACGCCACCCTCGAACTGTTCGCCGGGGCGGTCCGGGCGGCCGAGGACCGGGGGACGGCGCCCGGGCTCGTCGGCGACCCGGTGCTGCGCGCCGCCATGGTGCGCTACATCGACCGGCACCTCGCCGGGCCGGCGATCACCCCGGCCGGGGTCGCCCGCGCGCACGGCGTGTCGGAACGGACGGTGAACCGCGTCTTCAGCGCCGCCGGACAGACCCTCGGCGGGGTGGTGCGCAGCCGCCGGCTGGCCCGCGCCCGCGACGACCTGACCGCCGGCGACGAGCCGATCGCGACGATCGCCCACCGCTGGGGGTTCTTCGACAGCAGCCACTTCCACCGCGCCTTCACCGCGCAGTACGGGCTGTCCCCGCGCGGCTACCGGTCCGCGAACGGCGCGGCACGGCACTGACCGGTCCTCCCGCCCGGGCCGGACGTTGTGGATACTGAGTCGGAAACCCGGCGTACGACCGGGACGGTCGCCCCCTCCCGGAGGAACGTCGGACGTGCCGGAGCCACCCGGATCGCCGCTGACCAGGTTCGACCTGCGCTCCACCGACCCGGAGTGGTCGAACCAGGTGCTGCGCGACGCCTACGCCGACTTCACCGTGACCCTCTCCGGTGACGCCGACGGGTTCCGGTTCGCCCACACCGGCACCGCCGGGCCCGGGTTCGCGGTGGCGCACGTCGCGTACAGCATGGTCGCGGAGTTCGAGGTCGCGGCGCCGGTGGGCACCCTGCACGTGATCTCCGGCTGGTCCGGCGGCCGGCTCGGGGTCCGGTCGGGGCGGGAGACCGCCGGGGCCGAGCAGGGGCAGCCGCTGCTGATGCCCCCGGAGCGCGGCTGGTGGAACCGGCTCGAGGACATGGCCGTCGACACCGTCTCGATCGACGCGGCGCTGCTGGAACGGGCGGCCCGCTCGCTGTTCGGGCCCGGGCCGGTGCGGTTCAGCTCGATGCTGCCGCTCAGCGGGGCCGCCGCCCGCTACTGGCAGGGCGCCGTCGCGCACGTGCGGCGCGACGTGCTGGGCGACGACGGCGCCGCGCTGCACCCGCTGGTGCTGGCCGAGGCCGGCCGGTCGCTGGCCGCCGCCGCGCTGCTGACCTTCCCCAACAGCGGGCTCGCCGGCACCGGGCGGGCACCGCGGACCGGCCGGACCGAGCCCGCGGTGGTCCGGCGGGCGCTGGCCTACATCGAGGAGCACGCCGCGTCCGACATCGGGGTCGACGACGTCGCCGCGGCCGCCCGGGTCGGCGTCCGCGGGCTCCAGCACGCCTTCCGCCGGCACCGTGGCCGCACCCCGATCGAGGAGCTGCGCCGGGCCCGGCTGGCCCGTGCGCACGCCGAGCTGGTCGCCGGTGACCCGGCCGGGGGCGAGTCGGTCGCCGCGGTCGCGGCACGCTGGGGCTTCACCCATCCCGGGCGCTTCGCCGCGCGGTACCGCGCGGAGTACGGCTGCCCGCCCAGCGCGACCCTGCGCTCCTGAACGCCCGGCCCGGAACCGGCGCGCCGCACGCCCCGGCGCCGCTCACAGCACCCCGGCGAACCGGAGGAACGCGGCGATCGAGGTGACGGCCCCGCCGTCGGGCAGCAGCACGCCGTCGTCGGGCGTCCAGCCGTCGCGGTTGAGGTAGGACCGCGGGTCCTTCCGGAGCTGCCCGACGATGGTCTCGGCGACGATCCGGCTGCCGACCGGCCCGAGCGCGGCGCCGCCGTTGCGGACCTCGGACTCGCGCAGCACGTAGAACCACAGCGGCGTCCGGTCGACGAGACCGCCGGACTCCAGCGCGGTGCGGATCGCCGGGTCCAGCCCGTCGGTCAGCTCGGCGACGGTGAGCGGCGTGATCCCGAGCGCGGTCGCGATGGCCTGCCCGGTGGGGATGCCGAGCCGGAACCCGCGCAGGAGGTTGCGCCGGGCCAGGTGCACGAGCAGCTTGCCGAGGTCGCTGTCCGGGGGCACGCTCGTGCCGTCGAGCTGGTTGACCATCTCCTCCAGCGGGCTAGCGAGGAAGGTGTCGATCGGGCGGGTGGCCCGGATCGGGAACAGATCGTCGAGCTCGACGAACCGCTGCCACTCGATCGGCCAGTTGTCGGGCAGCGTGGTGGCGCCCCCGATGAAGCCGCCGGTGCCGGTGAACTGGAACAGCTGCTGCAGGGTCGCGCGCTCCTGGAAGCCGCCGGGGAAGCCGAAGTTGCGGTTCCAGTCGTAGGCGCCGCGCACCATGCTGTGGCCGAACCGGAAGGCGGCCACCGAGAACTCCAGCGGCATGTAGGTCCGTTCCCGGCCGAGGAGCCCGAGCGGGTCGTCCTCACCGGCGATCGCCCGGTCGACGGCGCCGACGTCCAGCACGGTGTCCAGGTAGTCGTGCACGGTCAGCCACTGGTACGCCCAGCGGGTGAGGTCGCGGGCCCTGGCGAACACCGCACCGGTCCCGGCGTGGCCGGGCTCGTTCGCGCGCACCCAGTCGACGGCGTTGTTGTGGAAGCGCAGGAACGCCACGTGCAGCTGCGCGACGACCAGGTTCTCGTCGTTGCGGCCGTCGCCGATCAGGGCGACCCGGTCCTGGCGGGGCAGGTCGCGCTCGTTGTCGTTCACCGGCGGGATGAGCGCCCCGGCCGCCCCACCGGTCACCGCCAGGGTGCCGAGCACGAACTTGGCCGGGTCGTCGGCGCGGTACGGCACGGCGATCCCGCCCGGCACCGGCGTCGCGAACGGCCCGTCGCCGTAGAGCGAATCGAGGTTCAGCGCCGGGTTGCGCTTGTTGACCAGCAGCGAGACGACGTCGGCCGGGGGCATCGGGGTGAGCGGGGTGACGTCGATGCCGATGACGCTGTCGTTGTCGGTCGCGGCCGTCAGGTCGTGGTCGACGAACTGGCCCCAGTAGGTGTGCACCGGCGGGATCGGCGCGTCCGGACCGGACGGCGGGGCCTGCTCGATCATGGCCGTGCCGAGCGCGTTCAGCGCGGCGACGGTGGTCTCCGCGATCTGCGGCGTCTCCGCGGGCAGCAGCTTGGCGGGGTCGTTCGCGAGCGCCGGGAACAGGTAGTCGAAGTCGCTCACCCCGGCCAGCGCCAGCGCGCCCGCGATGCCGTCGGTCTTCGCGATCTCGGCGTCCTGGGTGATCTCGCTGAGCCGCACCGACCCGTGCTCGACGGCCCGGTCGGCACCCGGTGCCTTGTCCACGATGGCGTGTCCGCCGTGTCGCATCCCGGTGATCACCCGGCGTCCGTCGGCGTTCTCGTTCATCGTCTGCACTCCCCGCATCGTCGTGGTGGTGGGCACGGTGGGAATGACGATAGAAGTGCCGTTACCGGAAATTCCATACGCACATGTGCGTAGCGAACTATCTTTCCGGGTTCCGGATACCGAATCCGGACGATGACCGGGAGAGTCCGCTGTGACCTGGCGGAACGTGCGCCGGAAATTGATCAGGAATGCGTATTGCGGGGGCCGGTCACCGGTCGCGACGGTGGTGCATGCGATTCGCGGTGTTCATGGACGGAACGTGGAACGACCCGGCCGACGGGACGCATGTCGCGCTGCTGCACGACCGCACCGCCGAGAGCGGGCGCGAGGACCCCGGCGGCGGGCAGCAGCGGTGCTACGTGGAGGGCGTCGGGAACGGGCCGTGGGACCGGATCCGGGGCGGCGCGTTCGGCCACGGCGTCGACGACACCATCCGCCGCGGCTACCGCTTCCTCGCCGAGCGGCACCGGCCCGGCGACGAGATCTACCTGTTCGGCTACAGCCGGGGCGCGTTCACCGCCCGCAGCCTGGCCGGGATGATCACCCGGTGCGGCCTCGTCGCACCGGACGTGCTCACCGATCGCGAGGTCTTCGACCGGTACCGCGACCTGCGCAGGCCCGGGCTGCGGGAGATGACCGAGGGCGAGGACGACCCGGGCCGCCGGACGGCGCAGGACCGGACCGTCCTCGCCCGGTCCCGGCTGGAGCGCATCCGCTTCATCGGCGTCTTCGACACCGTCGGCAGCCTCGGCATCCCGGGGGACATCGGCAAGGTGTTCGCCCACCGGTACCGGTTCCACGACACCGCGCTGAGCGGGTACGTCGACGTCGCCCGGCACGCGGTCGCCCTCGACGAGGACCGCCCCGAGTTCACCCCGACGCTCTGGACGGCCGTGCCCGTCCCGGTCCCGGACCACCCGACGTCGGTCGAGCAGCGCTGGTTCGTCGGGGCGCACTCCGACGTCGGCGGCGGCGGCGAGCGGTCCCGCGGCCCCGCCCCGCTCTCCGCGCTGCCCCGCGAGTGGATCGCCGACGAGGCCCGTGCGGCCGGCCTGGACATCGGGCCGCCCGCCGTCCCGCTCACCGGCGACGAGTGGCGCTCCGCCTTCGGCGACCCGTACCCCGGCTGGCTCGCCGGGCTCGCGTCGCTGGTGCCTGGCCGTCGCCCGTACCTGCGGCCGGTGAACACCACCGAGCGGGAGACGCTCGCGCCGTCGCTGCGCGAGCGCTGGGAACGGCTGCCCGGCTACCGCCCGCGCAACCCGAACCTCGCGCCGTGGCTGCGCAGGTCGCGGGTGCCGGCCTGAACCGGCGTCACTCGCGGAACCGGGTGGTGCTCCAGCCGCCGCACACCGGCAGCGTCACGCCGGTGACGAACGCGGCGTCGTCGGAGGCGAGGAACGCGACGGCGCCGGCGACGTCGTCCGGCCGCCCGACCCGGGGCAGCGGACGGGACCGGGTCACCACGTCCTCGAAGATCCCGGAGTCGATCTTCGCCGCGGTCGCCGGGGTGCGGACCAGGCCGGGCGCGACGGCGTTCACTCGGATGTCGCGGCGGCCCAGGTCGGCGGCGAGTTGGCGGGTCAGGCTGGTGACGGCGCCCTTGGCCGCCGAGTAGGGCGCCGACCCGCGCACCCCCACCAGCGCGAACGTCGACGAGGTGTTGACGACGGCGCCGCCGCCCTCGCAGGCGGCCGCGAACGCGCGGGTCAGCCGGAACGCGGTGCCCAGGTTGAGCTGCAGGTAGCGGTCGAGGTCGTCGTCGGTGGTGGCGTCGATCGGGCCGTCGCCCGCCTTGCCGGCGATGTTGGCGAGCACGTCGGGCGTGCCGAACTCGGTGCGGGCGCGGTCGATCACGGTGTCCGGGGCGCCGGGTGCGGTCAGGTCCGCGGTGAGGGTGCCGAGCGCGGCATCGGGGCCGAGCTCGGCGGCGAGCCCGGCCAGGCCGGCGGCGTCCAGGTCGACGGCGAGCACCCGGGCGCCGCGCCGGACGAACAGTGCGGCGGTGGCCCGGCCGATGCCGGACGCGGCGCCGGTGACGACGGCGGTCCGGCCGGCCAGCTGGGACGGGTGCGTGGCGGGGGAGTCGGGCATGGGGCGTGGTGCTCCGTTCGGCAGGCGGGGTGCGCGGACCCGGGCAGGATCGGCCCCGGTCCCGGCGCCGGGCCACCGGTCGCTCCCACCCAGCGGAAACCGCGTCTGGCCGGTCCGGCGGGACCGCGCCGACGATCGGACGGTGACCGACCACGACCGTTCCCGCGCCGTGCCCGACGGCGCCGTCCTCGACGTCGGCGACGACGGCGTCGCCGTGCTGACCCTGGACCGCCCGCAGCGGCGCAACGCGCTGCACCGGCCGCTGCTCGACGGGCTGCCCGGCCTGGTCGCCGCGCTGGACGCCGATCCCGCGGTGCGGGTGATCGTGCTGACCGGGCGCGGCGGCGCGTTCTGCGCCGGCGGCGATCTCGACGTGATCGGCGCGCTCGGCGACGAGCCGCCGGAGCGGGCCCGGGCCCGGATGGCGCGCGAGTTCTCGACGACCGTCCGGCTGGTCCGCGCGACGACGCCGACCCTGGCCGCGGTGGACGGCGCCGCCGTCGGCGCCGGGGCCGCCCTGGCGCTGGCCTGCGACCTGCGGATCGGGTCGCCGTCGGCGTTCCTCGCGGTGCCGTTCGTGCGGATGGCGCTGGTCCCGGACTGGGGGATCAGCCGGCTGCTGAGCCGGGCGGTCGGGCCGGGCCGGGCCACCGAGATCGCGCTGTCCGCGCGCCGGGTCGGCGCCGCCGAGGCGCTGCGGATCGGGCTGCTCGACGAGATCGCCGACGACCCGCTGGCCGCGGCGCTCGAGCGGGCGGCGGTGCTCGCCGCGACCCCGCCGGAGGCCGCCCGGCGGACGGTGGCGCTGATCCACGACGCCGCCGACGCGACCGTCGAGGAGGCGGTGCAGCGGGAGATCACCGAGCAGATCGCGCAGCTGGCGTCCCCCGAGTCCACCCGGATGCGCGCCGAATGGTCCGCCGAGGTCCGCCGCCGCTGACCACCGCACACCCGTTGCCTGCGCCGCACACCTGGTGCAACGGGTGTGCGGCGCAGGCAACGGGTGTGCGGCGCGGGGTCTACGCGGCGCCCAGGACCAGGGTGCCGAGGGTGGTGAAGGTGGCGACGACGTGCGAGCCGGGGGCGATCGGCACCGCGTCGGTCATCCCGCCGGTGAACACCAGCCAGCCCGGCTCCAGCGGGATCCCGCGCGCGCCGAGCGTGTTCGCGGCCAGCGCGAGCGCCTGCGCCGGATCGCCCTGCACGGCGGCCCCGGTGGCGGTGTGCACGATCTCGCCGTCGACCTCCAGCACGCACGCCTCCAGCGCGAGGTCCAGGTCGGCCGGCGCGATCCCGGTCGAACCGGTCACCACCAGCCCGGACGAGGCGTTGTCGGCGACCACGTCGGGCAGCCGGAACCGGAAGTCCCGGAACCGGCTGTCGATGATCTCCAGCCCGGCGTGCACGCTGCGCACCGCGCCGAGCGCGCGGGCCGCGGTCACGCCCGGCCCGGCGAGCCGCTCGCCGAGCACGAACACGATCTCCGGCTCGACCCGGGGATGGATCAGCGTGTGGGTCGGGACCGGCTCGCCCGCGCCGTGCGCCATCGCGTCGGTCAGCCAGGCGGTGAGCGGGGTGTCGATGCCCATCCGGACCTGCTTGGCCCGCGAGGTGAGGCCCAGCTTGATCCCGGTGACGGTCTCCCGGCGCATGATCCGCCGGGCCAGGGTCTCCTCCTGCACCCGGTAGGCGGTGTCCAGGTCGAGCCCGGACCAGGTGTCGGTGATCGGCTCGACGGCGCTGGCCCGCTGCTCGGCGTCCAGCAGCAGGTGCGCGGCACCGGCGACGGTCTGGTCGTTCACGAGTCCCCCTCGGGGTGCAGGCGCACGGTGACCGGGCCGAGCCCGCGGCCGAACACGGCGGTCGCGGTCGTCCGGCCCGTGGCCGGCGCGGGTGCGGTGATCGGTCCGAACAGGACGGTGACGCCCGGGTCGTGCCCGGCGGTGACCGCCCACGGCCCGGACGCCGGGACCGCGGCGGCCCCGGCACCGGTGCCGGCGGGCAGCCCGCCGACGTGCACGGTGCAGCCGACCAGTCGCAGGTCCGGCCCGGCGAGCGGCGCCACCACCGGGCCGAGGACGACCGCGCGGGGGCCGTCGGCGCCGGAGATCAGCAGGGCGCCCCGGACGGCCGGGTCCGGGCCGGCGGTGACGGCCAGCGCGGCCGCCACCTGCACCGGCCCCGGGCCGCGGTAGGGCGCGCCGGCGTCGTGCACCGGCACCGGCCGGCCGGGCGGGTCGCCGGTGTGCCGCGGGCGGACGAGCAGCGCGCCCGTCGGGACTGCTGGGTTCACGGGGATCTCCTGCCGGTCGGGGTCGCCGCCCATCCTTCGAACCGGCGCAGCCGATCGCGACCCGGCGTTTCCGCTGGGTGGTAACGAGCCGTTGGCCGCCCGGCCGGCCCGCCGCACGATCTGCCCCAGCAGTCCGCGAGTGAAGGAGCACAGGTGGAGTCCTACGGTCACGTCATCGCCGGCGAGGAGGTCGCCTCGGCCGACGCGGCCACGTTCGACTCGGTCGACCCGTGGGAACGGGCGCCGTGGGCGACGGTGGCGTCCGGTTCCGCGCAGGACGCCCGGCGGGCCGTCGAGGCGGCCCGCACCGCGTTCGACGACGGTCCGTGGCCGCGGATGAGCGCCGAGGAGCGCGGCGGGATCCTGCACCGGTTCGCCGATCTCGTCGTCGAGCGGACCGCCGAGCTGGCCCTCGCCGACACCGTCGACATGGGCAAGCCGATCACCGAGTCGTCCGGGCACGACGTGCCGCGCGCGGCCCGCAACATCCGGTTCTTCGCCGACCACGCCCGGCTGGCGCCGGCCGAGGCGTTCCCGATGCCCGGCGGGCAGCACGCGTTCACCAGCTACGACCCGGTCGGCGTGGTCGCGGCGATCTCGCCGTGGAACTTCCCGCTGATGATGGCGAGCTGGAAGATCGCCCCCGCGCTGGCCTGGGGGAACACCGTGGTGCTGAAACCGGCCGAGCAGTCCCCGGCGTCGGCGACGATCCTGGCCCGGCTCGCCCTGGAGGCCGGTGTGCCGCCCGGCGTGCTGAACGTCGTGCACGGCTTCGGGCCGGACGCCGCGGGCCAGGCGCTCACCGAGTCCCCCGAGGTGGACCGGATCACCTTCACCGGTGAGTCGGCCACCGGCCGGACCATCGGCCGGGCCGCGGCCACGAACCTGACCCCGGTCAGCATGGAGCTCGGCGGCAAGGGCGCGAACATCGTGTTCGCCGACGCCGATCTGGACCGGGCCGTCGAGTGGGCGGTCCGCGCCGTCTACACCAACAGCGGCCAGGTGTGCCTGGCCGGCAGCCGGCTGTACGTGCAGCGGGAGGTGCTCGACGAGTTCGTCGACCGGCTCACCCGCGCCGCGCAGGCGCTGCCGGTCGGCGACCCGAAGGACCCGGCGACCCGGATCGGGCCGCTGTCGTCGCAGGAGCACCACGGGAAGGTCATGTCCTATCTGGACGTCGCCACCGCGGCGGGCGCCACTCTGCACACCGGCGGTCCGGGCGAGGGCTGGACGGTGCTGCCGACCATCGTGCTCGGGGCAGGCCAGCGGGACCGGGTGACCCAGGAGGAGATCTTCGGCCCGGTCGTCGTCGTGCTCCCGTTCGACGACGAGCAGGACGCGGTCGCGCTGGCCAACGACACCCGCTACGGCCTCAACGCGATGGTGTTCACCCGCGACCTGTCCCGCGCGCACCGGGTGTCCCGGGCCCTGCGGGTCGGCACCGTGTGGACCAACTGCTTCTTCGTCCGCGACCTGCGGGCCCCGTTCGGCGGCGCCGGTGACTCCGGGGTGGGCCGCGAGGGCGGGCTCTACAGCCGCGACTTCTTCACCGAACCCAAGGCCGTCGTCATGCAGATCGATCCCGACCCCGCAACGCAGGAGGCAGCGCGATGACCGCGATCAGCACCGTGACCACCCGATCCGCACCGGTGGTGGGCTTCTCCACCGGCACCGCCGCGCCGCTCTCGCAGGCCGTCGTGCACGGCGGCACGATCTACTGCTCGGGCACCGGACCGCTGGACCCGCAGACCCGCACGATCGTCTCCGACGACTTCGCCGCCCAGGTCCGGCAGACGCTCACCAACCTGCTCGCCGTCGTCGAGGCGGCGGGCGGCTCGCGGGACACCGTCCTCAAGTGCACCTGCTACGTCGCCGACGTCGCCGACTTCGGCACGTTCAACGAGGAGTACCGGCGGTTCTTCGACGGCGCCGCGCACTTCCCGGCCCGCACGACGATCATCGCCACGCCGCACCGCACCGGGGTCCGGGTGGAGGTGGAGTGCGTTGCAGCAGTCGCCGACACCGTCCCCACGGTCTGACGGGCTGGTCCTGACCGGCGGCCGGGTGCTCGGCCCGGACGGCTGGGCCGGCGCGGTCGGGGTGCGCGGCGGCGTCGTGACCGCGATCGGCGACGCCGAGGGCGTGCGGGCCGCGACCGGTCCGGACGCCCGGGTCGTCGACGTCTCCGGCCGCTGGGTGATCCCCGGGCTGGCCGACGGGCACTGCCACTTCGAGGACGCCGCGATGGACGCGCACGCCGTGCCGCTGCGCGACGCGCGGACCGTCGCCGACGCGCTGGACCGGATCGCCGCGTTCGCCGCCGGCCGCCCGGACGGCGAGTGGATCCGCGGGCAGACCTGGAACCCGGTCCTGCAGCTGGCGCAGCAGCGCCCGCCGACCCGCACCGAGCTCGACGCCGCCGCCGCGGGCCGCCCCGTCCTGCTGCACGAGGGGCACGGCGGCACCGCGAGCTCCGCCGCCCTGCGGCGGGCCGGGATCGACCCGGCCGGGCACGGCGGGCACCTGGACCGGGCCGACGCCGACCGGGTCGCCGCGGTGGTCCCGCCGTGGACGCCGGCGCAGCGCCGGGCGCAGATCCGGGACGCGATGCGGCTGCTCAACGCCCACGGCATCACCTCGGTCGTCGCCGGCGCGATGACCCCGGCCGATCTGGCGGTCGTGCGGGCCCTCGCCGACGACGGCGGGGCCACCGTGCGGGTCGCCGCGATGGTCGTCCCCACCGGGGCGGCGCTGAACCCGGACGTCGACCGGGACCGGTGGCGGGAGCTGCTTGCCGGCGGCCCACCCGGCCCGACCCCGTGGACGTCGGTGCGCGGGGTGAAACTGCAGATCGACGGCGGGATGACGCTCGGCACCGCACACACCCGCGACGACTACCCGGGCCGCAGCGGCTACCGCGGCAGCACCGTGGTCGACGCCGCCCGGCTGCGCACCCTGGTACGGATCGCGCACGACTGCGGCTGGCCGGTCGGCGTGCACGTCGTCGGGGACGCCGCGGTCGATCTCGCCCTGGACGTGCTCGGCGGCGGCGCCCCCGGCAGGCTCCCCGACGTCCTGATCCACGCCAGCCTGATGACCCGCGACCAGATGCTGCGGGCCCGCGGGAGCGGCGTCGTCGTCGCGGCGCAGGCACCGTTCCTGTGGCGCAACGGGCGGGCGATCGCCGGGCACCTCGGCGAGGACGCGCTGCGCCGGGCGGTGCCGTTCCGGGACTGGCTCGACGTGCTCGGCCCGGACCGGGTCTGCGCGGGCACCGACCATCCGATCAACGCGCTCGATCCGTTCCCGAACATGTACCTGATGCGCACCCGCCGGGACGTGACCGGCGCGGACGTCGGCGCCGGGCAGCGGATCACCGCGGCCGAGGCGCTGGGCCTCTACACCGCGTCCGTCGCGGCGCACACCGGCCGGCCGGACCGCGGCCGGATCACCGTCGGCGCCGACGCCGATCTCACCGTCGTCGACCGGGACCCGCTCGACGACGATCCCGCGGCCCTGCTCGGCACCTCGGTCGAGCTGACCGTCGTCGCCGGCCGGATGGTGCACGAGCGCACACCGGCCGCCACCGCCTGAAAGGGAGGCACCCCATGCATCCGAGCCAGATGCCGATCGTCGAGCTGGACCGCACCGCCCAGGAGCTGGCTGACTCCGGGCGCCGGGTCGCCGTGCTGTGGCAGGACAGCGAGTCGCTCGCCTTCCTCGCCCGCGGCCGCGAGTACCGCAGCGAGTTCCACCTCAACCCCAGCGACGAGGTCATGTTCATGGTCCGCGGGACGATGGACCTGCACTACCGCCGCCCGGAGGGCGGGTCCGACATCGCCGTCGTCCCGCCGGGGCGGTGCATCTTCACCCCGACCGGCATCGCGCACTCGCCCCGGTTCGCGCCGGACTCGTTCGTGCTGGTCATCGAGCGGTTGCGCCGGCCCGGCGAGCTGGACCGGTTCCGCTGGTTCTGCCCGTCGTGCGACCACTTCCTGCACGAGGAGGCGGTGCACGTCGGCGACTACAGCGTCGACCCGGTCGCCGGGGCCTACCGATCCTTCTACGACGACCTCGACGCCCGGACCTGCGACGGGTGCGGCACCGTGCTGCCGGACGAGCGGCTGTGACCGGCATCGGCCCGCTGCTGCTCGACGCGCTCGACCGGCACCCGGAGCGGGTGGCGCTGCGGCAGGGCGGCACCGGGCTGACCTACGCCGCGACCGCGCGCGCTGTGCACGACCTGGCGGACCGGCTCGCGGCGGCCGGCCTGGGGCCGGGCGACACGCTGGTGCAACTACGCGGCAACGACCCGGCGCAGTGGATCACCGCGGCGGCCTGCTACGTCGCCGGGGTGCGGGCCTGCTCGGTCGCCCCCGGGTCGCTGCCGCCCGCCGAGCTCGCCCGGCGGCTGGAGCTGATCGGCCCCTCCGTGGTGGTGACGGCGCCGGAGCCGGTCGCCGGGGCGGGCTGCGGCGCGGTCCGGCGCTGGGTCGTCGACGGCTCCGGCGTCCCGGCGCGCCCGGCGCGCCCGGCGCGCCCGGCCGATCGGGCCGGTCACGCCCGGCCGGACCCGGTCGGTGTGCCCGCGGGCGGAGCGGGTGCGCCCGCGGGCGGATCGGGCGTGCCCGCGGGCGGATCGGCGGACCTGGCGGCCGCCGGGCCGGTGGGTGCGCCCGCCGCCGGGGCGGACCGGATCGCGGCGCGGCTGGCCTTCACCTCCGGGACCGGCGGCACGGTCAAGGGTGTCGACCTGTCCGGGGCGGCGCTCGGTGCGGTCGCCACCATGTGCGCCGAGCAGCTGCCGTGGCCGCAGCGGCCGGTGGTGGTCTGCCCGGAGGCGGTCTCCGGTGGCTTCGGGAACATGGTGCTGCCGGTGTTGCTGCACGGCGGCACGTTCGTGCTGCCCGCCCGGTCCGGCGTCGACGGCCTGGTGCAGACGCTGGCGGCCGAGCCCGGCGCGGTCCTCGCGCTGATGCCGCCGCTGCTGCGGTCGCTGCTCGCCGATCCCCGGACCGGCGGGCTGCCGGTGCCGCGACTGGTCCTCTACAGCGGCGACGATCTGACCGCCGCCGACACCGCGGCCCTGCGCGCCTGGGGCGATCCCGACCTGTGCGGGGTGTTCGGGCAGGTCGAGGTGCCGAAGACGATCGCGCTGGCGCTGCCCGCGGCGCACCGCACCGGCACCGCACCCGGGCTGGGGACGCCGTTCGCGGGCACCCGCACCCGGCTGGTCGACCTGGCCGGGCGCGACGTCACCGGCGACGGCCCGGGGGAGCTGTGGGTGAGCGGCCCGACCGTGCTGACCGGGTACGCGTTCGGCGCGCCCGATCCGTTCGACGGCGGATGGGTGCGCACCGGTGACGTCTGCCGGCGCGACGACGACGGGCGGCTGCAGCACACCGGCCGCGTCGAGGACGTGCTGACCGACGGCCCCGCCCCGCTCTGCCCGCCCGCGGTCGAGGCCGCGCTGCGCACCGCGACCGGGGTGCCCGCGGCGGTGCTGCGCGGCCGCGACGGCGGGACCGTCGTGGTCGCCGCCGGCCGGATCGAGCCGCGCACCGCGGCCGCCGTGCTGGACGGCTTCGGGCTGGTCGCCGACCGCGTCGTCGGCCGCGACGGCGGGCTGCCCCGCACCCCGATGGGCCGGTTCGACCGGCGGGCGCTGGAGAGGGAGCACCGATGACGGAGCAGACCGGACCGACCGGGCGCGGCGCGCTGGACGTGCACGCGCACGCGGTGCCGCGCACGCTGCTGGACCGGCTGGCCGCCGACGGCCTGGCCGACCTCACCGGGCTGGACGAGGGCGTCGTCCGGTTCGACCCGCGGGTGTCCGGGGTCGGTCCCGGCGCCCCGATCCCGATCGCCCGCGCGCAGTGGGACCCGTCGGGCCGGCCCGCCGAGATGGCCCGCTCCGGGGTGGAGCGGCAGCTGGTCTCGCTGCCGCCGTTCGTCACCTGCGCGGGCGCCGACGACGAGGACCTCGTCCGGTCGGTCGCCCGCTGCGGCAACGACGGCCTGGTCGCCGTGCTCGCGCCGTGGGCGGGCACGATGGACCCGCTCGGCTTCGTCCCGCTCGGCACCCCGTGGGCGGTGTCCGAGGCCCGCCGCTGCATCGAGGAGCTGGGCTGCGCGGGCATCGCCATCGGCACCCGCGGGCTGGGCCGCGAGCTCGACGACCCGGTGCACGAACCGCTGTGGTCCTACCTCGCCGACGCCGGGGTGTTCGCCTTCGTGCACCCCAACGGCGTCCCGGACGGTGCCCGGCTGCACGACTTCTGGCTGCCCCAGCTCGTCGGGTTCCCGATGGAGACCGCGATCGCCGCGGCCCGGCTGGTGTTCGGCGGTGTGCTGGAACGCCACGACGTCGCGCTGGTGCTCGCGCACGGCGGCGGCTGCCTGCCGATCCTGCGGGGCCGGATGGACATGGGCTGGCAGCGCAAGGACGTCGCCCGGACGACGCCGCAGCCGCCCGGCGCCTACCTGGACCGGCTGTACTACGACAGCGCCACCTTCTCCCCGCAGGCGCTGCGCCGGCTGGTCGACGACGTCGGCGCCGGACGGGTGATGGTCGGCACCGACTACCCGTTCGAGCTGGCCGAGCACGACCCGGTGGGCGCGGTCGGCGCGGCCGGGTTGTCCGCGCGGCAGCGGGCGCAGGTCCTGCACGGCACCCTCAGCGCGCTGCTCGCCGCCCGGGCCGGTTCCTGAGCCCGCTCAGCACCGGGACGGTCTCGGTCGCCAGCTCCCGGGAGATCGACGCGGCGGCCAGCCGCAGTGCCGGCTCCACCCCGTGCAGCGCCCGGGTGCGGGTGTGCAGCACCACCGACAGCGCCGCGATCACCTTCGGCTGCGCGTCCACGATCGGGACGGCGACCGAGACCGTGCCCAGCGACAGCTCCTCCACGCAGCGGGCGATGCCGGTGTTGCGCACCTGCTGCAGGCTGCGCATGAGCAGGCCGGGCATCACCACGGTGTGCGGGGTGAAGCGTTGCAGGCCCGCCGACAGCACCCGTTCCTGCAGCTCGCGCGGGGCGTGGCCGAGCAGGACCTTGCCGACGCCGGTGGCGTGCAGCGGGGACCGCTCCCCGACGTGGGTGACCACCTCGACCGACCGTCGGCCCCACACCCGTTCCAGGTAGAGCGCCTCGTCGCCGTCGAGCACGGCGAGATGGACGTTCTCCCCGGTCGCCTCGTAGAGGTCCTGCATGTAGGGCAGCGAGACGTCGCGCAGCGTCCGCGGGCGTGGGCACAGCGAGCCCAGCTCCCACAGCCGCATCCCGATCCGGTAGAGCCCGTCCGGGCTGCGGTCGAGCGCGCCCAGGGCGACCAGCTCGGCGGCGATCCGGTGCACGGTCGCGACCGGCAGACCGGTCGCGTCGCGCAGGTCGACCAGCCGCAGCGCGGTGCGTTCCGGACCGAACGCGCCGAGCACCGCGAACACCCGCGACGACACCGAGCGGCCGGACGCCGGCGCGGCGGGATCGGCAGGACCGGCGGGATGGCCGGGGTCGACAGGGTCGGCGGGACCGGCAGGACCGGTGGAACCGGCGGGGCCGGCGGGGTGGCCGGGGTCGGCGGGACCGGCGGGACCGGCGGGGTGGCCGGGGTCGTGCGGCCGGCTCACCGGGGCGTCCCGGGGCCGGCCGGGTGGCGGCGCGCGGTCGTCCCCAGCACGATCGCGCCGAGGACGGCGATCACGGCCATCGCGACGCCCAGCCCGGTCACGTCCGGGGCGGCGTCGTCGCCGGCGGCGGCGGGCGTCAGGGTGCCGAGCGCCCCGACGGCGAGGATCGCGCCGACGTAGCGGGCCGACTGGAACAGCCCGCCGGACAGCCCGGCCAGGTGCGCCGGGGAGCGGTCGTACATCAGCTGCTGCATGCCCAGGTTGCCCAGGCCGTAGGGGACGCCCAGCAGCGCCGCGACCGTCGCCACCAGCCAGATCGGGCTGCCCGGGCGCAGCAGCGCCACCGCGACCGAGCCGACCAGTAGCAGACCCAGCGCGAGCAGCCCGAGCCGGTGCGGGGTGAGCGGGCCGAGCAGCCGGGCCCCGCCGACGGTGGCCAGCACACTGCTCGCGGCCAGCGGGAACAGCAGCAGCCCGGCCTGCGCCGGGCCGAGCCCGAGCGGCCCCTGGAACCACTGCGGCAGCCCGTAGAAGGCGGCGTAGTACCCCAGGTTGAACAGCACGAACCCGGCCAGCACGGCGAGCATCCCGGGCGCGGCGCGCAGTGCGCGGACGTCCACGAACGGGGCGGCCACCCGCAGCTCCCACGCCACGAACGCGGTGAGCACGCCGAGCGCGGCGAGCCCGGAGGGCACGTCGAACGGGTGCACCAGCACCGCCCGCAGCAGCAGCGCCAGTCCTCCCGCGAACAGCAGGCCGCCCAGCAGGTCCGACCCCCGGCGCGGTCCGCGCCCGGCCGACGGCGGCCGTCCCGGCAGCAGCACCAGTGCCACGACCAGCGCCGCGCAGGTCAGCGGCAGGTTCACCCAGAACACCGCGGGCCAGCCCAACCAGGCCACCGCGGGCCCGCCGACGACCGGGCCGACCGCGCCCGCGGTGGTGTTCACCAGGGCGACCGCGGAGAGCCTGCCCGGTGTACCGAGCCGGCGCAGCGTCACCATCAGGCACGGGAACGACGCCGACACGCCCAGCGCGAGCAGGCAGCGGCACGCGACCAGCAGCTCGATGGTCGGCGCGAACGGCGCCGCCGCCGACGCGGCGGACGCCACCGCCATCCCGGCGGCGAACACCGACCGCGGCCCGTACACGTCGGCCAGCCGCCCGGCGACCGGCATCGCGACGCAGGCGGTCAGGTAGAAGCCGGTCACCAGCCAGGAGACCTCGGCGAAGCCGATCGCGAAGTCTCGGCGGACGGCGTCCAGCCCGACCGCGACGATCGACGAGTTCAGCGGGGCCAGCAGCGTCCCGGCGAGCAGCGCCGCCGTCACCGCTGTCACACGGCCCCGGCCGAGCGGCACCTCCGCCGGGTCCGCCGTCCCGGCCGTCACCGCCGGCTCTGTCGGCCCGGCCTGCTCCGCCGGTTGTGTCGGCCTGGCCTGCTCCGCCGGTTGTGTCGGCCCGGCCTGCTCCGCCGGTTGTGTCGGCCTGGCCTGCTCCGCCGGCTGTGCCCGCCTCATCCGGCCACCGACAGCACGACCTTGCCGACGGCCGCCCGGTCGGCGAGCAACCGGTAGGCCCGCGCCGCGTCGGTCAGCGGGAGCACGTCGTGCACCAGCGGTCGCAGCCGTCCCGCCGCGGCCCAGCCGAAGACCGTCGCCATGTTGCGTTCGTGCAGCGCGCGCCGCCGCCGGACGAACTCGCCGAAGAAGACCCCGACCACCGACGAGCCCTTCACCAGCGGGATGTTCAGCCGGACCGACGGGATCTCGCCGCCGGCGAACCCGACGACCAGGTACCGGCCGCCCCAGGCGACCGACCGCAGCGCGGCACCGGCGACCGTCCCACCGACCGGATCGACGACGACGTCGGCACCGGCCCCACCGGTGTGCTCGCGCACGGCGGCGCGCAGGTCCGCGTCGCCGCCGTAGCCGAACGCGCTGCGGGCGCCCCGATCCAGCGCGAGCGCCGCCCGGTCCGGATCGGACGCCGCCGCGACGACGTGCGCGCCGACCAGATCGGCGAGATCGACCGCCGCCGACCCGACCCCGCCGGACGAGCCGAGCACCAGCACCGTCTCACCCGGCCGCACCGCGGCGCGCTGGACGAGCGCGTGGAAGGCGGTCCCGTAGGCGACCAGGATCGCGACCGCGTCCCGGGTGGACACGGCGTCGGGCAGCGGGGTGATCCGGTCGGCCGACACGGTCAGCGCCGACCGGGCGCAGCCGTACTCCTCGTTGCCCGCGACCCGATCGCCGATCGCGACCGCGTGCACGCCCGGGCCGACCGCGGTGACCGTCCCGGCGTACTCGCTGCCGGGGGAGAACGGCGGCTCCGGGCGCACCACGTGCTCGCCGGAGAGCACCAGCAGATCGTGGAAATTGAGCCCGACGTGCTCCACCGCGACGACCACCTCGCCCGGGCCGGGCGCCGCCGGTCCCGGCAGCTCGACGATCTCCAGCAGCTCGGGGCCGCCGAGGGTCCGGCAGAGGACCGCGGTGGTCGGGCTGCTCACTGCGCCACCGGGCCGGCGGCGCGCGCCCGGTCACCGGCAACACCGGCCGCACCGTCACCGGCGGCACCGGCGGCACCGGCGGCACCGGTCGCACCGGTCGCACCGGTCGCACGGTCGCCGGGAGCACCGGTCGCACGATCACGGGGAGCCCCGGCCGCACCGTCACCGGCGGCACCGGAACCGCTCGCACCGCCGGACCGGCCCGCAGCACCGGCACCGGCACCGGCACCGCCGTCGACAACCGCGCCGGACGCGACGAACCCGGCGATCACAGCCGGGTCCAGGCCCGCCTCGGCGAGCACCTCGACCGAATGCTCACCCAGTCCCGCGGGCGACCGCCGCACCGCGGGCAGCTCGCCGTCGTAGCGCACCGGATGGCGCAGCACGGTCGCCCGCTCCGGGCCCGCGTCGACCTCGGTGAACAGCCCCTCGGCGACGATCTGCGGATCGGCGGCGAGATCGTCGTAGCCGGCGACCCGCTCGAACCAGAACCCGCCGGGCCCGAGCCGCGCGGCGACCTCGTCGAAGCTCAGCGCGGCCAGCACCGGCCGCAGCAGCGCCACGTACTCGTCGCGGCGCTCCCGCCGCGCGACCGGATCGAACGCGTCCAGCGCCGGCTCGCCGAGCGCCGCACCGAACCCGTCCATCGGCCCGCTGATCGCGATCGCGACGGACCCGCCGTCGCGCAGCGGGTAGATCCCGTACGGCGCGTCGATCGCCCAGCAGGCCAGCTCGGCGGGCCGGTCCAGGTCGGCGGCGGTGCGCCGCCCGGAGTGGAACAGCGCCAGCGACTCGGCCTGCAGGTCCAGCCCGGCGCCGAGCAGGCTCGCCTCGACCCGGGTGCCCTCGCCGGTGACGAGCCTGCGCGCGTAAGCCGCGAGCACCCCCATCGCGAGCAGCGCGGCCCCGTGGTGGTCGACCACCGGGGTGCCCGCCGCGCCCGGCCGCCCGGCCGATCCGGTGGCCGCGGCCAGCCCGGACCGGGCCTGCACCAGCAGGTCCACCCCGGGCCGGCCGGCCATCGGGCCGCGTGAGCCCCAGCCGGTCGCCGAGGCGTAGACGATGTCCGGCTTGATCGCCCGCACCGCGTCGTAGCCGAAACCGAGCCGGTCCAGCGCGCCGCCGCGGTAGTTCTCCATCAGCACGTCGGCCCGCTCGATCAGCGGCCGGAGCACCGCCTGCGCGTCCGGATGCTTCAGGTCCACCGCGAGCGACCGCTTGTTCCGGTTCACCGACAGGTGCGTCACGCTGTGCCCGGCCACCCGGATCCCCGCGCTGCCCGCCCGCCGCTCCCACGAACCCGCGGGCGGCTCCACCTTGACCACATCGGCGCCCAGATCGGCCAGGTACTGCGACGCGGCCGGGCCCTGCACGAAGTGCGACAGCGCCAGCACCCGCATGCCCTCGATCATTTCTACCTCGCCTTCGAAGGGGTCCGGCGAACGGTAGGAACGCGCGGCCGGGCACTGAAGGCGGCGCTTCCGGTGGATGGAAACGGCTCGCTGCCGGTCGCCGGCGCAGCGGCCACTGTTCCGGCCATGAACCTCATGGGCGTCGACGACGAGCGGGACACCCACCGGACGACGGTGGACGGAACGGTGATCGCGTACCGGACGACCGGGACCGGGCCGCCGGTGCTGCTGCTGCACGGCTGGCCGCAGACCGGCACGGCGTGGCGGAAGGTGGTGCCGCTGATCGCCGACCGGCACACCGTCGTCGTCCCCGACCTGCCCGGGTTCGGCGCCAGCTCGCGCCCCGCGGACGGCTACCGCAAGACCGAGGTCGCCGACCGGCTGCACGCGTTGATGACCCGGCTCGGGCACCCGCGCTACGACGTCGCCGGGCACGATGTCGGCGGTCAGGTCTGCTACCCGCTGGCCGCCCGCCGTCCCGCCGCGGTGCGCAGCGTCGCGCTGGTCGAGGCCGGCGTGCCCGGGCTCGGCGACAGCCTGGCCGCGGCGAACCCGCTGACCGGCGGATCGTGGCACTTCGGCTTCAACATGGTCCCCGACCTGCCGGAGCTGCTGATCACCGGACGGGAACGCGACTACCTGCGGGCCATCCTGCTGCGCGACTCGATCGGGCTCGCCGTGCCCGGCGCGATCGACGACGGCGTCCTGGACCACTACGCCGACGCGCTCGCCGCACCCGGCGGGATCCGCGGCGCGATGGGCCACTACCGGGCGCTGCCCGACGACATCGCCGACAACCGGGAGCTGGCGGCCCGGGGCCGGGTCACCGCGCCGGTGCTGCTGGTCGGCGCCCGGGAGGGCGTCGGCCTGGGTTGGCGGGACACCGTCGACGAGGCGTTCGAGCAGGTCAGCACCCGGGAGATCGCCGGCTGCGGGCACTACCTGCCCGAGGAACGCCCGGCCGAGCTGGCCGCGCTGCTGCTCGCACACTGGTCGGCGGTGGCGGCGTGAGGACCTTCGTGCTCGTGCACGGCGCCTGGCACGGCGCCGGGCACCTCTGCGGACTGGCCCGCGAGCTCACCTGCCGCGGGCACCGCGCGATCGCGGTGGACCTGCCCGGGCACGGCACCCGGGCCCGGTTCCCGAGCGGCTACCCGGACCGGCCCGGCTGGCCCGACGCGCCGTCCCCGCTCGCCGGGCTGACCCTCGACGACCTGGCGGGTGACCTGCTCGGACTGCTGCGCGGGCTCGACCGCCCGGGGGAGGAGCGGCCGGTCGTGGTGGCGCACAGCATCGGCGGCGTCGTCGCCACCCGGGCCGCGGAGCTCGCCCCCGGTCTGGTCGGCGAGCTCGTCTACCTGGCCGCGTTCGTGCCGACCGTTCTCGGCGCCGCGGGCGCCTACCTGGCGACGCCGGAGGCCGCCGCGGCCTCCGGCGCGAGCCTCTACCTGGGCGACCCGGCGGCGACCGGGGCGGTCCGGATCGATCCCCGGCGCACCGATCCCGGCTACCGGCGCGAGCTGCGCGAGACCTACCTGACCGGGCTGGACGACGCCGACGCACTCGCCCACGCGCTCACCCCGGACCAGCCGCTCTGCCTGCTCGGCACCGACCCGGCCGCGACCGCCGGCCGGTGGGGCTCGGTGCCGCGCCGCTACCTGCGGGCGGCCCGCGACCGGGCGCTGCCGCCCGGGCTGCAGGACCTGATGATCTCCCACGCCGACGCGACCGCCCCGGCGACGGCGTTCCGCACCGACACCCTCGACGCCGGGCACGCCCTGTTCGCCTCCCATCCGGCCGCGATCGCCGACCTGCTCGGCGGGTGACCCGCCGAATTCCGCGCGCATTCCGGTGGCCGGAAACGGAACGGATCCTCGCAACGGTCCGCGCTCCTACCTTCCTCGCACCCACTCTCCGTCGGTTCGCGACGAGGCACTGGTGAAGGGACACCGATGAACAAGGAACAACGCAAGGTCGTGGCCGCGTCCTCGGCCGGGACGGCGTTCGAGTACTACGACTTCTTCCTCTACGGAGCGCTGGTGCCGATCATCGGCAGCCGGTTCTTCGGTGACTACGGGCCCGCGACGCAGACGGTGTTCGCGCTGCTCACCTTCGCCGCCGGATTCATCGTCCGGCCGATCGGCGCGGTGATCTTCGCGCGGCTCACCGACGTCGTCGGACGCAAGGTCGTCTTCCTGATCACGCTGGTCATGATGGGTGTCGCCACGGTCGCCGTCGGCCTGCTGCCCACCTCCGAACAGATCGGCGTGCTCGCCCCGATCCTGCTCGTCACCTGCCGGATCATCCAGGGCCTCGCGGTCAGCGGCGAGTTCGGCGCGGCCGTCACCTACGTCGCCGAGCACGCCCCCGGGAACCGCCGCGGCTTCTTCCTCGGCTGGCTCATCGGGACCACCGCACTCGCCCTGAGCCTGTCCGTCGGCGTGCAGCTGGCCGTCGAGGGAATCATCGGCCGGGACGCGTTCGAGGAATGGGGATGGCGCATCCCGTTCCTGATCTCGGTCATTCCGCTGGCGCTCTCGGTGTGGATCCGGTCCAAGCTCCACGAGAGCCCGCTGTTCACCCGGATGAAGGAGGAGGGCACCACCGCGAAGGCGCCGCTGCGGGAGGCGTTCGGCACCCGCCCGCGTCGTCGCATGATCGCGATCGTGTTCGTGATGGCCGCCTCCCAGGCGTTCATCGGCTACCTGTCGACCGTCTACATGCTCACCGCGATGCGCACGAACCTGTCGGTGGACTCGTTCACCGTCAACACGATCTTCCTGATCGTCATGCTCGCCGGGTTCTTCCTCTGCGTCGCCGCCTGCCGGCTGTCGGACAAGGTCGGCCGCCGGCCGGTGCTGTTCGCCGGGCTCGGCCTCGCCGTGGTCCTGCTGTTCCCGATCACCAGCGCGCTCACCTCGGTCGCCAACCCGCAGCTCGCGACCGCACAGAGTGAGGTGTCGGTGCTGCTGCGCGCCGATCCCGACGAGTGCGCGTTCCAGTTCAACCCGGCCGGGACGGCGTCGTTCGACTCCGACTGCGACCGCGCCCGCGAGGTGCTGCAGGCCAACGCGGTCCGCTTCGACCGGGTCGACACCGGCGGCCCGACCGTGGTCACCGTGAACGACGTCCCGGTGGCCGGCGGACCCACCCTCACCGACGACCTGACCCGCGCACTCGGCGACGCCGGCTACCCGGTCGACGGCGCCACCGACGTCATCGCCATCGAGGGCTTCGGGGACCTGTTCGACGCCCGGGTGCTGGGTGTGATGGGGCTGCTGCTCACCGTCGTGCTGTTCGCCCAGCTGGCTCAGGGACCGGCCGCCACCACGATGACCGAGGTCTTCCCGACCCGGATCCGGGCCACCGCGCTCGCCCTGCCCTACCAGCTCGGCGTCGGGGTGTTCGGCGGGCTGCTCCCGGCGACGATGGTCGCGATCGGCGCCGAGGTGGGGAGCACCTCGACGGCGCTGTGGTACCCGGTGATCGCGATGGCGCTCGGCCTGGCCGTGCTCGTCGTGACGCTGCCCGAGACCCGCGGCACCGACCTGACGACGGTCCGCATCCCGGGCGAGGAACCCGTCACCGAGTCCGATCCGGTGCGGTGACCGCGATGCCCGTCATCGACGTCTCGCTGCTGGCCGGGCGCCCGCCCGAGGTGCTGCACGCCCTCCAGGTCGCCCTGCACGACGCCGCCGTCGCCGCCCTCGACGTGCCGCCCGGTTCGGTCCGGGTGCTGCTCAGGGAGGTCCCGCCGACGCACTGGACGGTCGGCGGGGTGACCGTCGCGCAGCGGCGCGCCGGGCAGGACTGACCCCCCGTGGCGCGGGGCCCGGCCCACCGGCCGGGCCCCGCGTCACCGTTCCCGCAGGTGGTGCCCGATGTGGTTGGCCGCCAGCACCACCGCGACGACGGCCAGCCCCGGCAGCACGGTCAGCCACCAGGCGCTCGCCAGGTAGTCCTGGCCGGCCGCGATCAGCGACCCCCACTCCGGGGTCGGCGGCGGGTTGCCGTAGCCGAGATAGCCCAGCGCCGCCACCGTCAGCACCGCGTTGCCGAGCTCGACGGTCGCCAGCGCCAGCACCGGGCGGACCGAGTTCGGCAGCACGTGCCGGGTGATCACCGCGGCCCGCCGGGTGCCGGACGAGCGGGCCGCGTCCACGTAGTCCAGCCGCCGGACCCGCACCGCCTCGGTCCGCATCACCCGGGCGAACCCGGCCGCCGAGGTCAGCCCGACCGCCAGCGCGATGTTCACCGTGCCCGGCCCGAGCACCGCCACCAGCGACAGCACCAGCAGCAGCGACGGGACGGCCAGCACCACCTCGACGCCGCGCATCAGCACGTCGTCGAGCCGGCGCGGGCCCGACCCGGCGACCACCCCGACCAGCACGCCGACGACCAGCGCCGTCCCGACCGCGATCACCACCGCGGTCAGCGAGAGTCCGGCCCCGTGCAGCACCCGGGCCAGCACGTCGCGGCCCAGCTCGTCGGTGCCGAACGGATGCCGCAGGTCCGGCGGGCGCAGCCGGTCGGCGAGCTCGCCGTGCAGCGGGTCCCGGGAGGTGAACAGGCCCGGCGCGACGGCCACCGTCGCGGCCAGCGCCAGTGTCGCCACCGCGACCGCGAACCCGGTCCCGCGTCCCGCGCTCACCGGGCGGAGCGCGGATCGAGGGCCCGGTGCAGCAGGTCCACCGCCAGCGTGACCGCGACGAACACCAGCGTCGCGACCACCAGCAGCCCCAGCAGCATCGGCAGGTCCTGGGCGGCGACCGAGGCGTGCACGAGCCGGCCGATCCCGTTGCGCGCGAACACCGTCTCCACCACCACCGAACCGGACAGCAGCCAGCCGACCAGCAGCGCGAGCACCGTCAGCGCCGGCATCACCGCGTTCGGCAGGGCGTGCACGGTCAGCGCCCGCGGCCGGGAGATGCCCTTCGCCCTGGCCGTCGTCACGTACGGGTCCCGCCACGACTCGGACAGCCGGGCGAGCAGCACCTGCGCCAGCAGCGCGCCCGCCGGGACGGCGAGCGTCGCGGCGGGCAGCACCATCGACTCCCAGCCGTGCTCCCCGCGCGCGGGCAGCAGCGGCCACCGGAACGAGAACAGCTGCAGCAGCACCAGCCCGAGCCAGAACGTCGGCACCGACAGCGCCAGCCCCGGCAGGCCCGCCAGCACGGCCCGCACCCGGCCGCTGCGGGTGAGCACCGCGCACCAGGCGAGCAGCACCCCGACGACGACCGCGGGCACCAGCGCCGCACCGGCCAGGGCCAGGGTGCGCGGCAGCGCCTCGCCGATCGCCTCGGCCACCGGGCGGCCGGTGCGGAACGACGTGCCCAGGTCCCCGTGCAGCGCCGACCACATCCCGTCCAGGTAGCGCAGGCCGACCGGCCGGTCCAGCCCCAGCTCGGCGCGCAACGCCTCGATCCGCGCCTCGTCGACCGCCGTCTCCGGCCCGATCATGATCCGCACCGGGTCCGAGGGCAGCAGATGGAACAGGGCGAAACCGACCGTGTAGGCAGCCCAGACCACACCCGCCGCCTGCCCGAGTCGGCCGCCGACGAACGGCGCCCAGCCCGACCGTGCCACCGCGTCAGGTCCGCAGGTCGAGCAGCACGGCGTCCGGCACCGACGACACGTCCTGGCCCTGCCAGAGCACCACCGAGCCCGGGGTCAGCCGGCCGAGCAGGGCCAGGGTCAGCGCCCACTGGCCGCCGGTCGGGACGACGCCGCCACCGGTGGGCAGGTCCACCGCGCCGTCGCGGCGCAGCACCGCACAGCCCGACCAGGCCGCCGTCCCGGCTGTGTCGCTGGTGGCCGGCCCGGCCGTGCTGTTGGTGGCCGGCCCGGCTGTGTCGCTGGTGGCCGGCCCGGCCGTGCTGTTGGTGGCCGGCCCGGCTGTGTCGCTGGTGGCCGGCCCGGTCGTGCTGCTGGTGGCCGTCCCCGCCGTGCCGGCGCCGGCATCCGTGGCCGCTGCGGCTGCATCGCCACCGGCCGGCCGGATCGCGTAGCGATGCCCGGCCAGCGCCCGGCCCAGGTCGGCCCGCCACTCGTGCTCGTCGAACCCGACGACCAGGTCCAGGCTGTACCCGCCGGCCGGACCGGGCGCACCGGCGACCAGCCGCCCGTGGATCGGCACCACCGTGACGTCACCGAGGTCGCGCGGATCGGCGTCCGGGCCGGACCGGTCGCCGGCGGCGTCCGCGGGCACGAAGAAGACGGTGTCCCCGTCCGGCAATCCGTCGATCCCGCCGGTGCGCCACTCCAGCAGGTGCGCCGGGCCGAGCACCGGCCCGCCCAGCGCGACCGGCGGCAGCACCAGCGCGTCCCCGGTCCGGAAGCCGAACGCGGACCCGGGGACCGCGGCGTCCGGCACGCCCACCCGCGCGGCGAACCGGACCAGCTCGGCGTGCGCGACCCGACGGGTCATCAGCTGCACGACGAACCGGTCCCGGTCGTCCTGCAGCCGGGTGAGCCCGTCGGCGTCGGCGTGCACCCGGGCCCGCTCCGGGGTGTTGAACGGGATCAGCGCGTCGCGCAACAGCACGAGCTGCCACAGCCACTCGTTGTAGAGGTTGCGGGCGGCGTGCCGGCCAGGGCGCTCCAGCAGCAGCGCGACGACGGCGGGGGTCCAGGCGTAGCCGACGCACGAGCTGTGGATGTCGTCGATCCGTGCCGGCGCCTCCGGCACGGCCCGGCCGACCAGGTCGAGCACCAGCTCGGACGCCGCCGCGGCCGAGAGCGCCAGCTCGGCGCGGGCGGGCTGCCCGGCCGGTCCGGTGTCCAGCCGCAGCGTCGCGTACGGGCCGTCCAGCCGGAGCACCGCGGCCAGGCCGTCGACGAGATCGGCGCGGGCGCCCGGCCCGTCGTCCTCGCCCAGCGCCGCCAGTGCCGCACCGAGCAGGTTCCCGGCGGCGGCGACGAACTCCGCGGCGCCGACCGGGCGGCCGGGGCCGAAGTCGTTCCAGACGCTCATCGCTGCACCTGCGCGTCCGCGAAGCGGGGCCGGCCCGCGGAGTCCAGCCACACGCCGTCGACGCCCGGGGCGATGCCCAGCGACGCGGCCTGCTCGAACAGCGGGACGCCGTGTCCCGCATCGATGATCGTGCCCACCGCCGCGTCGACGGCGGCCGCGCGCCGGGCGTCGTCCAGCGTGCTGGAGATGGCGGCGACCTGCGCGTCCAGCTCGTCGGGGGTGGTGCGCCGCTGCGGGTTCGCGCTCTGCACCGGATAGACGCTGGCCAGCACCGACGGATCGGCGCGGGTCACCGCCCAGGAGACGAGATCGTAGTCGCCCGCGGACTGGCGGGCGTTGTTCGTCGCGTCGTCGAGCGGGCTCAGCCGCAGCGCGATCCCCACCCCGGCGAGCTGCTGGGCGACCAGCTCGTACACCGAGCCGTAGCGCTCGGTCGCCGAGTAGACCAGCTCCAGCTCCAGACGCTCGCCGTCGCGTTCCCGGATGCCGTCCGCGCCCGGCCGCCAGCCGGCGTCGTCGAGCAGCCGCGCGGCCGCCGCCGGATCGTGCTGCAGCAGGTCGGAGCGGTCCGTCCAGCCCGGCGTCGTCGACGCGATCGCACTCGTCGCGGGCCGCTCACCGGCCGACAGCAGCGGGCTCAGCGCGGCCCGGTCGACGGCAGCGCCGATCGCGCCGCGCACCGCCGGATCGGCCAGTACCGGCCGGGACTCGTTGGGCAGCAGGGTGTAGACGATCCCGGCGCGCGGCGCGGACAGCAGGGTGGGCCGCCCGTCGCCGGTCAGCGCCGGCTCGTCCTGCGGGAGCACCTGCAGGTCGACGTCGAGCTGCCCGGACACCAGGCTGCCGTGCCGGGCCCCGGCGTCGGTGGTCACGGCGAAGACGAGCGAGCCCACCCGGGGCGGCCCGCTGTGCGTCGACACCGCCGACGGCCACGCGTAGTCCGCCCGGGCGGCGAGCCGGATCTCCTCGTTCAGCACGACCGTGTCCAGTGTGTACGGTCCGGAACCGGTCAGCTCGCCGGCACAGCGGCCGTCCGGGTCCGCGTCGAGCGTGGCCGGCGCGAGCAAGCCGAGCGTGACCGTGGACGTGGCCTGCAGGAACTGGGCGCTCGGTGCGGAGAACCGCACCTGCACCTCGCGCTCGCCGGTGGCCGTCGCACCCTCGTACCCGGCCAGGTAGGTCGCACCGAGCGGGGAGCGGGCACCCAGCTCCGCGACGTCGTCGAGGTTCGCGACGACCGCCGCCGCGTCCACCGGGGTGCCGTCGGCGAAGGTGGCGCCGGGGCGCAGCGTGAAGGTGAAGACGGTCGCGTCGTCGTCGACGGTCCAGGACTCGGCGAGCCACGGCACGATCTCGCCGGTCGCCGGGTCCTGGTCGGTGAGGCTCGCGACGAGCTGCTGGGAGACCTGCAGGTTCGGGGTGCGCGGCGTCTGGTGCGGGTCGAGGCAGTCGACCGGGGCACTGAGCCCGGCGGTGAGGACGTCGGCGCGGGCCGGGTCCGCGGCGGCGCCGCCACCGCAGCCGGCCAGCACGGCACCGCAGGCCAGCACGGCTGCGGTGCGGGAGAGGATCTGCATCGGCGTTCCTGTTGTCGTCGGGGATCGGGGCCGCTAGCGTCACCCGGTCGGGCTGCCGCGACGGGCGCCCGCTTCCAGCCATCGGAAAGCTCGCGGGTGACGCGGATCGCTGCACGACGGCGAGTCACGGCAGGGGAGGGGAGCGCGGATGGCCGAGCCACGGAGCAGCGTCGCCTCCCGGGTGCTGTCGGTGCTCGGGGCGATCGAACGGGCCCGCGGGCCGCTGCAGGTCAGCCAGATCGCCGAGAGCACCGGACTGCCGCTGGCCACCGCCTGGCGGATGGTCCGCGAGCTGGTCGAATGGGGCGGTGTCGAGCAGCTCGACGACGGCCGTTACCGGATCGCCACCCGGGTGTGGGCGGTCGGCAGCTCCGCGCCGTGCGTGCGGCGGATCCAGCGGGACAGCTCCCGGCTGCTGCGTGACCTCGCCGCCGAGACCGGGCGCGGCGTGCACCTCTCGGTGCTCGACCAGGACAGCGCACTCGTGGTGAGCACCGCCGCGCCCGGCGGACGGGTGCCGCCCGGCGCCGTCCAGGAGGGCGACCGGCTCACCGGCGACGATCCCGCCGCCCGGCTGCTCGCCGCCTTCGGCGGATCCGCGGACGATCTGCCCGAGCCGCTGCGCGAGATCCGCAGGCACGGCCTGTCCGTCGGCCGCACCGGTCCGGCCGGCACGACGTCGATGTCGGTGGGGATCGCGAACCCGGCCGGCGCCGTCGTCTCGGCGCTGACCCTGACCGGGCCGGCCGGGGTGGCCTGGCAGCGGCTCGTCCCGGCGCTGCGTGAGGCGGGGGCCGCGGTCCGCTACAGCATCTACCGCGAGGAGCTCCCGGCTGCGGAGCGTCGGGCGCGCTGAGCTGCGCCTGGGGTGTCGTGCCCGCGCCGTGCCGCGCCGTGCCGCGCCGCGCCGCGCCGTGCCGCGCCGTGCCGCGCCG
>NZ_BAAAJK010000005.1:207191-283815 GCF_039526905.1 Pseudonocardia kongjuensis | reverse complement strand
CGCGCGTCCTCCTCCCTGGCTACTGCCAAGTCTGGAGGTGTCCGGCCAGCGGGGGTCACTTCAGAGCAGCTGGGGATCTTGCGGAGGACTGCCAGCTCTTGCGATGGGCGTTTGTTCGTTCCCCGGGGCAGCGCTGGCGGTCTTGCGCGGAGTTGAACTGCTTCTGCGCTCGCGACAGCCGCAGGTAGCGGCCGATGTCGGGGTTGAGCCGGCGACCGAGCTGCGAAACCCGGATCGACGGACCGCCGCCTTGGTAGGAGGTGTCGGTGACCGTCGAGATGCCTGCGGTGTTCAGGGCGTCGATGATCTGGTGTTCGCGGGTAGCGCCCACGTCGTGGCGGACGCTCGGAAGGGCTGGTGCGGCCAAGATCAGCCTGCCTGCGTGGCCGGCGAGGACCTGCGCGTTCAAGCTGTGGCGCTGTGTCCACCGGGTTAGAACGCTCGGTCGTACCCGGTCCCACACGACCCCGGTCGATCGCCAGCAGGGTGCCGTCGAGGATCACGTACGCCTTGCGGCGGGCGACGTCCAGCACCTGGTCCAGGGTCGGTGCAATTGTGCGACGAGGTCGACACCGCCGCGAACGTAAGGGAACACCGTGGTGGTGCCGACACTGAATCCGGCGGCCAGGGCGGTGTAGGTCTAGCCCATGTTCAGATGCGCCAGCCTCAGCAACGCCTGTTCGCCTGGAGTGGGTCTGCGCCGTCGGGTCCGCATCACGGTTCGGCGGTGGCGGACCGCATCGGCGAGGATCTGCAGGGCGCGGTTGTACACAGGTATCGACGACAGGTAGCAAGCACCCTGAAGCTCCAGGTTGGTGCGGGTTGATCTAGGCGATCGCCTCCTACCAGGAGCATTCGCCTACTTCAGCGACACCACGCCGCGGCCGCCAACCTCATGATCACCAGGTAAGGAATCGCTCAATCACCAACTGACAGTCATTGACACATCTCAATGTAGCCCGCAAGCGCCGGCGACGGTGCCGCGAGGGCCTGGATTCGAGTCGCGCGCACTCCCGAAGCCCGCATCAAATCGAAACCTGATACCGACAACTGAAGAGATTCAGTCATAGCCGACGCGATGTCGCCAGTTGTTCGATCCACTTGATGTAGGAAGATCTCGCACTGCGCTCGGAAAGCACATTCTGAACGTATCTCTGGCCGCGTCGACCAGCTTCCGCGGACGCTTCTCCGTCGCGGGCCAACGCCAGTACGGCTTCCAACAGCGTTAAAGGATCACCCGGATCTACGCGATAGCCCGCTTGCGCTGCTGCGAGCTCAAAGGCGGCGGCGCCGCTTGGTCCAGTCGCAGCCAGGGTGGGCCGGCCTGCTGCGAAATACGAGGTCAATTTGCTCGGGACGCACATGTCTGCAACTCCAGGGAGCTCATTCAGAAGCAGCACATCAGAAGCTGCCAGGATCGACGGAAAATGATCCGCTGGCACCGGGTCTAAGAATTGAAGACTCCTGATTCCTCTTCCTAGTCTTTCGAGTCTCGAGCGTTGACTGCCATCACCCAATAGTACAAATCGGACAGGAGCGTCGATTTGATCTGCACATCTGGCCGCTTCGACGATATTATCTAAACCCTGCTTGAGGCCCATGTTACCTGCATGCAGCGCAATTATCTCACCTGCGGACCAGTTCAGACGGTCGCGAACACCATCGGGGTCGGATGAGTCTAGACTGATGTGAGACCAGTTTCGAACTACCTCAATTCGGTCCGGGTCGATGCCCATCGCAGTCAGTGATGCTTGGAATGAATCGTGAATCACCGAGATGCCATCTACTCTCGATAGAAGGGCAAGCTCGAGCGCGGCCACTGCCCGAGCGGATCGGCCACCTAGCAACCCCGTCTCAGTTACTGCCCGGCTGTACAGATCTTGCACAATAACCCCGACCGCAGTTCGGTGCTTTCGTCGCCGAGTTAGCGCGGCCGCAACCGTCAGTAGGGCCGGACTGGTTGCAACAACAACATCCGGAGCCGTGACACGAACCGATGTTGAATGAAGGCCGAACACCGCTTCTGCAAAAATCCTTGAAATGCCCGCGGGATTCTTCGGTATAGGATGCCGAATTCGAGTCACCGGAATACCATCGATGATCTCGCTAGTCCGGAGTCCGGTGTAGCCCTCACTTATCTCCCAACTCGGATAATGAGGGTAGCTCGTAACTACCTGAACGGAGTGCCCGGCTTCCGAGAGAAAGCGAGCTAGGCCAGTCGTATACGGCGCAATACCAGTGGGCTCGGGTGCGTAGTTGATACCTAAAATCAGGACATTCAGCGTTCTATCCACGGAATAGCTCCTTACGTCAGCGATATGGGAGCTGGGAAAATGGGTCGGGCGAGATGTGCACACTAGGAGGCCGAAGAGAATCTCGCAGATGTGTCATCCTTGTATCTGCAAGAAGCGATCCGTGTTACTCCTGATGCGCACGTCTGTTAGCCCCAAAAATGGAATCAGCTCCTCCTCTTGAAAATAGCGATTGCCCGCCAACGCATAGCGACAATACTGAGACTATGAGATCTGACGAGCCTCGATAAGTTAAGTGTGGATCGAGTACCATCAGTATTGCTAGCAGCGAAACAATCGCGATGCCCGTAGCGCCAATTATCGCGGACAGATCTTCCGAATAGGCGCGAACTCTATATGCAGCCAGTGCAGCCGAAACAAGGAACGCGATGAACGCAATTAGCGCCGGAACTCCGCCTACCCAAACAAGCCACGCATAACCGCTTTCGATGTAGATCCACTCGCGCCATGGCTCTGGGGCGACTATCCGAGCAGATGTCCGCACTCCAAGCAGCCAGTTCCATCCGCTTGTCAGCTCAGGCAAAACTAGGTTCTGTAGATTGGCAAGCCGTCCATTCGTACCGGTCCACGCCGCAGGTAAACCAGTCCTCTGGTCAATTTGATCGACTCGAGCGCCAACCACCGAGCGCAAGAGCAGAACGCTGGCCAGGCTAATCCCAGCGACGATAGACAAGTACTGGATCGGACGGCCGCGAGCAAGACCGAAGGCTGCAAAACAGATGATAAGTGCAAGCACACCCGATGCTTGGCCTGAAGCAAAGCAGCCCAGCGCGCACAGTATCGCCAGTATTCGAAGTAGTCGTCGATGGTGACGAATACGTGCAATGCTTGCCAGCCCAAACAGTAGCACTGAGCTAATGGCCATAAAGTCGGCGAACGGTATCGGCGCTCCCAGCGTGGATGACGCCCTCAGGCTGGACGCGCCATCGGAGTATTCATCCGCATCGGACCAGACAGCAGAAAGAGCGGAAACGATCAAATTGATCCCCGAAACCTGGAGCAGGCCAATAGTTACAACTATACTTGTCGAGTAAACGAGCACCTGAATACTCTGCCGGATACTCCGGACTGATCGAAGAGTTGTGCGAAGCAGCAGATAGACAGCTAAGAGCTTCCACAGCGACATTGCGTAGACGTAGTCGTCGGACGCTATCGGTAAGCCCCGAGCCCACATTGTCAACAGGCTATACAGCGATGTGGTTGTGGCAAGAATGACGAGCAAGACATCTGGGACCTTAATCCCACCGACTGGGAGTAAGCTGCGTCGCCGAATTAGTGCTGACACTATCACGCAGATCCAGAGTAGGACCAGGATTACTTCATTCGGTCGAAGGAGAGCGAATATGGCGCCCCGGTCGATACCAACAGTAAGCGGAAAGAGGTCAATGTAAAGGTACGCGGCTGACTCGACTCTCCAATAGACAAGCATCTGAATTATCGCTGCGATACAGAGTGCGATTACGAGCACTGGAGCTAGCGCCGTGCCGATTCCCAGTAGCAATCCAGTAAGGCTGAGTGCCACCGCGGCGGAAGAATTGAATGCGGGCCATCGAAGCAGTATGTGTTGCCTCATTCGGGTCTCCGTCGGTTCTTCAACCAGCCGCTAAGCAAGATCATCTCGTGAGAATGCAGCAACATATGGGTCGCAATATACGACGATGCGACAAACAGTAGAGTAAGCGCAAGGTGTGCCGGACTGACAGTTGCAATTGATTGCCTGTCAAGTGAGTAGGATGCAATGGAGCCGACCGCGAGTGCAGTTCCTGCTGCTAGTAAGAACGCCCAACGATTAGTGGCGACTCGCAAGCCGCCAGGTTTACGTCGTTCCCCAAAGAATGGCGCGGCCAGTATCAGCAGCGCCAGTATGTCAGAAGCTGATGTGATAAGGCCAAGTGCCAAAACTGAATGCTCGATATCGAGCAGAATCCAGGCGACTAGTACTGAGCCAAGAGTGACAGCTCGGATCGACACTGCAACTGTCGGCCGAAGGGCATTACGTCTTGCGTAAGAGGCATGAATCACCAATATTAGGACGGCTGAGGCTACGCTGCCAATAGCGAGACCGATTAGCGAATCAGAAATCAACCCTAATCCGCTTGGGCTAGCCATCTCGCCAGTACTTACGATTTGAGCAATGTGATCGGGGACCACGATGTAAAGGATCCCTATTGGAACAGTGAGAAATAGTACGACACGGATCGACCTAACCAGGATATCTCTAAACTCCTGCAGATTTCTTGCAGCATAGGACCTCGCTAGAGACGGAAGCGTCGCTTGAGCTATGGGTCGACCGATGACAGCGTCTGAGAGAGTGTAGAAGTTGTACGCTAGTTGGAATGCAACGACTCCTCCCGGCACACCGCCAGCGAAGATCAGTATGACAAGGGTTCTGAGTGCGTTTGCTCCCGCGAACCCAAGAGAAGGGTAAGCAAGCTTAAGTATGGCACGCACGTCCGGATCAGAAGCGCCCCATCGCGGGTACAAGGTTATGCCAACGCGCCTAGCTCCGTACCACTGTACGGATGCATGTGCCAAGACTGCGCCCGTTGTTCCGCAGCCGAGCCACAGTAGATGGCCAGCGCTAATGCTCGTCAACTCCGACTCGCCATCGAACAGCGATTTATACCCAACCATGACGGCAATAGTCGTCAAATTCTCAAATGCTGGTGCAGCGGCTGGGAGCGCAAACGAGCCCCGCGATTGCTGAGCCGCAATGCAACATCCAATTATTGCATATAGGAGTAATTGCGGCATAAATAGGGCAAGTAGGGGTAGGGCTACTGCACGCTGGGCGTTCGAGATTGAGGTGTCAGTGACGCCTACTGTCAAAGCGGTCACGAGAAGCTGTCCAGCAAGAACGAGTAGTATTGCGACGATGCCGAACAGTGTGAGTGTGAGACCTAAGAATCCTCGAAGAATTCGTGCCGCGACATCGCCATCTCCAGAGTCCGTACGATTAACGATCGTGGGAACAAGAAGTGAAACAAACAGCGGTCCAATGAGCATTTCGAAAGCAATATTAGGAATTGTGTTTGTCGCCTGGTAGATGTTGCCGAAGTATGTGGGGCCCAGGACGGCAGCAATTGCGACGACTCGCAGGAGCCCTGTGAGTCGGCTCACGATTGTCCATAATGCAATCTGCGCCCCATTGCGAATAGGATTGTCGCCCTCAGGGCTGAGACCCTTATTCATTTAATTACCTCCTTCCAATCGCTCAGGCTTAGCGTGATGGCGAAACCGCTATAGTCTCTCTAGTAGATGCGGATCGGAATCTAGCAACGAAGTTGCAAGGGGGGAGCAGCTTCAATCTTGACACGAACGCGGCTTGTAAGCACCTGCTCGAGGTGGGCCGATGTGAGATTATTGCCTTCCCAGATCGTGATTGCGAGGCCTAATGAATCGAGATGTCGAGCGATCTGATGCTGGTGGTCATCGACATGTTCTTCATGTGACTCGTAGCGTGGAAAGATGATCGGAATTTTGCCGGCTTCGAGCGCGCTCAGGATCGAACCGACGCCTGCATGCATGATTACGACCGAGCGAGCGGCGATCATTGATTGGAGATCCCCCGCGGGAACATACCGTTGGTACTCGATCTCTAAGTCCTCAACGAATGTGGGGCCAACCTGCCAAAATACATCGTACCCGGCGGGTAGGCCGTTTTTGCAGGCCTCGATCATCCGGCGGAATCCGACATCTTGCATCGCGCCAACGGTCACTAGGGTGGTGATATCTCCGTTAGTCACGCCTGCTTCCTCAACAGACTTGGTGAACGATTCAAAAACCGAGCCGACATAGGGACGCTTCAGGGTTGCCGTTTCGGGATGCTGTACGTAGTAGTGAATCCCTGGCAGTAACAGTGCGATTCGGCCAGAAAGGGAAGGGCCGTCGACGCGTGCTGCAGTCTCAATGAAATGGAAAGGAATTCTACGTAGTATGGCGATAGGGTACGCGGCTAAGCCATGGTTGGCGCCGGTCGTTACGATTGCGTCAAGGTCTTTGCCAAAACGCGTCCAACGAGCTATCCGAATGAAATTGATAAGAATGCCGATAATGTTCCTGGGGCCATTATAGCGCAGCCAAAACTTGTTCTGATCGCGCAGAAGGTCAGTGCTGAGTTCATTCTTTGGGACTGCCCATACGTACTCCGTGGATAGGCGCAGGCGTGGCATCAGGACATAGAGTTGCTTGAGGTGACCGCCACCGCTGGCGACGAGCAGTACTGTCATTTTCCCACCTTTCGGGCGAGGTGTTGTGATGGCACTCAAATTGGGCGGCGGTCGGGGCGATGAATCCGGTTAGTCGCCGAGTTGTCATTAGGCGCAGTAGCTGGACGGTCTATGGCTGCATGTTCGTGGCTGACGACCGGAGTCGGGTGCGCTATCGGCGAGTTCGTTGTATGGCTCGTATAGCTCCGGTAGTTTTTTCGCGATCGGGCTTGGGTCATTGTGAGGATGACTCCTAGGATTCGCGCAGATGCTGCCTGTAGATGACTGGCTGCTTCAATGATCTGCGGTACGCGGGTTGACCCACATTTTGAGACCAGGATTACGCCATCGGCGTGGGCTGCTGCAGCGGTAGCGTCCGTGACTGGCAACACGGGTGGCGCGTCGAGTAAGACGAAATCGTATCTCTGACGGAGTTCGTCCATCAATGTCTTCATCTGGCGTGATGAGAGAAGCTCACTCGGGTTGGGTGGGATGGCGCCGCTCCCGAGGACGTCAAAGAGGCCGCCGCCCCATGCCTGTACCGCATTTCCCGTGCGCACTTGACCAGATAGGATTGTGGTAACGCCGACAGCGCTGGTAAGACCAAGTATATGAGTCAATCGAGGCCGTCGAAGGTCGGCGTCAACGAGAAGGACTCGGTGCCCAGCGGCTGCGAGCACGATCGCAATATTGGCGACCGTTGTACTCTTTCCGTCCTGTGGGTTTGGGCTAGTGAATACAAGGACTTTGTGTGGCTGGTCGATATCAATGTATTGTAGCGCTGTTCGGATCTGTCGGTATTCTTCTGCGTGGTGTGATTGCGGATCATCGTGTGTGATAAGTGGCCCCGCTTCCGCAGAGGAGTGCGCAGAGACGCTTCCAAGCGGTGGTGCCGATACGATCTGACTCAGTTGTTGTATTGAGGAGATTCTGGAGTCGGCAGCATTTATTGCGGCTGCAATTACGACTCCGAGAACGAGGCCTGCCAGAATGGCTAAGGAGATTGTTCCCGCTAAGCTCAATGTAGACGGGGATTGCGGCAGTTGGGCTGGTGCTACAAGCTTGACGGAAACTGGCGCAATTCCAGCGGGACTTGATGGCCGCTCGAGCTCATCAACAATTCGAGGAAATGCGCTTCCAACGGCATTCGCCAGTGCTACGGCGTCCTCGGGTGTGGCTCCGATGGCATCGATTGCGATAATTACAGAGTTGTTGGCGCTAGAAGCCGAGACTCGTTCTCTAAGTTCGGCAGGAGGGATAGTGTTGCCGAGTTCGGTTCCGACTTCGGTGGCCACTCGCGTGCTTGTTATTAGCTCAACATATGAGGTGACTCGCTGTTCAGATAGCTGCGCTCCTTGATATGCGGCTTGGGGTGTGTCTACTGCATGCGCCGAGACGTACAGTTCCACAGTCGCCGTGTACTGGTCGGGTCGAATAAGCCAGGCGACTGAAGCCGCAGCTGCGACGATGACGATCGAAATCAAGATCACGATCCAATGCTGCGCGATCCCGACAATGGTTTCGCGTAGCGAATGCGCCTCGGATGGGCGGAGATTGAGGTCCCGCATTTAGGGTGTCCGCCTAACTTCGTTGTGGGACATGGAGGCGGATTCCTTTCGCGGCGACTAGTTCGCTGCTGGCCGTGGCTTTTGATGTTGTTCCGGGGGGGGGGGCTGGTGCGCTTCGCTGTGAGGTGATATCAGGAACGTTTGATGTATCGGGTGATCCGTGCTGGCTAGGCTTTTCGAGCGCGATTCAGTTCGGCGTCAACCATGACGTGGGAGAGCTGGAGTGCGAGCGTTCTTGGCTTCCAGGCAAGAAGACTCTCCGCTTTGGTGGCGTCGCCGATCAGGGCATCCACCTCGGTGGGTCGCAGGTAGCTCTCGTCGAACTTCACGTACTGCTGCCAGTCGAGGTTGACGTGGTCGAAGCAGAACTGGGCGAAATCCCGCACGGTGTAGGCCGTACCCGTTGCCAGTACGTAGTCGGTCGGCTCGTCAGCCTGCAGCATCCGCCACATGCCTTCGACGTACTCCGGCGCGTATCCCCAGTCCCGGACGGCGTCGAGGTTGCCGAGGTAGACGTCCTTGTCCAGACCCAGCGCGATCCGGGCGGCCGCCCGGGCGATCTTGCGGGTCACGAAGGTCTCGCCGCGGCGGGGGGACTCGTGGTTGAACAGGATGCCGTTGACGGCGTAGAGGCCGTGGCCCTCGCGGTAGTTCCTGGCGATCCAGTAGCCGTAGACCTTGGCGGCGCCGTAGGGGGAGCGGGGGTAGAAGGGCGTGTCCTCGTTCTGCGGCGGTGGGGTCGCGCCGAACATCTCGGAGCTGCTGGCCTGGTAGAAGCGGCAGTCGACGCCGACCATCCGGATCGCTTCGAGCAGCCGGGTGGTGCCGACGCCGGTGGTGTTGCCGGTGAACTCGGGCTCGTCGAAGGAGACGCGCACGTGCGACTGCGCGGCGAGGTGATAGACCTCGTCGGGGTGGATCTTCTCGATCAGCGTGACGAGCCGGCTGGAGTCGGTGAGATCGCCGTAGTGCAGGAACAGCTTCGCGTCGGGGTCGTGCGGGTCCTGGTAGAGGTGGTCGATCCGGCCGGTGTTGAAGGTCGACGCCCGGCGGATGAGGCCGTGTACCTGGTAGCCCTTGGACAGCAGTAGCTCGGCGAGGTACGAGCCGTCCTGGCCGGTGATACCGGTGATCAGGGCGCGTTTCGACGCGGCCGGGATCGGGATCGAAGCTGTCATGTGGAGGTTCCCCCAGGGAGCGGCCTGTGCGGTGGGTCGTCGCGTCGTCGCGGAGTGATCACGCGGACGACGCGACGAGTGCCGGTCGTCGTCGCTCGGATGCCTGCCGGTTGGCGGGCAGGCTGGTCCTTGCGGCGGTCACGTCGGACGTGTCGGTCCGGCCGAACGGGCCATTAGCGATCAGGGGACCAGATCGTCAAAGCTGGGGATTACCGACAGTCAGGCTTGTGTCCGCGAGCGTGCACGCGGGCGTTCAGGCCGGCGGGGCGCTCGCCCGTTCCCTTCCGCGGCCGGCGTTCGTGCCGGGACGGTCAGGGTGACTCGTCGCGCTGGATGTAGGGCCGGGCCAGGCCGTGTGCGGTGCCGAACGGGATCCCCGTCTGTTCGCCGAGCTGCGGCCAGGACAGGCGCTCCCGCTGGTAGAGCGCGGCCACCAACCGGCCGACCCGCTCCTTCGCCGCGTCCCGGTCGGCGTCGGCGAGGCGTACCGCACGGATCAGGTCCTCGTCGGACAGCTCGTCGAGCGGGCGCGCGAGGAGGCGGGCGAGTTCGGCGAGCTCCTCCGGGTCCACGGGTCGAGTGTTTGCCGTACCATCTTTCGAATATTCGAAAGCCACTGGAGCGGGGGACGCATGACGACCGATCAGGTCTTCGCTGTGCACACGAGCAAGCCGGACTCGGTGAGCGCGGTGGAGGTCGTGTTCCGGAGCGAGCGGGAGGCCCGTGCGTTCGCTGCCGACCGGTCGACGGATGACCGCGTGTTGTCGGCGTCGGTCACCTCCTACGCGGTCGGGGTGCTGGGCTCGCGCCGCCCCGTCTGCTGGTTCCAGTACGGGAAGGAGCAGGCGGTGCGGTTCGACCGGCCGGGGATCTTCGGATGTTGAGCGGTGCCCGCCTCGGTTCGTGACACCCGAGTGCCTCGATGGCACGGTTGCCCCCGCTCCGGACGGCTGTCACCGGCCGGCCACGGCGATTGCTCGGACGAGGCACGCCACCGAATCAGCGGGCGCCCTTGTCATCGACCGCCTTCGCGCGTCCTGGCCTGGAGACGGACATCGGCTTCAGGCCCTTCAGTCCAGGCCGTCTGCCCACGGGACCCGCGATCGGCCTCGAGGTGAAGGGCAAGCATCTGCGACGACCTGGTGCTCGTGTCGTTGGTAACGTGCTGTGAGCGCCGTTCGGGAGGGGCCGATGTCACGGCTGTTCCGCGTCTTCGTCAGCTCCTCGTTCCTCGACATGGCCCAGGAGCGGCGGGCGCTCACGGAGGGCGTGTTCGAACCGCTTGGTGAGTTCTGCGCGGCCCGCGGTGCATCGTTCCAGGCCGTCGACCTCAGGTGGGGAATCAGCCCCGAGGCTGTTCTGGAGCAGCAGACGATGCCGACGTGCCTCGCGGAGGTGCGCCGATGTGTGCAGGCGTCGCCGCACTTGAACTTCCTCGCATTGATCGGTGACCGCCGCGGCTGGCTGCCGGCGCCGGCCGCGATCCCGGCAGCCGAGTTCGCGCTCCTCGCCGGTGCGGTGTCGCCTGCAGAACGTGATCTGCTGGACGACTGGTACCGGGTCGACCAGAACGCGGTGCCGTCTGTGTGGCGGCTTCGAGCCCGTCGGGACGTCGCCGAGGACGACTGGACGCAAATCGAACGGGGTCTGCGGGAAGCGCTGGAGCGGGTCGCGCACCATCTGCCGCAGCACCGACGTCTCGCCTACCTGGGGTCCGCGGTCGAGCAGGAGATCGCGGAGGGAGTTCTGACCGTCAATGATCCGACCGGGGCGTTCGCGGTCGTTCGGTCGCGCGTGTCCCGCGACGACACCGACGCGCGCCACTTGGATGCTCTGGAGGTCGCGCTGCGCGAACGGCTGCCGGCCGATCGGATACTGACCTCGCGTGCGGGCGACGACCGGCACGAACTGGTGGAGGCCATCCGCACGCGGTTCACCGCAGTGATCGAGTCCGTCCTGGACGATGAGCGGGTCACCCCTCACCCGAGGGCGGTGACTCAGGTCCACCACAATCTGGCGCGCAGGCAGCGTGCGGCTGGGGCGCCCGAGACCGACGCTCCGCTTGTCGGGAGGGATGCGGAGACCAAGGCCCTCGTTCGATTCGCACGCACCCCCGGGCACGGAATGATCGGGCTGGTCGGGACAGCAGGGGCCGGTAAGTCGGCGCTGGTCGCGGCGGTCGCCGACCAGGCCGCGGAGCGGATACCGGCCGGCGGACCGCTCGTCATCCTGCGGTTGCTGGGGACGACGGCGGCGACCAGCCGCCTCGACGGCCTGCTGCGCGGCCTCGTCGATGAGATCGCGGCCGGCCTCGAGATCAGCGCGCCGCAGGCGGCGGATGTCCCCGAGCTGATCGGACGGCTGGCCGAGCTGCTCGCGCAGGCACGAGCGGCGCGCCCCATCCTGCTGTTCCTCGACGCTGTCGACCAGCTCGCCGCCGACCACGGAGCGCATCGACTGGTGTGGTTGCCCGACCCGCTTCCGCCCCACGTGCGCGTGGTGGTGTCCACGCTGCCCGGGCCCACGGAAGACGCGCTGTGCGCTCGGACGTCCACCGCGACGATCCCGCTCGCAGGGCTCGGCGCCGAAGAGGGCAGGTTCCTGCTCGGCCGTTGGCTTTCGGCAGCCGGCCGCAGGCTGACCGAGGAACAGGAACGTGCCGTCGTTGACGCGTTCGCCGTGCAGGGAAACCCGCTCTGGTTGCGGCTGACCTTCGAACAGGCCCGCCGGTGGCGTTCCGACGACGCGCCGCCGGCGCTACCCGAGGATCTGCCCGGCCTGGTCCGGATGCTCCTCGCCAGCCTCACCGACACCGCGCACGGACCGACTCTGGTTGCCCACGCCCTGGCGTTGCTCGCGGCCAGCGGGCACGGGCTCTCCGAACTCGACATCCTGTCCGCGCTCTCGTCGGATCCCGCGGTGATGGCCGAGGTGCGGGCACGCACCCACGAACGGTGGCGAGCCGACATCTCCACGGTTCCCGTGGTCCTCTGGGCACAATTGCGAGCGGATCTTGCCCCGTTCCTGACGGAGCGCGTCGTCGACGGCGATGTTCTGCACGACTTCTATCACCGAGTGCTGCGGGACGCCGCTGCGCGTGATGGCCTCCAGCCACCGGTCGGCGCAGCTCGCCATCGACAGCTGGCCGCGCTGTTCGCCCGCACCGCGGACCCGGACGGCACCCGGTCCTGGCGGGGTGCGTCGCCGCGCGCCCTTGAGCAGGTGCCGGCTCAACTCCGGGCGGCCGAGGCGTGGACCGAGCTGGCGCGGGTCCTTGTCGACGTCCGCTTCGTCGAGGCCACAGCGTCGCTGGTGGCCCGATCGTTGGGCATCGACGGCCGAGGCAGGTCCGTCGTCCGCTACGGCGGCGTCCATGCGATCCGGGCGGGTCTCAACGAGCTCCTCGCGGCGTCTCCACCCGACGTCGACGCGGTCGACCGGGCGGTGTGTTCCGCCCTGCAGCGGGCGTTGGCTCTCGAGGCCGATCTCCTGACCGTGCAGCCCGAGCTGCTGTGGCAGCAGCTCGCCAACCGCATGCGGTGGGAATCCTCGCCCGCGGTGGCAGCACTGCTCGATCGTGAGGAGGCGCGGCGTGCCGCCGAGGGCGGTCCGGCGTGGCTGCGATTGCGCAGGCCGGTCGGCCGGACACCTGGGCTCGTGCACATCCTGCGTGAACGTGGTCGGGCCCACTGTTGCGCGGTGAGCCCGGACGGGGCCGTCCTGATCTCGGGAGGTGACGAGGACGGCACGCTGTGGGACGCAGGGACTGGGTCCTGGCTGGCAAACCTGCCGGGTCACTCCGGGCCGGTGCATGCCTGCGCCGCCGCTCGGGATGCGCTCTACACCGCTGACGAGGCGGGCACCCTGCGCCGCTGGTCGTGGGACGGTGTGCGGGCCACGCTCGTACAGTCCGGCCGAGTTGGTGAAACCACATTCGCGCGTGCGCGATCGGGGGTGCGTACGCCCTGGTCGCAGGCCCCGACGGTCTCCGGCTCTGCGCACGCGACACCCTCGAGATCGTGGCTCTGCTGGACGAGAGTCCACACGTCGCGTGCTGCGCGATCGACGAGCGGGGCGAAGTCTCCGTTGCCGGCTACCTCGACGGCTCCCTACGCGTGTGGCGACGGCGTGTGCCCGTCGCCCGGCGAAGGGACGGACACGAGCGTTCGGTCTACGGCTGTGCGGTGGCCGCGGCGGGCGATGTCGTGCTGACCGCGGGCCGCGACGGTGCTCTCCGTCGATGGGATGCCGCCTTGCGGCCGCTGGGCGAACCCATGATCGATCGTTCCCTGCCGCTGCCGACCGGGATCTGGGCGTGCGCGGGCAACCGGGCGCTGGACAAGGCCGTCACCGCGCTCGTCGGAGGCGCCGTGCAGGCCTGGGACACAGAGTCGTCGACGGTCACGACGCTCGCCGGTCACGCCGGCACTGTCAACGACGTCGCGACATCGTGCGACGGCGGCGTTGTGGCCTCCGCCGGCTTCGACGGCACGGTGCGGCTGTGGGATCCGGCGATCGCGACCGGGGCCCCGCCCGCGGAGCCGTTCTCCACCATGATCCAGACCATGGCGCTGTCCGTCGACGGCCGCCGTGTCCTCACCGTCGACGCCTACGGGGTGGTCCGGGTCGGCTCCACCGGTGCCCGTCCCGCCGAGCAGGCCTTCACCACATGCCGAAGCTGGTGTCGGGACGGCGCCGTCGGCTCGGACCTCGGCACAGTGTTGGTCATCGATCACACGGGAACCGCCGAGGTGTGGGACGTAGAACGTGCGATGCGTCGCCATGTCCTGCCACACCCGGAGGCCGCAGCGTGTGTGATGGTGGGCGAGCGCATCGCGGTCACCGCAGGCGACGACGGAACGTGCTTCGGGTGGGACATCGTGCACGGCGTTCGGCTGTGGACTGTCGAGCTGGGGCCTGGCGTGCCGGTGCTCGCGACGGACGGGGTCGCGGTGCTGATCGGGGCCGGTTCGGGGCCGGTCCGGCTGGTCGATCCGGCCACCGGCCACGGGCTCACCCTGCGGGATGGCGGTGCCGTCGTCCAGAGCGGCGCGTTCGGCCCGGGCGGCCTGGTCGCCCTCGGAACGGACGCCGGCGAGGTACTTCGGTGGCGGACACGGGACGGTGCCGCCGACCAGGCTGGAGCACATCCGACCGGGGTGCTGCTCATCGTTCCTGGGACCGCGCGGTACCCCTTCCTGTCCTCGGGGACCGACGGAGGTGTCGTGCTCTGGCCTGCTGCCGCCGGCGGGCGCAGACGGCGGTTGACCGGGCATGTGGGGCCCGTTCGTGGTGCAGCCGTCGATCCCCTCACCGGCCTGATCGCTACGGCCGGTGATGACAAGACCTTGCGCGTCTGGGCTGCTTCCGGAAGTCAACGGGCGGTGCTTCCACTCTCCGGCAACGGCCAGAAGGTACTTGTCCAGGACGGTCTCATCGCCTGTGGGGACGACGGCGGCTTCGTCTACCTCGGCACACTGCGCGATCACGAATGAGCCCGATCATGTCGGGGAGCGGTCAGCTGTACGACCATCCCGTGACGTTCCCACCCTGCACGGCCATCACGGTCACGGTGGCACCACCACCCGGCAGGTCGGACGCGGTGCAGAAGGTTGTCGCGCCGACCGCGACGGACAGTGCCCCGCAGCTCACGATGCCGGGCTGACGTCCCTGGGCCACCAGGTCGGCGTACACCGCGGCGCTGACCACAGGTGGAGCGATGACCCCGCCGGCCCCGGTCCCGATCGAGCTGCCGGTGTCGGTACCGGGTTCGTCGGAACCGGAGATCGCCCAGGCCGCCAGCAGGATCAGCGCAAGCGTCACTCCGCCGACCCAGGCCAGGGCGGTGACCATCCTCGACCCTCGAGGTGCCGGCGGTGGCGACGGACCCGGCTGCTGCATCGCGGGTGCGGCGGCCGCTGCGAGGGTCCGCTGTGCGCGGTCGGCCGGATCGGGCAGCCGGTGCGGGTGGGCGAGATAGTGCTGGATGAGGCCGCGTGCGGCTTCTCGTTCCTCCGAATCCGGCGAGCGGAGCCCGTCGCTCAGCGCGGTGACGATGCGGTGCTGTTCGTCGACGTCCGGGGGAAGGTGGGCGAGCCGGTCGGCGACCGAGTTGAGATAAGACAGCGGCGTCGGCGGCGGCGGCGGTGGCGGATGGGGCAGAGGCGGCGCGGGCGGGAACTGGCCGATGGTCTGGAACAGCTTGGCCGCGGTGGCCGGGGTCGGCTGGGTGAAGTCGAAGAAGTTGACCTGTGCGAGGTCGGATGGCAGGCGCTGCATGTCGACCGGCCGCACGAGCACCGGCAGCAGGTGCCTGCGCAGCTGGAGCGCGTAGATCCGTTCCGCAGCGCACGCCTTCGACGTGAGCGAGTCGGGCGAGGTCGTCGCCAGTAGAATGTCGCATCGCTGGATCTCACGGATGATCTCGTCCCACCATCGGGACCCGGAGTGGGCACCGGCGTCGCTCCAGATGCTGTGCCCCATGGCCGTCAGGGTCGCCACGATCTCGTCGACGACCGGGCGGTCCTCGCGTGCGTACGAGACGACGATGCGCATGACCGACCCCCGGCGGCTGTGCGACGTCGGGCTGACGTCTGCCTGTCGTTGCGCTCGCACGGGACGCTCCGGGGGTTACGCTCCGGGCCCACTTGCTCATGGAACGTGCTGGCTTCTCCGCACCCGGCCGGGCGCTGCCCGATGTCGGCGTCCTCTCAGCACGCTCGTGGACCGATACGCTGGATCGGAGCGCGGATCCCGGTCGTCGCGGTCACGAGCCCAGCGGAGGAAAGCGTGGTAGCGGATCGTGGGCCCGTCCTTGGACGGATGAGCGAGCACTCCGACGTCGCAGCCACGTTGACCCGGATGGGCATCGATGTCGGTCGAGCGGTGGTGGTCGTGATCGGAGGCGCCGGGGGCATGAGCGATGACGCCGCCGACGGGCTTACCGACGTGGTACGCGACGGGGTGCTTCCCGCAGTGGAACGACACGGAGCAACCGTGATCGACGGCGGGACCGACTCCGGCGTGATGCGGCTGATCGGCAGGGCACGGGCCGCCGCCGGGGCGACCTTCTTGCTGGTCGGTGTCGCCGCGGAGGGGACCGTGACCGTGCCCGGAGGGCAGGCCGCACAAGATGACGCCGCCGCTCTGGAACCCCACCACACCCACGTGATCTTGGTACCGGGCACGCAGTGGGGTGATGAGTCGTCCTGGATCGCGAAGGTAGCCGGGGCGGTGGCGGGGGGCGAGCCGTCGGTGACGGTGCTGGTCAACGGCGGCCCGATCGCGTTCGACGACGCGACCCGCAGCGTGGCCGACGGCCGCTCACTGCTCGTGGTGGCCGGGAGCGGCCGGGCGGCTGATGCGATCGCGGACGCCCGGACGTCCGGTGGCGGCGAACGGAACGCGGTGACCATCGCGGCATCGCCGTTCACTGAGATCGTCGCACTCGACGATCCGGCTGCGGTCGCCGCGGCGGTGTCGGGGGCACTCGAGCGGCAGGAGGCCGGCCGATGAGCTCGTCGGATGGGGGCGGGCCACGACCCGACGTCACCGTAGGGTCCGCACCTCCAGCGCCGCCGGAGCTGCCGCGCGGGGGTGGGCCGCCGGCGCTGTTGACCCGATTCCCGAAGCTGCGAGTGCGTCCGTCGCCGACGCCGGTGGTGCCCGTCGAGGCGCGGGCGGCATACCCGGCGCTGGCCGCGGACTTCGCGGTGCTCGACGAAGTGGTGGGCGAGCGCTTCGCCGCGGCCGATCGCACCGCGCTGATCGAGCAGAACCGCCACCGGCTCTTCCAGGTGGTGATCCTGCTGGGTGCAGCAGTCCTGAGTGGGGCCGCTGCCTTGCAGGGCGTGTTCCCCGACCAGAGGTGGCCAGGCATCCTGGCTGCGGTGCTCGCGCTGTTGCTCGCGACCCTCGGACAGACCGCCGGCGAGCTCGGCACCCTCGCCGCGTTCCAGACGGCGAGGACGAAGGCCGAGCGCCTGCGTGCCCTGCATTTCGAGTACCTCTCCGGGACCGGCCGCTACCGAGGCCCCGACCGGGAGCGGGAGCTGAAGCGCGCCGTGAACGCCATCGACGCAGGCAAGGAGCCCCGGTGAACGACGATCGCGACGTTGCCTTCCAGCACCTGTACCGGGAGCTACGTATCCGCGACCAGCACGCCTACTACGTGCGGCGCCGGGAAGAGTACGACCGGGCACGTGGACAGGCGGTGGTCGTCCGGAACGTGCTGCTCATGTTGGCCGGGGTCTGTGGAGTGGCAGGCCAGGCGGTCGAGGGCGCGGCCCGAGCAGGGTGGTCGGTCGGGGCCGCGGTGCTCGGCGGGCTCGCGGCCGCGGTGATCGGTTACGACGCACTGGTCGGCTTCTCCCGGCTGTCGAAGCTCTACGGCGACGTGGCGCACAACCTGGCGGAGGTCGAGCTCGACTGGGACCGCGCCCGATCGCCGGCGGAGCTCGCCGCCGAGATGCACCGGGTCGAGGAGACGCTCCGTGCCGAGAACGGGCAGTGGGGTCAGCTGGTGGTCGAGTCGGCGGATCCCGTGACTCCCGCACTGGATCCCGGCGCGGATGACAGGCCCCCTCCCGGTCGCGATCGCACCCCGGAGGAGCGTGGTCCAGGGGGCCGGTCGTGAGCCAGCGGGGTGTCAGCCTGCATGCCACCTTCGTAGACCGACGGGGACAGGACACTGTGCCCGTCCCCTGGATGCCCTGACCGGAATGTGCTCGCCGCCGGTGACTGCCCTGATGATGAGGGGGTGCCCCCGGTCTTTGTCAGCTATCGCCGCTCCGACGAGCCGTTCGCTGCGGGCCTGGTCACCGGGCTGCTGATGGATCGGCTCGGCGACGACCAGGTCTACCTCGACACGTTTGTTCCTGAGCAGACGCGGGAGATTCGAGCGGAAGCTGGTCGCTGCCGTGGGTCGCTCGTCCGCGGTCGTGGCCCTGATCGGTCCCTCGTGGGACGACGAACGCAACCTCGCCCGTCTCCGCGGTCCGGATCGGGACTGGGTCCGGGAGGAGCTGATGGTCGCAGAGCAGCGGGAGGTTCCGGTGGTCCCCGTTCTCGTCGATCGCCACGACCTACCGACGACCGGCACCGCGGTCGACGGTATCCTTCGCCACCCGCCGATCATGATCGACTCATCGAATGTGTGGTCAGTCGAGCCGGAGCTCCTCCGTCGCCTCGCGGTTCCGGTGGATGCTCCTTCCGGTGGCCGTTCGACGACCGAGATGATCCACCTGGCGGTGCGGGCCATGCTCCGGCACGTCCTGCCCGGCCCGCAGCATGCGATGGGCAACGGCACGAGTGTCGCCTCGGTCGTGGCGGACTGGATCGACGACGCCGAGTGGCTCCGGTATGTCGGGATCGGCAACATACCGGGTCGCCCCAACGGATCGGCTGTCGTGGTGCTGACCAGCACTCACCTGGGAATCATCCAGCTCGACGCCCGGATTGCCGAGGCCGAGTCCTGGCGCTGGCCCGTCGAGACGGTCACCAGTGCTGCTGCCGTCCAGCGGAGGCGTTGGGGGATCAGTTCGGTGACCGACCTCAGGTTGTGCACCGCGTCGGGAGTGGAGATCGCGCTGGACGGAGTGTCCACCGGTCAGGCCGGCCACCTTCTCGCACTGATGGGCTCTGCTGGCCCATCCTCTCCCGGTCAGGGGCGCGGCGGGTCGTAGATCACCACGTCCACGACGACCGCATCGGGTTCGATCTTCAGAATTCGGAGAGAGCGCCGACCCGGTTCTCGTTGGTCAAAACGCAGACGTGGTCGCCGGCGGTCACCGTGCCGATCTCCAGGCTGGTCGCCCTCCCCGAGCGGTAGCCGGTCTCGGCGTCGCACCGCTCATAGCTCGCCTGCGTCGAGCCGAGCGGGAGGAACTTGCCCGCCAGGAACTGGATGGCCCGGCCGTCGTAACCCAGATCCCGGTACGGCCCGCTCCACTGAGACTCGCTCTTCGGAGCATCGAGATCGAGGTTGTCCCCCTGGGCCGCTACCGTCACCTGCCCGCTCCGACGGACGGTGGCGTCGTCCGGGGCGAGCGGTTCCCCCTGGGGAGCCGGCAGCCCGAGCTGGGTGCGCAGCTCGGAGTTCTCGTCGCCGAGCCTGCGGTTGACGTCCTCGAGTGCGGTGACGCGACTGTTGAGGTCCGTGAGCTGAGCGTCGCGGTCGGAGACGGTCGTCTGCGCGTCGTCACGAGCGCTACTGATGAGGACCGTCTGCAGTCCGAGGTAGGCACTGAGGACGGTCAGGAGAGCGGCCAGCAGCCCCAGGGACGCTTCGACGGCGGCGCGCCGCGGCCGCCTCGTCGTGTTCGTCTGTGTCATGCCGTCCGTCGCGGTCGGTGGGAGTTGCGAACTCGATGTCCCGCTGATGTGGCTGTGCCGGCTCGGCTGTCAGTACGCCCCGCCGCCGCCCAGCACCGCGCCGACGGTGCGGAACAGGATCCGCACGTCCAGCGCGGTGGAGCGCCGCTCGACGTACTCGGCGTCGAGCCGGATCGACTCCTCCCACGACAGGTCGCTGCGACCCGACACCTGCCACAGCCCGGTCAGCCCGGGCTTCACGGCGAGCCGGCGCCGGGCCAGCGGGCAGTACCGGGCGACCTCGCGGGGCAGCGCCGGACGCGGCCCGACCAGCGCCATCGAGCCGCCGACCACGTTGAACAGCTGCGGCAGCTCGTCGAGGGAGAACCGGCGCAGCACGCAGCCGACCCGGGTGATGCGGGGGTCCGCGCACATCTTGAACAGCGGGCCGGCGCCGTCGTTGCGGTCGGTCAGTCCGGCCAGCCGTGCCTCGGCGTCCACGCACATCGAGCGGAACTTCAGCATCGTGAACGGGGTGCCGTCGCGGCCGACGCGGGTCTGCCGGAACAGGACCGGGCCGCCGTCCAGCTTCACGGCGACGGCGACGGCGACCAGCACCGGGGCGAGCAGCAGCACCAGCAGCAGCGCGAGCGCACCGTGCAGCACGGTGCGCGCCCGCTCGGTGCGCCGGGCCGGACGCTCGGCGACGCCGGCGTTCGCGGCCGACTCGGCTGCGGAGATCGCGGCTGCCGCCGCGGTGGTGGCCTGCTCGGCCTCGCGGACCGGCTGGGCGACGTCGGTTCGGTCGACGCTGTTCATCGTTCTGGCTCCGTGGGGGTTCGGCTGGGGACCGTTTCCGAAGCGGCTATCGCATCCCCTGAACGGGCCATTAGCCGGAGGCCGTGAAGGTCATCACTTATGGGGAAGTGGCCGCGCCGGGTGTGGCGCGTCGTAACGCGACCGATCACCGCGGCGCTGACGTGCGGTGTGGAGGAACGAGTGAAGCCGCCGGAGCCGTCCGGCACCGAGCCGTCCGGGCCCCGACCGCACTGGACGTCGCGGGCCTGGTGGAGCCACCCGCGGATCGGTACCGCCGTGGCGATCGCCGGCGTGGTCATCGCGCTGGTCGCGCTGCTGAACGACGTCGGTGCCTTCCGCGGCGCGCCCACCGCCGATGGCCCCGACTACGAGCTGTTCGACGACTTCCGTGCGACCCGCCTCGATCCCGGCCGGTGGGAGGTCGACGACCCGGCGGGGCACTTCACGATCGACCGCGGCGCGCTGACGGCCGCGGTGGACCGGACGCTGCCCGGGCAGGGCGACGAGGGCGCCACGCTGACCGCGGTCACCGACCGCACGGTGCAGGCCGCCGCGTTCGACGTGCGGATCCCGGCCGACGACGGCCCCGGGGACGGCGGGCTCTACGTCATCCTGTTCAGCGAGTCGGGGGAGCAGCGCCGCATCGTCGTCGGCCCCGGCAACGGGCCCGACGACCCGCCCGGGTACGGGGTGGAGTCGTGCCCGACGGCGCGCTGCGACAGCGACATCGAGTACGCCGGCGACGGGCGCTTCGAGCCCGGCCGCACCTACCGGGTGACGATCGAGTCCACCCCCGACGGTGTCGTCTTCGACATCCCCGGGCTGCTCGACGACCGGACCGTCACCGCGATCGACGGGATCCGCGAGGTGCGGCTCTACGCCTGGACGAACGACGGGACGTCGTTCACCGTCCAGCTCGACAACCTGTCGTTCGCCTACCTGGCCTGACCTGACCCGGGCCAGGAGCCGGTTCAGCCGGACAGGCGCGCCTCGGCGTGGTGCTCGACGAACCACCGGTAGGTGTCGGTGATGCCCTGCCGCAGCTCGACGGTCGGCGACCAGCCGAGCGCGGTGATCCGGCTGGTGTCGAGGAGCTTGCGGGGCGTGCCGTCCGGCCGGGTGGTGTCCTGCACGATCTCGCCGGTGTACCCGACGACGTCGGCGACGAGCTCGGCCAGCTCGCGGATGGTGAGATCCGTACCGACCCCGACGTTGATCGTCTGCGGCTCGTCGTAGGTGTCCAGGAGGTGGATGATCGCCCGGCCCAGGTCGTCGGCGTGCAGGAACTCCCGCCGCGGGGTACCGGTGCCCCACAGCACCACCTCGGACGCGCCGGATTCGACCGCCTCGTGGAAGCGGCGGATCAGGGCGGGGAGCACGTGCGAGTGCTCCGGATGGAAGTTGTCACCCGGGCCGTAGAGGTTCGTCGGCATGGCGGAGATCCAGGGCAGGCCGTACTGCCTGCGGGCCGCCTGCACCCCCATGATCCCGGCGATCTTCGCGATCGCGTAGGCGTCGTTGGTCGGCTCCAGCGGGCCGGTGAGCAGCGACTCCTCGCGGATCGGCTGCTCGGCGAACTTCGGGTAGATGCACGACGACCCGAGGAACAGCAGCCGCTGCACGCCGGCGGCGTGCGCGGCGTCGAGCACGTTGACCTGGATCCGCAGGTTGTCCGACAGGAACTCGGCCGGGAGGCTGTTGTTGGCGACGATGCCGCCGACCTTCGCCGCGGCGAGGACCAGCGCGTCCGGGCGCACGTCGAGCAGGTGATCGAACACCGCCTCCCGGTCCCGGAGGTCGACCTCGCCGGAGGTGGCGCCGACGATGTCGGTGAAACCCGCGGCCCCGGCGGCACGGGCGATGCCCGACCCCGCGAGGCCGCGCCGCCCGGCGATGTAGAGCCGCGCGTTCCTGTCGAGCATCTGCACTCCTCGTGGGTCGGGTTCCGCCGGTAATCGGTCGTCCGGCCGGCACCGTTACCACCTCATCAGAGTTGAGGACGTTCCGGGCGTTCCGGGTCCGATCGGAAATACGGTGCAGCTCGCGAGCGACTGAACGGACGAACAACTCTCGTCGGGGGAGCACGGATGACGTCGGTGGCAGATCGTGCGGTTGCGCACGACCAGGTGCGTCCGGCGCACCTGCCGTTCCACACTGGGCCGATGGCACGCCCGCCGCAGGCCGACCGGCCGGGACCGGACGACCGGTTCCGGGTGCTCGTCGTGTGCACCGGCAACATCTGCCGGTCCCCGGCCGGCGAGCTGCTGATGCGGCATCTGCTGATCGGCCGGCTGGGCGGCCGTGCGGCCGCCCGGGTCGAGGTGACCAGCGCCGGTGTCGCCGCCGTCGTCGGGTCGGGGATGCATCCGCTGTCCCGCGCCCAGCTCGCCCCCTGGGGCCTCGACGGCGACCGCGCGGAGGGCTTCCGCGCCCGTCAGCTCGACGACCGGACCGTCGCGGGCGTCGATCTGGTGCTCGGCGCGAACGTCCGGCACCGCTCGACCGTGCTGGAGCGTTATCCGCACCTGCTGGATCGCACCTTCGCGCTGCGCGAGTTCGCCCGGCTGGTCGCCGCCGCCGACCAGCAGACCCTCCCGCCGGACCTGGTCAAGCGGGGCCGCACGCTGGTCGACGCCGCACGCGCGCTGCGGGGGACCATCCCGCCGGCCGACGACACGGTCGCCGATCCGATGGGCGGGTCCGAACGCGAGCACGCCGAGGCGGTGGGGCTGGTGTTCGACGCGGTGCGCGGCATCGTCGACGTGCTCGCGCCGCGGGCGCAGGTCGCCCGGCGCTGAATCCGTACACCCGGCAGTTCACGCTCCCCAATAGTGGGGACTTCGCTGTACGGTTGTCTCCGGAATCGCTACAACCATTTCTCGGACGGCGACCGTCATTGATCGGTCGCGCGGGTGCCGATGTTGTGGGGGAGCGACGATGCCCGAGGTGAACGAGCCCGTTCGGCGGCCGAGCTTCCTGGATCGGATCCGCAGGAGCGCACTCGCCCGGATCGGTGCGGTCCTCGCCTTCGTGGTCGCGGCGGTGGGAGTCGTTCACAACCTCACCGACGGCGGTCTGCAGCGGGCATTCGCCTCGAACGTCGTCGCGTCCGAGGTCAGCGACCCGGGCGGGGCCAGGGACGTCTCGGCATCGATGATCCGGATCGCGCAGCGCGGCGACACGGTGGCGCTGTTCGTCGGCCGGTACGCCGACATCGACGTCAGCTTCTATCGGGACGTCGCCGACTCCCGGGTGACGAAGCAGATCCTTCCCGACCGTGAGGTGCCGCCGTTCATCGAGATCCCGACCGACCGGTGTCCGGGTAACGAAGGAACGTCCGGGGTGCTGAAGGTTTTCCTGCTCGGGGACGTGGGATCCGGCAACATCGGTCATCCGAGCCGGGAGACGGTTTCGGTGAACGGGCAGTACGAGTTAGAGCCGGTGAAATCGCCGCGCCCCGGAAACACCCCGACATTCTGCTGGATCGACGCCTGGAAGCAGTGAGCGACGACGGTCGCCCGCGTGCGCTGCCGCTGCACATCATCAGAACTGTGGTGGCCCGGAGACCACGCCCGGTGTTCGACTTGGTGACCGGGTAGCGGGAACCGAGGGGGCGCGGGTGCGGGTACCGGTGCTGCGTCTTGTGCTCCTGGCCGCGGTCGCGCTCGTCGTCGGGTGCGGCGACGCGAGCACGCCGGTGCCGCCGCTGCCGCCCGTCGCCCCGTCGGCGGCGGGGGACGAGCCGGTCGGACCGTCCCCGGGTGCCCCGCCGGTGGAGCGTCCGCGGCCGTGGGCCGAACCGGTGCCCGGGTCATCTCCGGCGCAGCCGGTACCCGGCGCACCTCCGGCGGAGCCGGTACCCGGGTCGCCGCCCGTGGGAGGGCTGTCTGAGCCGCCACCCGGGGCGCCGGTCGAGCGGGGAGCGGATCCGCCCGAGGCCGGAGATCCGGCGCCCGGCACCGGCCGGGAGAAGTCAGGCAACACAGACGGCTCAGACGGCACAGAGGGCGCAGGCAGCGCGGACGGGCTCGCCGCCGGACCCCCGGAGCAGGAGCCGGCAGCGGGCGGGCCTCCGTCCGCCGGTGCGGAATCGTCGGCCGGCACGCTCGCCGCACCCGCTCTGACCTCGCCGCTCGCTCCCGAGTCGAGCGGGCTCAGCGGGCCGAGCTTCACGCCGTTCGGCCCGATCCTGGGTGCTCCGTTCACGCTCGGTGCGCCCGCCTACGACATCGGTGTCGTGCCGCTGGGCGGCTCCGGACGGACGACCCTCACCGTCGCCGGTTATCCCGACCACGAGATCGTGATCGTGCGGGTGGAGCTCACGGAGGACGACCCCGGCGAGCGTCTGCAGTTCACCGTCGCCGACGACGGCTGCTCCGGGCAGGCCCTGCCCGCCGGCGCGGAGTGCACGTTCGACGTCGTCTTCCACCCGGACCGGACCGGTCCCGCCGAAGCCGGTCTCCACCTCGATCTCCTCCACGTCTGCACGGCCGAGACCTACTTCCCGTGCGAGCCGGAGCCGGAGACCGGGATCGAGACCGGCCGGAACTTCGAGCGGCAGACCTCCGGCGATCGGACGATCATCATGTGGACCGAGTCCGTCCGCAACGACGACGGCCCGTTCAGCCTGGTCGGGACCGGCGGTGGCTGATCGGGCCGGCCCCGAGCACCCGGCCCGCACCCGGCCGGTGGCGCCGGAGCCGGAGCCGCCCGGCTCGACCTTCCACGGCACGATGCAGGCGGTCGCGGCCGTCGTGGCCCCGGCGAGCCTGCTCACCGCGCTGCTCTACTACTTCGGCTGGATCCGGTCCTACACGCTGTTCTCCTACTTCGGGGTCGACGTCGCGGTGCTCGGGTTCACCACCCAGGACTACCTCCTGCGCAGCGTCGAGCCGCTGTACGGGCCGATCGGGATCGGCCTGCTCGTCGCGCTCGGTGCGGTCGTCCTGCACGGTCACGTGCGGCAGGCCGTGCACCGCTCCGCGGACCGGCGGCTGCTCCGGGCCGGCCGGGTACTCGTCGCGATCGGTCTCGGTGGGCTGTTCGCGGGCATCGTCCACTCGGTGACCGGCGCGGCCGGCCGCGCACCGGTGTTCGCCACGCCGGCGCTGCTCGTCGTTGCCGTCGTACTGACGGCCTACGGCCGGTGGATCGTCCGGCGCTGGCGGGAGCGGTGGGACGGTGCCGTCCCGGAGTCGGCCGCAGCCCGGACGACGGTCGTCGCACTCACCGTCATGCTGCTCGTCGCGTCCTCGTTCTGGCTGGTCACCGAGTATGCCCAGGCGATCGGCCGCGGCCTCGCCGATCACTACGCGAGCCGGCTCGATCAGCGGCCGGGTGTCGTCGTGGTCAGTACCCGCAGGCTCCAGCTGGCCGGCCCCGGTGTCTCGGAGGCGGTGATCGAGGCCGCCGAGCCGGACGGGTTCACCTACCGCTACAGCGGCCTGCGGCTGCTGGTGTTCGCCGACCGGACGTACTACCTGCTCCCCGGCGGGTGGACGCCGGGCGGAACGGCGCCGACGTTCCGGATCCCGGCCGATCTCGCCGGTGCCCGGTTCGAGTTCGTCGCCGGGAGCCCCGGCTGACGGGGGCGGGGGCTCAGTAGGCGCCCCTGCTGCGCAGCACCGCGCCGAACGTCTTCCACAGGATCAGCAGGTCCAGCGCCACCGACCAGTTCTCCACATAGCGCAGATCGAGCCGGATCGACTCCTCCCAGGTGAGCGAGCTGCGCCCGCTGACCTGCCACAGACCGGTCATCCCCGGCCGCACCAGCAGTCGGCGGCGGGCGTCGTCGGCGTATCCGGCGACCTCCCTGGGCAGCGGCGGCCGGGGGCCGACCAGGCTCATCGAGCCGTTGAGCACGTTGAGCAGCTGGGGCAGCTCGTCGAGGGAGTACTTGCGCAGCCACGCGCCGATCGGGGTGACCCGCGGGTCCTGCCGCATCTTGAACAGCGGGCCGGCGCCGTCGTTGCGCTGCGCCAGCTCGGCGAGCCGGGCCTCGGCGTCCGTCACCATCGACCGGAACTTGATCATCCGGAAGGTCCGGCCGTTCGTGCCGACCCGTTCCTGGGCGAAGAACACCGGTCCCCGGTCGTGCAGCTTCACCAGCACCGCGAGTGTCAGGAACACCGGGGCGACCAGGAGCAGCAGCAGGGCGGCCACGAGCTTGTCCGCGGTGTGTTTCACCGCTCGCGCGACACCGGAGAACCGTGGCTCGGACAGGCGCAGCAGGGGCAGGCCGTCCACCGGGGTGATGTGCATGCGCGGACCGGCGATCTCCATCAGGCCCGGGTCCACGGCGAGCTCGGTCCGGCTGCCCTCCAGCTGCCAGGCGAGCCGGTGCAGCCGGGCCGGGCCCCAGCCCGGTGCGCGGCACACCGCGACGACGCCGTGGGTGCCGTCCGTCGCGAGCGACGGCACCGAGTCCAGATCGCCCAGCACGGGCACGTCCTCGATGCTGTGCCCGTCACCGGTCGGGGTGCAGACCCCGGTCACGTTCCAGCCGAAGTACGGGTCCCGGCGGGTGCGCCGGATCAGGTCGGCGACCGCCTCCTCGGACCCGACCGCGAGCACCGGCAGCAGCCCGCGCCCGCGTCCGCGCTGGTGGTGCAGGCACTTGCGCAGCGCGAACCGGGTGCCGAGCATCGCCAGGCCGGTGAGCGGCACCAGCAGGAACACCCATTCCCGCGACGACTGGACCAGCAGCGCCAGCCCGCCGAGGGCGAGCGCGACGTCGGCCAGCACCACCGCCCGTCCCAGCCGGACGAACTCGGCCGATCCCTGGCCCAGCACCCTGCCGTCCCAGGCCCGCAGGATCGGCAGGGCGAGCGCGAGCAGCCCGGCCGCCAGCAGCCCGGTCCACAGCCGTGCCCGGTCGGCGGCCTCCTGGCCGGTGAGGCCGGCGAGCACGCAGACCGTGACGACGACGGCGATCGTCGTCAGGTCGCCCACCGCGACCAGGCGGGAGAAGCGCCGTTGCCAGCGGGCGCCGGGTGCCGGGGGCCGGGGGTGCCGGCGTTGCTCGGGGAGGGCGATTCGCATCCCGCGGGTGCGGGGCACGGTGGCCTCGGGCCCGCGGGATACGTCCGGGAAGGTGCTCACGAGTGGGAAACGGCTCCTTCGGGGCAAATGGGGACCGGACGCCTTTCTCGTCGCTGGGACGTCGCTTGGCGTTACCCCGTCGGGTGATCGCCCGACAACGTTCCGTGCTCGCCCGCCTGCAGCGCCGGACCCGTCGAGCCGCGCGCCCGGCGGCCCGTTCCGGGGGTTCGGCGATGCCGGTGTTTCCGGGCCGGCTTCAGCCCGCGGGCGTCAGCGCGAGCAGGAACTCGACCTCGCCGGTGTCGTCGACCGTCACGACGTCGCCGAAGGCGGGCGGCTCGATGCCGAAGTCGGTGAACGTGATCGGGATCGCGCCGGAGGCGTTGACGGTGTCGCCGTCGCGCGCGGCGGCGAGCGGGAAAGTGACCTCGCGGGTCACGTCCTTCACGGTGAGCGTGCCGGTGGCGGTGACCTCGGCCGGGGTGCCGTCGGCGAACTCCGGGCCGAGATCCAGCGGACCGGTCAGGGTGAACACGGCCGTCGGGTACCGGTCGGTCTCCATGAGGTCGCCGAGGAAGTACTCGTCGCGGCGGCCGTCGTCGCTGGTCACGGTGCTCATGTCGACGGTGACCTCGCCGGAGGTGACCTCGGTCCCGGACAGCTCGACCGGGCCGGAGACCCCGGAGGTGCGGCCGACCGCCTCGACGCGCTGACCGAACAGCAGCTCACCGACGCGGTAGCCGGCCTCGGACCCCGGCCCGACGGTGTAGCTGCCCGCCAGCTCCCCGGCCGCGGTACCGGAGCCCGGGGTGATGGCGAGGGGTGCCGCCGCGTCCGGGGCGATCCAGCGGGCGTAGGCGAACGGGACGGCGACGACCAGCAGCGCGAGCAGCACCCCGGCCCCGACGAGGTAACGGACCTTCCGGCTCATGCTGCTCCTGAGGTGCGTTCTGTCCGGTTTCGGCCGACCGTAGCCGGGGCCCCGTGAGATCGGTGCGTGGTGCGGCCGGCGACGTTCCGTGTCGCAGCGACCACGCTGGGCCGACAGGCTGCGTTGCACCCGTCACGATGTGGAGGCCGGACGCAACCCCGGGACCCCGATGGGCGACGCTGAAGGTATGGACATCCACCCGACCCCGCTCGCCGGATCGGCCCTGATCGACCTCAAGAAGCTGTCCGACGACCGCGGCTTCTTCGCCCGCTCCTTCTGCGAGCAGGAGTTCGTCGACGCCGGGCTGGACCCGACGATCAGCCAGTGCAACCTGTCGTACAACCACGAGGCGGGCACCCTGCGCGGCTTCCACTACCAGCTGGAGCCGAACGCGGAGGTCAAGGTCATCCGCTGCGTCCGCGGCGCGGTCTACGACTTGATCGTCGACCTGCGGCCCGAGTCCGACACCTACCTGCAGTGGTTCGGTGCGGAGCTGTCCCAGGACAACTACCGGGCCATGTACGTGCCGCGGAACTTCGCGCACGCCTACCTGACCCTCACCCCGGACGCGACCACCATCTACCAGGTCTCCACCCCCTACACCCCGGGTGCGGAGCGCGGGCTGCGCTGGAACGACCCGGCGCTGGACGTCGACTGGCCGGTCGAGATCGCGCACATCTCGGACAAGGACGCGAACTGGCCGCTGCTGGCCGACAACGCCGACTTCCCGGCCGTGTCGAGCGGGGCCCGCTGATGCTGATCCTGGACACCGCGCTCGCGAAGCGGGCCGCGGAGAACCGCCCGATCCGGGTCGGCCTGGTCGGCGCCGGCTTCATGGGCCGCGGCCTGGTCAACCAGATCGTCAACTCGACGCCCGGGATGGACGTCGTCGCGATCGCCAACCGGACCGTGCCGACCGCGGTGCGCGCCTACACCGAGGCCGGGCTCAGCCCGGTCGAGGTGTCCACCACCGGCGAGGTCGAGGCCGCGATCGCCCAGGGCACCCCGGCCGTCCTCGGGGACGCGTTCGCGCTGCTCGCCGCCGAGAACATCGACGTGCTCGTCGACGTCACCGGTGCCGTCGAGTTCGGCGCCCGGGTCACCGTCGCCGCGATCGAGCGCGGCCTGCCCGTCGTCACCATGAACGCCGAGCTGGACGGCACCGTCGGACCGCTGCTCGCCGAGAAGGCGCGGCAGGCGGGCGTCGTGCTGACCGGGGCGGACGGCGACCAGCCGGGCGTGCAGGCGAACCTGCTGCGGTTCGTGAAGGGCATCGGCATCACGCCGCTGGTCGCGGGCAACATCAAGGGCCTGCAGGACGAGTACCGCAACCCGACCACGCAGCAGGGCTTCGCCGAGAAGTGGGGGCAGGACCCCTACATGGTCACCAGCTTCGCCGACGGCACCAAGGTGTCGTTCGAGCAGGCGATCGTGGCGAACGCGTTCGGCTTCACCGTCGGCAAGCGCGGGATGTACGGCCGTGACCACGCCGGCCACGTCGACGAGCTGACGAGCGTCTACGACGTCGAGGAGCTGCGCGAGCTGGGCGGCGTCGTCGACTACGTGGTCGGCGCGAAGCCCGGCCCCGGCATCTACGTGCTCGGCACCCACGACGACCCGAAGCAGCAGCACTACCTGAACCTGTACAAGCTCGGCGAGGGCCCGCTGTACAGCTTCTACACCCCGTACCACCTGTGCCACTTCGAGGTCCCGAACACCATCGTGCGGGCCGTCGACTTCGCCGACGCCGCGCTGACCCCGCCGGGGGCGCAGCGGGTCGACGTCGTCGCCACCGCCAAGCGGGACCTGAAGGCCGGGCACACCCTGGACGGGCTGGGCGGCTACGACAGCTACGGCGTCGCCGAGGCGTCGCCGGTGACCCGGTCGGAGAGGCTGCTGCCGATGGGGGTCGCCGAGGGCGGGGTGCTCACCCGGGACGTCGCGAAGGACGAGGTGCTCACCTACGACGACGTGACGCTGCCGCCGGGGCGGCTGATCGACGCGCTGCGGGAGGAGCAGGAGAAGCTGTTCGCGTGACCGGATCGCATCGACGACGGGGCGTGACCGGCCGGCAGGCGCGGCGCGTGCCGACTGTCACGCTTCGTATTCAGTCGATCGACCAGACGAGACCTCTGCTCTGCTCGGCGTCATCACAATTGATGATTGTCGGTTAGTGATCAGAATCCGGGGGCAGCCGGGCTAACGATGCTTGTGTGAGCACCGAGACCCAGGACGTATTTACAGACGTCGGGGGGTGGCGCGCATGCAGACAGACGATCGCGGCGGGCCGTTCGGTCGCCTCGATCCGGCATTCGTCCGTACCCTCCGTGATCTGGGGTGTACTGCGATCGTGGTCGGGCTGCCCGCTCTGCTCGGGTTGCTGCTCACCGACCGGGCCCCGGCTCCGGTACTCACCGTTCTCTTGGCGCTGCTCGCCGCGTCGGCGTGCGCTGCCGCCGCACTACTCATCGTGACAGCCGGCGACGCACGTCTCGCCTGGATCGGATGGGCCCTGGCCTGTTACGGCCTCGTCGCCGTCCCGACCGGTCTGGTCGGCGCAATCGACTTCGTTTCGGGCCCGACGGTCAGCGGGGTGGTCCTGCTCGCACTGACCGTGGGCGTGGGTGCACTCGTGGCGGCCACGACATCCGTGCCGCCGCCGGCCGGAGCGTCGGTGATCGCCGCGGCAGCGGTCGCCGCCGTTCTCGTCGCCCTCGTGGTCCGCCTCGGCGTCATGTTCCCGATGGCCGTGCAGGCGGTCACTGCCTTCCGTCCGCTCGTCCTCGTCGTCGCGGTCGCGCTGGCGGGTATCGGCGTCCTCGTCGCCTCGCGCGCGAGGGACCGAGCCGGGTGGATGATCGGAGCGGGACTCGCGACCGTCGGTGCGGCGCACGTGGTGATGGCGGCCGGACAGGGCGTCCCGTTGCTCGGCGACGGCCTGATCTTCTCCCTGTTGCGTACCGCGGGGGCCGTCGTCATCGCCGTCGGAGCAGCCCTCCTGGTGTGGGGGGCGGTGCGGGGGCTCGACGACCAGCGCGCGGAGCGTGAGGAGGAGCTGCGGCTCGCCGAGATCCGGCTCGCCCGGGCCGCGGAGCGGGACCACGAGCTGCGCAACGGGATCGCCGGGCTGGCCGGAGCCGCCGATCTCCTAGGGACGCAGCAGGATCCACAGTCGGCCCTGCTCGAGACGGTCGTGGTCTCCGAGCTCCGGCGACTCGACGACCTGCTCCGCTCGCCGATCGATGTCCCGCGTCGTCCCGGGCCCGCAGCCTATGCCGTCACTCCTGTGCTCAGAGGCCTCGCCGCGCTGCGCAGGACGTCGGGAATGGACATCGACACCGACGTCGCGCCGGACCTGCGGGCGATCGGCTCGCCGAGCCTGCTCGCCCAGGTGATCACCAATCTGCTGGCGAACGCGGCCCGCCACGCTCCGGGCAGTCCGGTCCTGGTCCGTGGTCTGGTCCGGGAGGACGTGGTGGTCATCGAGGTGAGCGACTCGGGGCCGGGTCTGCCGCCCGGAGCGGAGTCGGAGGTGTTCGACCGGGGAGTGCGTGCGAACAGCGGCACCGGCCTCGGTCTCGGTCTGCACATCTGCCGGGAGTTGCTCGCGGATCAGGGGGGCACGATCTCGATCGGTCCGGCCGACGGGCGTCGTCCCGGCTGCACGGTCACGGTGACGCTGCCTGCTGCGCCGACCACGGTCGCATCGAAGGCTCCGGACTCGGTTGCGGTGGGGAGGTGTATCGCATGACCCTGTCGCCACCGACCGGCCGGCCCGTCGTGGTGATCGACGATCACGAGCTCTTCAGCACGTCGCTCACCTTCACGCTCTGTGCACGCGGGTTCGAGGCCGTCGCGCTGCCCCTCGCGGGGTTGTGGGACGTGTTGCCCACCCTGCCGATCGGCAATATCGGGCTCGTCGTGCTCGATCTCGATCTCGGGGAGGACGCCGACGGGAACCGGATCAACGGAGCGGACCTGGTCGAAGGGCTCCGGCAGCGCGGCTGGACCGTCCTCGTGGTGACCGGCTCCACCGATCCGACGGCGATCGCGGCGGCGATCGCAGCCGGAGCGGTCGGGTCGGTGGCGAAGGCCGGATCGCTCGACGAGCTCGTCCGGACGGTGTCCGCGGTGCTCCGCGGCGAGCAGGTGATGACCGAGCCGGAGCGGCACGAGTGGCTCGAACGGAATCGCCGCCGTGCGGTGCAGGATCACGATCTGGCCACCCGGCTGTCCCGGCTCAGCCCGCGTGAGCAGGAGGTGCTCGCGCTGCTGACCGAAGGAATGCGGGCGTCCGCGATTGCGATGCACTTCGTTGTGAGCATGCCCACGGTGCGGTCTCAGATCAGGTCGATCCTGGTGAAATTGCAGGTGACTTCTCAGCTGGAAGCGGTAGCAATGTTCCACCGCTTTTCCGGCATGTCCCAGAACTCGGTCGAGCGTGTATGACGTGAATAACTTGCCGACGAATGGGGGCGCTGTCCGTGCCGGGCGTGTCACTGAGTTCACGAGTGTCCCCGACGGTGCTCGGCAGAGGTGGCCGGATACCGGCGACGGTGGCCGTCCTGATCGCCGGTACCGGCTTGGTCGCGCTTGCCGTCCACTACCGGGGAGTTGTCGGACCGGGACCGTTCGAGGCAGTTCTCGCGGTCGCACTGCGGGAGTCCCTGGGCGGCTGGACGGGAGCTCTCCGGGCACTCGTCGTGCTCGGCCGTCCGAGCACGGTGATCCTCGCCGCGCTGCTGATGGCGGTGGTCGCGCTGATCGCCGGGCAGCCCAGGATGGCCATCGTCGCGGCGATCGCACCACCCCTGACCGGCGGATTCGTCCTCATCCTCCAGCCGTTGATCAGTCGGACACTGGACGGTCACGTCGCGCTCCCCAGTGGTCACACGGCCGGAGCCACCTCGGTCGCGCTGGTGGCGGCCCTCCTCGCGGTGAGCCTGGCCGGCCGGTATCGCCGATCTGTCGCCGCCATCGCCGGAGTACTTTCCCTGACTGTCGCGGGAACCGTCGCCGTCGCCTTGGTGGCGAATGGTCTGCACTACGTGAGCGACACGGTCGCCGGGTTCCTCGTCGCTGTGACGGTCGTGTTCGCGATGGCTCTCGTCGCCGATGTCCGGGGAGTACATGACCGGGCTGTTACGGGCCGGTATCACCAATCGTGACGATGCTGGCGCCGTCGATGTCCAGCGAGGCTGAGGCCCTCGAGGGCGCATTCTCATCGGTGCACCCGTCGCTTGCGTGCGAAGGTGGACAACCCCGGAATTGCCTGGCTCGAAGCCTTCCGTGTCGGTTATGCCCCAAGGGAGATCGTGAATGTCGGAATCGTCTGCGGAGACGGCCAGCACCAGGATGCGGCCCCCGCTCCTGGACGGAGCGTGGTGGGCACTCGCCGTACCTGTGGCGACCTGGCTCCGCTTCGACGGTGATCTCGCCGGTGTGCAGCCGGCTCCGGTCGTGTGGTTCGCGCTGCTCGCGGTCGCGCTGCACCTGGTGGTCGGGTTGCTCTCGTGGCACTACCGCGGGAACCACGTGATCGGAGCCTTCGACGACGCCGTCGACGTCTGTATTGTCGCCGCCTCGGTCGGGGTGCTGCTGTTCGTGGTCGGGCTCACCGGGCTGATCGAGGTGCCCCGTTCGCTGGCGGTCATCGCCACGCTCGCCGTCGTTCCGCTGATTCTCGGTACCCGCCTGGTGCGTCGTGCGGTCCGGGAGTGGCGGGCCCGTCCCGATGCCGGATCCGCGCAGCGTGTGATCGTCTTCGGTTCGGGCTGGGGAGGTCAGCAGATCGTCCGCTCGATGCTCGGTGACCGTCGCAGTGGCTACCTCCCGGTCGGCTTCCTCGACGACGACCGGTCCGTTCGCAACCGGCGGATCTCCGGTGTCGCGGTTCTGGGGTCGAGAGCGGACCTGGCCCAGGTCGCCGAGGGGACCGGGGCCGAGGTCCTGGTGGTCGCCATCCGGGATCTCGATCTGGTCGTCCTGCGTGAGGTCAGCACGGCGGCGATCGCGGCGGGCCTGCGGGTCAAGGTCGTGCCGGTGCTGACCGATCTGCTGCGGCCGTCGATCGGGTTCGCGGACCTGCGCGACATCGACCTGGCGGACCTCATGGGGCGGCAACCGGTCGACGTCGACATCGCGGCGATCGCTGACTACGTCAAGGGCAAGATTGTCCTGGTGACGGGGGCCGGGGGCTCGATCGGCTCCGAGCTCTGCCGGCAGATCCACCGTTACGACCCCGCCGAGCTCCTGATGCTCGACCGCGACGAGTCGGCCCTGCACGGGCTCCAGCTGTCCCTGCACGGCCACGCCCTGCTGAACACCCCGGACACGATCCTCGCCGACATCAGGGACGCTGCGACGATCACCGGACTGTTCCGGGAGCGCCGCCCCGACGTCGTGTTCCACGCCGCCGCGCTCAAGCACCTCCCGATGCTGGAGCAGTACCCGCACGAGGCGTGGCTCACCAACGTCGTCGGCACCTCGAACGTGCTCGACGCAGCCACGGCGGTCGGTGTCCGCACGTTCGTGAACATCTCGACGGACAAGGCGGCGAACCCGACGAGCGTGCTCGGTGCATCCAAGCGGATCGGTGAGCGGCTGGTCGCGCACGCCGGTGCCGCGGGCGACCGCGACTACCTGTCGGTCCGCTTCGGCAACGTCATCGGTAGCCGGGGATCGGTCCTGACCACGTTCGTCGACCAGATCGGAGCGGGCGGACCGGTCACGGTCACCCACCCGGACATCACCCGGTTCTTCATGACGATCCCGGAGGCGGTCCGGCTGGTCATCCAGGCCGGTGCCATCGGCCGTCCCGGTGAGGTCCTGGTGCTCGACATGGGTAAGCCGATCAAGATCATCGACGTGGCGCGCCAGCTGATGGTGCTCGCCGGACGCCCGGTCCAGATCCTCTACACCGGGCTGCGGGACGGCGAGAAGCTGCACGAGGACCTCTTCGGCGACGGCGAGGCCGACCACCGGCCGATCCACCCCTCGGTGTCGCACGTGTCCGCCCCGCCGCTGGATCCGATCCGGCTCACCGGTCCGGAGCAGGCCGGCCTGGCCGCCGAGCTGATGCACGCGTTGGCGGTCGCAGAACCCGAGATGCTCGACGCCGCGACGGCCGCGATCGCGAGCGTCCTGCCACGCGCACCACGCCAGCTCCGATCGGTGCGTCTGTCGAGTGGTCAGCGATGACGGCCGCGAGCACGAGCGAGCACGCGCTCGCCTCCGACGGTGGCCGCCCCGTGCGGCAGGTCCCGCTGCCGGGCTGGCCGGTGTTCGGCGACGACGACGTCGCCGCGGCGGCAGCCGTACTGCGCTCCGGCCGGGTCAACTACTGGACCGGCGAGCAGGGGCGTGCGTTCGAGCGCGAGTTCGCCGCGTGGGCGCAGGTTCCACACGCCGTCGCCGTGTCGAACGGGACGGTCGCACTCGAGCTCGCGCTGAAGGCGCTCGGGGTGGGCGCGGGCGACGAGGTCGTCGTGCCGTCGGCGACCTTCATCGCGACCGCGAGCGCGGTCGCGGCCTGCGGCGCCCGCCCGGTGGTCGCGGACGTCGACCCCGACTCCCAGGGACTGACCATTGACTCCGTGGCGGCCGTGATCGGTCCGCGGACGGTGGCCGTCGTCGTCGTGCACGTCGGCGGGTTCCCGGCCGATGTCGGGTCGCTCGCGGCGCTGTGCGCATCCCGGAAGCTCGACCTGGTCGAGGACTGCGCCCAGGCACACGGTGCCCGCCGGGCCGGGCGACCGGTCGGGCACCTCGGCCGGATCGCCGCCTGGTCGTTCTGCCAGGACAAGATCATGACCACCGCCGGTGAGGGCGGTGCCATCACGACGGCCGACGCGGGACTGGCCCGTCGGTGCTGGGAGCTGAAGGACCACGGCAAGGGCTTCGCGGCGGTCCACGAGCGGGAGCACGCTCCCGGGTTCCGCTGGCTGCACGAGAGTTTCGGCACCAACGGCCGGATGACCGAGTTGCAGGCGGCGGTCGGGCGGCGCCAGCTGCTGCGGCTCGACGGCTACGTCGCCCGCCGGCGGGCCAACGCGGCCGCACTGCGTGCGGCGCTCGCGGACCAACCGGCGCTGCGGCTGCCCGACGTGCCGGATGACGTCGAGCCCGCCTATTACCGCTTCTACGCACAGGTCAGGCCGGAGCGCCTGCGGACCGGGTGGGATCGGGACCGGGTCGTCGCGGCGATCACGGCGGAAGGCGTGCCGTGCGGACCGGGCGGATGCACCGAGATCTACCGTGAGGTGGCGTTCGACGGTGCGGGGCGTCCGCCGTCGCCGCTGCCCGTCGCACGGTGGCTCGGTTCCACCTCCCTCGTACTACCGGTCCAGCCGACGCTGGAACCGGCAGACGTGGCCGATGTCGCCCGCGCAGCCGTCAAAGTACTGACGGAGGCGACGGCATGACCCGGCGTGCGGTGGACGTCGTGGTCGCCCTCGTGATCCTGCTGCTCGGCCTGCCGTTGATCCTGCTGGTCGCGCTCGTGGTGCTGGTGGGACTCGGGAGGCCGGTCCTCTTCCGGCAGGAACGGTCGGGCCGCGACGGAACCACCTTCACCGTCCTGAAGTTCCGGACGATGCGGCCTCCGGCCGCCGCGGCTGAGAGCGACGGGGCACGGACCTCGCGGCTCGGGTCGGTCCTGCGGGCGATCAGCGTGGACGAACTCCCGCAGCTGTGGAACATCCTGCGCGGCGACATGAGCCTGATCGGGCCCCGGCCGACCCTTCCACAGCAGGTGGCGCGGTACGGGCCGCACGAACGCGGCCGGCTGGCCGTGCGGCCCGGGGTCACCGGCTGGGCCCAGGTGAACGGCCGCAATGCGATCAGCTGGGAGACCCGGATCGAGCTGGACCTCTGGTACATCGCGAACAGGTCGGTGTGGCTCGACCTCAGGATCGTCTGGATGACGTTGGTGCAGATGGTCCGCCCGAGCGGCGTCGTGGGTGACGGCGGAGTGAACCCGGACTACGTCGGGAGCCGGCCCGTCCGCGACATCGTGGTGCCGAGTCCCGCGACCGAGCCGATCCCGCTGCACCCGGTGGAGCGTCGGTGATGGGCGGAATCCGGCACTATGAGCCCGCCGACGCGGCCGAGGTGCTCGCGCTGCACGCGAAGACCATGCCCGCACAGACCCCGGCCGCGGCGGACTACCACGAGGGCCTGTACGGCAAGTCGATGTTCGACAACCCCTGGTCGACCCCCGACCTCCCGTCCCTGGTCTACGAGCACGACGGCGTGCTGGTCGGGTTCCTCGGGGTCGTGGCACGGCCGATGACCTTCGCAGGACGACCGGTCCGGGCCGCCGTGTCGGTGCGTTTCATGGTCGATCCCGCCAGCCGTGCCGGTGCGGTGGCAGCAGCGGCGCTGCACCGGCGGTTCCTCCGGGGCCCGCAGGACCTGTCCCTGATCGAGAACGCCAACGTCGCGGCCCGCCGGGTGTGGGAGGGGACCCCCGGCGTCGTCGTCGTTCCGCTCGGCAGCATCTCGTGGAGCACCACGGGTGGTCCGGGGCCGGACCCGGGTGGGTCCGATCACGCACTGGACACCGCGGCGCTGCTGGAGCGCATCCGGTCCTCGGCCGCGGCGTACGCGCTCGCGCCGGTCTACGACGAGCAGTCGCTGGGCTGGCTGACCGGCTTCCTGGAGGCGGCCGACTACCGGGGCACGCTCCGCTGCCGCGAGGTACTGGACGAGCGGGGCGGAGCCCGCGGCTGGTTCGTCTACCACGCCAATCCGGACGGTTACAACGGTGTGCTGGCACTGCGCGCCGTCCCGGGCGGGGCCCGGCAGACCTTCGCCGGGCTGCTGCGCGACGCACACGTGAGCGGTGCCGCGGAGAGGACGGTAGGCCGACTCGACGCCGACCTGCTCGGTGCCGTGGCCGACCGCGGCGCCACGCTCACCCCGGGCCCGTGGACGTTCGCGTACTCCACCGATCCGCGCATCGCCCAGGCCCTCGTGGCCGGGGACGCCTTCTTCACCCGATTGGACGGCGAGTTCTGTTGAGGCGATCCTCCGCGGAGGCGACGACATGATCGACGACGAGCTGGACCGGCTGCTGGGGCCGTTGGAGCGGTTCGAGACCGTCCGCAGGCGGGTGGCCCGCCTGGGCAACCGGGCGTGCGACCTCTCCTACGCCAACTTCGCCGGCGGCGTCGAGCCGGACGCGCTCGGGGTGCTGCGCCGCGCACTGGACGACGATCGCGCACTCGGGATGCAGTACGCACCGTTCGGCGGGCAGACGCTGGCCCGGCGCGCGGTGGCCGACGACCTCCGCGTGGGCCAGGGCCTGCCGACCACCTACGCCGACGTGATCCTCACCCCCGGTGCGATGGCCGGCCTGCAGCTCGCGCTCCGGGTCGCCGGGGTCGCCGGGGACGAGGTCGTCGTGCCGGTGCCCTGCTGGCTCGACCACCCGCTCTACGTGCAGAGCCTCGGCATGACCGTGCGGCCGGTCCCGATGCGGACGGACGACTTCGCGCTGGATCTGGACGCGATCGGAGCCGCGTTCGGCGAGCGGACGTCCGCCGTCCTGCTCAGCAACCCCAACAATCCCACCGGCACCGTGGTCACCCCACAGCTCGCCGAAGGGCTCCGTGACCTGATCGTCGCCCACGAACGTCGGACCGGCCGGCGGATCACCGTGATCGCCGACGAGACGCACCGGGACTTCTGCCCGGACGGGGTGTTCACCTCGATCGCGTCGACCGTGGCCAGGACCCTGATCGTCTACTCGTTCGGCAAGCGACACTTCATGCAGGGGCAGCGACTGGGCTACGTCGCGGTGTCGCCGGCACATCCGGAGCGCGCCGAGACCGGCGCCGAACTCGTGCGCTGGACAAGGATCACCGGCACGGCGACCCCGACCGCGGTCATGCAGCGCGCGGTACACGGCCTGCTGAAGATCCCGCTGCACACCGAGGCACTGCACCGCGCCCGGGCCCGGCTGCGCGCGGAGCTCGAAGGGCTCGGCTTCACCCTCGTCCCGTCCGAGTCGACGCTGTTCCTCTACCTGCGGACACCGGACGGACTGACGGACGCGGCGTTCGCCGAGCGGCTGGCGTCCGACGGAGTGCTCGTCCTGCCTGCCGAGTGCTTCCACCACGAGGGCTACGTGCGGCTCGCCGTCACCGGCGACGACACCGTTCTCGAACGCGCGGTCCAGGTGTTCCGGCGGCACGCGCCCGCCGACGTCACGACGGGAGCGGTGGCCTGATGCAGGTTCGTGTGGTGGGGCGTCCGGACCCCTCGTTCGGTCTGGTCGACGGGGAGCTGATGCCGGACAGCTCGCTGCGGCCGGGTGCCGACGTCCCCGCGCACGGGGTGGGAACGCTCGCGTCGGCCCGGCGGGACGGCGACGACTGGCGGATCGCCCGCGACCCGCTCGGCCTCAACAAGCTGTTCTGGGCCCGCGACGCACCCGGCTCCATCGTGCTCGCACCCCGGCCGCACCTGCTGCGGGCGGAGGGACTTTCCTTCGACGCCGTGCACGCGGTCCCACGCGGCGCCGTCATCGACATCGGGCCCGACGGGGTGCGGCACACTCTGATGACCGTGCCCCCACACCAGGAGGACGCGGGGCGCCCGCTCGACGAGATCGCCGCGGACATCCGGTTCGCCCTCGACGGCTACCTGGCTGCCGTGGCGTCGGCGGCCCCGGACGCCACCGCGGTCGTCTGCTGCTCCGGAGGACTGGACAGCTCGGGGATCCTCGCGCTCGCGAACCGGCACTTCGGGAGGGTCCTCGGCGTCAGCTTCGACTTCCGGCGGCCCGACGCCCGGCCGAGCGAGGACCGGGTGATCGCCCGGCGACTCTGCGACGACCTGGGGGTCGAGCTGCTCGAGACCGATGTGGATCGGAGCGGCCTGCTCGAGCACCTCGACGTCGTACTGCTGGAGGGCGCCGACTGGCGCGACTTCAACGTGCACGCCGCGCTGGTCAACGCGGTGCTGGCCGAATCGATCGCCGGGGCCGCGGGTGCGAGCCCGCTCGTGCTCACCGGCGACCTGGCCAACGAGTTCCTCGCCGACTACCACGAGGAGCGGTACCGGGGTGAGACGTACTACCGCCTTCCCCGCCTGGGCCCCTCGGCGCTCCGCCGATGGCTGGTCGCCGGCCTCGACAGCACCCACCGGGAGCTGGGGGTATTCGGTGCCTGGGGTCTGCCCGTGGTCCAGCCCTACGCGGCGGCCACCCAGCACTACCTCAGCCTGCCCGGGAGCTTCCTCGCCCGGGACGACGCCAAGCAGCAGCTCTGCCGTGAAGTGTTCCGCGACCTTCTGCCCGGCTACGTGCTGACCAGGCAGAAGACCAGGGCGCAGGTCGGTGACCCGGACATCGGTGGCGGTGTCCTGGCCGCCTGCATCGACCAGGGAATCGACCAGGCCTCACTGCGGCACCGCTTCGCCGAGCTGCACAAGCTCGACCGGCTCGCCGACCTCGACCACTTCATCCGCGCCGGGCGCTACCGCTCCGCCGTCCCCGAGGAGAACGCATGACCGTCGAACAGATCACCGCGGAGATCGAGCAGTTCGTCTGCGAGTCCTTCGCGATCCGCGCGGACGACCCGGGCTTCCACCGGGACGTCGACGTCTTCGAGGCCGGGTACGTCGACTCGGTCGGTCTCGTCGAGATCCTTGCGTTCGTCGACAGCCGATTCGCGGTCGAGATCGCCGAGGACGATCTGCTTTCCGAAGAGTTCTCGACGCTGTCCGGGATGGGTCGGATCGTGCACCGGACCCGGGCCGGGCTAACGGCAGGACCCGCACCGGCGAGTACACGAGCATGATCCGCCAGGAACGGGACGGCTGAGAGTCTTCATGAGATCACGGGTTGTGCCGATATCCGACGTGGACCTGGACGAGGTCGCGAGCTTCCTGAACCGGCACATGGATCGTCATGTGCCACAGGCAGCGTGGCGGCAGTCGTTCCATGTCGGTCGGCGGTTCTCGCCGCCGAACCACGGAATGATGTTGCTCGCCGGTGACGAACTCGTCGGGGTTCACGCGGCCTACTACTCGGAGCGGGACTTCGGAGACGGCCGGGTCGAGAAGATGTGCAATCTCGGGTCCTGGTTCGTGCAGCCCGCACAACGGGTTCAGGGGGTCCGTCTGCTCAAGGCGCTGCTGGATCAGCCCGGATACCATTTCACCGATCTGACGCCCACCGGGAACGTCGTACCGATCAACCGGCGACTGGGCTTCACGTTCCTGGACAGCCGGTCCGTTCTGGTCCCCACGGTGCCGTGGGGCCGGAAGCGGGGGACGATCACCGCCGACCCGGATCAGCTCGCGGACGGCCTGCCGGAACCCGAACGCCGCATTCATGACGACCATCGCCGGGCTCCTGCGGCACGGCAGATCCTGCTCCGGAACGACCGTGGCTCCTGCCACGTCGTCTTCCGGGTCGACCGGAGGACCTCGCCGACCGGGCTGGTCGCGTCCGTGCTGCACGTCGGCGACCGCACTGTCTTCCGGTCGATGCTGCTGCCTTTCCTCGGGCACCTGCTGCTCCGGCACGGTGTCGTCGCGATGCTCGCCGAGATCAGGGTGATCGGTTACCGGCCGCCCGGCTCGATCCTGCTCCGCAACTTCCGGCGCAAGATGTACCGGAGCCGCACACTGCGGCCGAGCGAGATCGACTACCTGTACTCCGAGCTCGTCGCGGTGCCGTGGTGACGGCCCCGGTGCGTACCCGTCTGCACGATCTGCTGGCCGGCGCCGACGGCCGACGGCCGGACTCGCCCGCACTCACCTTCGGTGACTCGACGCTGACCTACGGGGAGCTGCGGGAGCAGGTCGATCTGGCCGCTCGCGGACTGGTCGCCGCGGGGCTGGCCCGCAACGACCGCGTCGCCGTCTACATGGAGAAGCGCCTCGAGACGGTGATCACCATCTTCGCCGTGTCCGCCGCCGGCGGGGTGGTCGTGCCGATCAATCCGCTGTCCCGGGCCCGGCAGGTGCGCCATGTCCTCGACGACTGCGCGGTGAGCGTTCTCGTCACCACCACGGACCGGATGCGGTCGATCGGCTCCGAGGCGGGTGATGCGAAGTCGTTGCAGACGGTCGTGCTCGTCGGCTCCGACACCGGCGGGTACACCGACGAACGGCTCCGGACGCAGGACTGGACCGCGCTGCTCGCCGCGGGCGTGGGCGCCGCCGAGCCCCGGCAGGCCGCGGTCGACACCGATGTCGCCGCCATCCTGTACACCTCCGGGAGCACCGGACTGCCCAAGGGCGTGGTGCTCTCGCACCGGAATCTGGTCGTCGGTGCGGAGAGCGTCAGCAGCTACCTCGGCATCGGGCCGGACGACCGGATCCTCGCCGCGCTTCCGCTCAGCTTCGACGCCGGGCTCAGCCAGCTCACGACCAGTTTCCTGGCGGGAGCGCAGGTCGTCCTGATCAACTTCCTGCTGGCGACGGAGGTCGTCCGGGTCTGCGCCCGGCACCGCATCACGGGGATCACCGGAGTTCCTCCGCTCTGGATCCAGGTCGCCGACCAGCAGTGGCCCCCGGACGCGGCGTCCGGGGTGCGGTTCTTCGCGAACACCGGAGGCCGGATGCCGCGCACCACCCTGGACCGACTGCGGTCGATCTTCCCCAACGCGCAGCCCTTCCTCATGTACGGGCTGACCGAGGCGTTCCGGTCGACCTACCTCGAGCCGAGTGAGGTGGACCGCAGGCCGGACTCGATCGGGCGCGCGATCCCGAACGCCGAGATCCTCGTCGTCCGGGAGGACGGCACGTTGTGCGAGGCAGGCGAGCCCGGTGAGCTCGTCCACCGGGGACCGCTGGTGAGCCTGGGCTACTGGAACGACCCCGAGCGGACCGCGCGACGCTTCCGGCCGGCGCCCGGCCGCGCCGATGAGCTGTGCACACCCGAGCTCGCTGTCTGGTCCGGCGACCTCGTCGTCCGTGACGAGGACGGCTTCCTCTACTTCGTCGGGCGCAACGACGAGATGATCAAGACCTCCGGGTACCGGGTGAGCCCGGCCGAGATCGAGGAGGTCGCCTACGAGTCCGGGGTGGTCCGCGACGCGGTGGCACTCGGGCTCAGCGACCCGCGGCTCGGGCAGCAGATCGTCCTGATCGTGACGCTCAGGCCGGACGTGGCGCCGGACGGGGCAGCAGTGGGAACACACATGCGGCAGACACTGCCGCGGTACATGGTCCCCGGACGGATCGTGGTCCGGACGGAGATGCCGCGTTCGGCGAACGGGAAGTTCGACCGGACCGTGCTGCGGGCCGAGCTCGAGGGCGCCGCCGGTGCGGCCGAGGCCCCGGACGGGGCAGCGCGATGACGGCGGAGCCCGCTCCCACGCATCCGACGGTGGCGACCTTCCGGGTGGAGGACGATTCGCTGCTGGTGGGCGGTGTGCCGGTCGAGCTGCTCGCCGAGCGGGTCGGCAGTACGCCGTTCTTCGCCTACTCCCGGGAGCGGCTCACCGCTCGGGTCGGCCACGTCCGGGAACATCTCCCGGCCGGGGTGGAGCTGAACTACGCGGTCAAGGCGAACCCGATGCCGGCGGTCGTCCAGCACCTCAGCACCCTGGTCGACGGGTTCGACGTCGCGTCGGCCCGGGAGATGCAGGTCGCCCTCGACACACCGACGCCGGCCGCCCGGGTGGGATTCGCCGGTCCCGGCAAGTCGATCGGGGAGATCACGCAGGCGGTCGCCTCGGGTGTCACGATCGAGCTCGAGTCGGAGCTCGAGGCGGAGCGGGTCGCCGAAGCGGGCTCGGCGCTGGGCATCCGGCCGAAGGTGGCGGTCCGGGTGAACCCGGATTTCCGCGTCAAGGGTTCGGGAATGCGCCTCGGAGGTGGCCCACAGCAGTTCGGTGTCGACTCCGAGAACGTCCCGATGCTGCTCAAGCGAATCGCGTCCTGGGGTCTCGACTGTGCCGGCTTCCACATCTTCGCCGGATCGCAGAATTTGCATGCGGAGATTCTGTGCGATGCCCAGCGGCGTACCGCCGAGCTGGCGGTCCGGCTGGCCGAGGACGCGGATCTTCCGCTGCGCTACCTGAATCTGGGCGGCGGATTCGGGATTCCGTACTTCGAGCGCGACCGGCCGCTCGACCTGAGCCAGGTCGGGCAGGGGCTGGACGAGGTGGTGCGCGAGGTGATCCGCGCCGTGTACCCGGACGTCCGGCTGGTCATCGAGCTCGGCCGTTACCTGGTCGGCGAGGCCGGTGTGTACGTGACCCGGGTGCTCGACCGGAAGTCGTCCCGCGGGCAGCACTATCTCGTCGTCGACGGCGGGATGCACCACCAGCTGGCCGCCTCCGGAAACCTCGGCCAGGTCATCCGGCGCAACTACCCGGTGGCCGTCGGCAACCGGATGCGCCCGGCCGATCTCCGGAGGCAGACGGTGGTGGGCAGGCTCTGCACGCCGCTCGACGTCCTCGCGGACGACGTCGCGCTGCCGCCCGCGGACGTCGGCGACCTGGTCGTGGTGTTCCAGGCCGGCGCCTATGGCCTGACCGCGAGTCCCGCGGAGTTCCTGAGTCACCCCCGACCCCCCGAGGTACTGGTATGAGTAACGGAATGGACGAGATCACCGAGCACTCGGTGCCGGATGCTGTCGTGGCTGTCCTCGCGGATGTACTCGGACTTTCCGGCGATGCGCATTACCTCACGTCGGCCAGCGCCCTTTTCGGGAGTGTTCCGGAGCTGGACTCACTGGCCGTGATGGAGGTTGTCACGGCGCTCGAGGAGCGATTCGGAATCGAGTTCGAGGATGACGACGTGAGCATGGACGTGTTCTCGACTGTCGGCGCGCTCGCGGATCTCGTGGAGCGGAAGCAGTCGGACCTCTGAGCGCGAGCACGGTGGATCGAGGGGGCGGGATGAACGAGCGTCCCACGGAGACGGTCGAGGCCTCGACCGGTCCTGGACACGACGGCGCCGGTGTCGGCTCGCACACCGTGCTGTACCTGCTCGCCCGGGGCGTTCCCGGCCTGATGGCGTTCCTCGCCATCCCGTTGTTCACCAGCCTGCTCGAGCCCGGCGAGTACGCCCTGTACGCGGTCGCCATGACCTCCATCGGAACGGCGAACTCGCTGCTGTTCGAGTGGATCCGCTGGTCGATCGTCCGGTGCATGCCGGTCGACGAGTTCGGCCGGCGGTCGTTCGTGTCGACCGTGGTGCGGCTGTGGCTCGGCGTCTCGACACTCGTCGTCGTGACGGCGGCGGTGGCGCTCGCGGTGCCTCAGGTCCGGCCGTTGGGCCAGGTACTGGCGCTCGCCGTCGCGGTGCTGCTCGCACAGTCGATGTTCGAGATCGTCACCGAGGTGCTGCGTGCGGATCTGCGGCCGTGGCACTTCATGGTGCTGCACGTGATCAGGGCGAGCTCCTTCGTCGGCCTCGGGTACCTGCTGCTGCGTCTGGGCGCCGGATGGACGGGGCCCCTGATCGCGGTCGCGGTGGGCATGACGATCGCCTGTGCCGCCGGTTGGCGCAGGACCCGCATCACCACCGGGCCGCCGATCGACCGCGCCCGGGCCGTGGAGATGTTCGCCTACGGCGTGCCGATCTCGGTGACGGTCGCACTGGCCGGCCTCATCTTCCTGACCGACCGCCTGCTGGTGGCCCTGCTGATCGGCAACGACGCCGCGGGCATCTACTCCGTGGCCTTCGACTTCACCACCCAGACGGTGACCCTGCTGATGGTGGCGGTGTCGATGGCGGCCTTCCCGATCGCGGTCCGCGAGCTCGAGACCAGGGGTGCCGACGCGGCGCGTCGGCCGATGGCGGTGAACGCCTCGCTGTTGCTGGCGATCGGTGTCCCGGCCGCCATCGGAGCGGGCGTGCTGGCCCCGGGGATCGCGGCGGTCTTCTTCGCCCCGGCGTACGCGGCGTCGGCCGGCATCATCCCGCTGATCGCGCTCGGTGCGCTGCTCGCCGGGCTGAAGGCCTACCACTTCGACACCGCCCTGCAGTTCTCCCGGCGTACCGTCCAGCAGGTCTGGATCGTGCTCGGGGCGCTCCTGGCCAACGGCGGGCTCAATCTCCTGTTGATCCCGGCACTCGGACTGACCGGTGCGGCCCTCGCGTCGGTGCTGACCTTCCTCGGTGCGCTGCTGTTCACCGCCTGGTGGGGACGGAGGCACTTCCGTCTGCCCTTCCCGCTCCGCGAGACCGCGATCGTCGTGCTCGCCGGGACGGTGATGGGCTGCGCGCTCGTACCCTTCCGGGAGTCGACCGGCGTGCTCGTGCTCGCGGCCCAGGTGACGGCCGGCGTCCTCGTCTACGGGATCGTCCTGGTGGCGCTGAACTTCCTCGGGGTACGCGGGCTGCTGCGGCGGGCGCTGGGAGCGGACCATGCGTGAGGGTGTCTGCGTCTACTCCCCCTACCCGACCGGCGGGATGCCGCTCTACGTCGCCGAGTTGCTGGGCGCGATCACCGGAGCGGCGGGATCGGTCGACGGGGAGGGCGGTCCGTCGGTCGAGTGGCTCTCCAGCACCGACCTGGACCGACGCTTCCTGGACGGCCGGTACGTGGTGCACCCCGTCCTGCCCGCGATCCGGGATGCCTCTCAGTTCCGGACCAGGATCGGCTACGTGGTGAGCCGGGTGCTGCATCACGTTCGGCGGGACCGGCGGTTCCTGGCCTGGGTCCGGTCCCGTGCCGACATCGGGGCCGTGCACGTGCAGGAGACGCCCACGCTGCTTCCGCACCTGGTCGTCCGGCTGCTGCGGCGGCGCGGGACCGGTGTCCTGGTGACCGTGCACAACGTCCGCCGACACGACTACCCGCCGTTCCTGCGGCCGGCCACGGTGGACCGCTGGCTGCGTCGCACCTACCTCGACAGCGACTGCCTCTTCGTGCACAGCCGTGGACTCGCCGACGAGCTGGAGCGGTTCCTGACCGCGGGTGGAGCATGCACGGTGCCCCCGATCCGGGTGGTCCCGCACGGGATATGGAGCACGACCGCCGTTCCGGAGCGGATCGGCGAGCAGCGGCCGGCCGGGCGTCGGCTGTTGTTCTTCGGCACCATCCGGCGGAACAAGGGCCTGCACCTGCTGCTGGAGGCGGCAGCCCGGGGGGACCTGGCCGGGTACCGGATCACCGTGGCCGGTGAGGTCGCGGAGCCCGACCACCTGGATCAGATCATCGTCCCGCTGGTGGAGAAGGCCCGGGCGGCAGGCGTCGTGATCGACCTGCGACCGGAGTTCGTGCCGGACGACGAGGTCGCGGCGCTGTGCGCGGCACACGACGTGCTGGTGTTGCCCTACACCGAGGACTTCGTCGCACAGAGCGGGGCCGCGTTCATGGGGCTGGCGCACGGGCTGCCGATCGTCGCCACCCGGTCCGGTGCACTCGGCGAGCTGATGACCGAGCACCGGATCGGCGTCCTGGCAGCGGCGGCCACCCCGTCGGCGATCGCGGCGGCGGTGCACGAGCTCTGCACATTGCCCGAGGACGGCGTCGCCGCGCTCGCCGACGGCATGCGACGGGCGGCCGAGACGCTGACCTGGGGTGGTATGGCCGCCACGACCGTCGCGGAGTACCGGCGCGTGCTGTCCCGTGGCCGGACACCGGTAGCCCGGGGAGGTCTCCGTTGACCTACCTGGTCCTGGTCGTCGGTGGTGTCGCCGTGCTGCACGCCGTCGTGGTGTGGCAGCTGAGCCGGGTGTACCCGGCACGGATCCCCGGCTGGTTCCACGCGGTGTGGGCCGGCCTGCTCGCCACCGTGGCCCTGGTCGCGATCGCTCGCTCGCCGATCCCGACGGACACCACGTCGGCGCTCGGCGTGCTGTGGGTCGTTCCCGCCGTCGATCTCGTGATGCTGCTGGTGGCGGTGGCGCTGCACGGCGAACGGGCCGGCCCCGGGGCAGGCGGTCCCGATCTCGACCGGGACCGCCGCCGGTTGCTGCTCGGCGTACTCGCCACCGGGACCGCCACCGCCACCGGGGTGCTCGCCGCACGACCCGCGCCACTGGCCGCGGGCCCGGGAACCGAGGGAGGGACTCCGACCGTGATCGATCCCGTCGCCCGCGGCGCCCGGGCCGACTACACCGGCCGGCTCGGATCGCCCGGCACCGGCACGGACAGCCGCGCCGGCATCCAGGCCGCGCTCGACGCGGCGAGCGACCTCTCGGGGACCGGCTACTTCGACTACGTCACGCGTCGGTCCACGACCGTGACCCTCGCCCCGGGGCAGTACCTGATCAGCGCCCCGGACGACGACGCGAGCCTGGTCGTGCCGCCGGGCGTCGTACTGGACGCCGCCGCGGCCACCCTCTACTTCGACTACCCGTCGACGGCCAGGGCCTCCTGGTGCGGGATCCGGGTCGGTCAGGCCGGGCAGCTGCGCCTGGGGAAGCTGTACCCGTCCGACCGGTCGGACCCACCCGACCGGGAGCCGGTCTACGACGCGGTCCGGCTGGTCCAGACCGACGACAACAGCCGGGTGATCGGTTACGGCGACTCGGTGATCGGCGGCTGGCAGGGTGCAGCGATCCGTGGTGTCGGCGCGTGGCTGGTCTACGTGCAGGGTCTGCGCATCGCGGACAACGCCTACGGTTACGTCGCCTCGACCACCGGGGACGGGACCCTCGGGTACGAGGTCACCCAGGTGGGCCGGCAGGACGTGCGCAACCACGCGGACCTGCGCATCCAGGACTGCTACTTCGTGAACCTGACCCACGGCGGGATCGTCGGATCCGTCGGGGGGACGGCCGGCGCGCTGGTGGCCGCGGACCACGAGTCGCTGAACTTCACCGTGAGCCTGAGCGGATGCGCATTCGAGAACATCCCCGGGTACGCGCTCGAGCTCACCTCGGCGATGGTGGTCGCGACCTGGGACTGCGCATTCGAGGACGTCGGTGCGGCCGGGCGCGGCATGATCCGGCTCGACAACTGCCGGTCGGCGTCGTTCGCCAGCACCCGGGTGAACCTCGCCGCGGTGGGGGACTCCGGACGGCCGGTGCCCCGATGGCTCTTCGAGGTGGCCACCACGGAGAGCCTCGTCGTGGACGGCATGCACGTGTTCAACGCCGCCGACCCCGCGTTGCAGATGGCCGACGCCGAACCGAGGACGAGCTGGCGGGTGGGCAACGTCGGCCCGCGCAACGCGCTCGCGCCCGGCCCGGTCTACGCCGCCAACGAGGCCTTCGCGATGAGCGGCGGCTGGGACCAGGGCCATCTCGTGCTCGGCACGCACCACCTCTGGGTCGACGACGCCGGAGCGCTGCGGCACCGGAACGGTCCACCCGGCTCACCCACCGACGGCGAGGTCATCGCATGAGGCCCGCCGTCCCGGTCCTCGACCCGGCCGCCGTCGCGCCGGCCGCGCCGGTGCCGTTCTCGCCGCGGGTCGCGATCCTGATCGTGCTGACCCTGTTCCCCTATCTGGCGCTCCCGGTGGGGGACAGCACCAACCTCCCCCTCGCGTCGCTGTTCGCGCTCGCCTTCGTCCGGGAGATCATGGGCCGGCCACGGCTGCTGGTGCCGTTCCTGGTCCTGTCGCTCGGGCCGATCCTGATGTTGTACGTGCAGTTCCTGCTCGGCCGGAGCCTGGGCTGGGTGATCCACGCCGGGGTCTGGTTCATCCAGGTGCTGCCGTTCGTGGCGGTCGCGGCCGCCGTCGTCGTCTCGGCGCACACCGTCCGGATCACGCTGCGCGTGGCGCTGATCGCGGCCGCCGGTTACGCCGTCGTGCAGAAGTTCTTCCTCGACAGCGGCGTGCTTCCGTTCGTGTGGATGTACGACCTCCCGGGCTACTGGAGCGTGCCCGACAACCTGCACGAGATCGTCACCTACGTCCGACGCCCGTTCGGCTGGTTCCCGGAACCGTCCTTCATGGCGGGCACGCTGGTACTGGCGTCGATCGGGCTGCTGCTGCTCGGCTACCGGGAGCGGAACCGCCCCAGCGTCCCGGACCTGCTCGCCGTCGGCCTGGTGGCGGTGGCGATGGCGCTGAGCCAGTCGGGCAGCGCCCTGCCGACACTGCCGGTCCTGGCCGCGCTGGCGGTCCTGCCGTTCTCCTCGGTGCGCAGGCAGGTCGCCTTCGTGCTCGCCGGCATCGTGCTGTGGGCGGTGGTGGCCACGGACCTGCTCGAGTCGCGGTACTCGACTCCGAACGCGTCCTGGAACGACCGCCTGGCGTCGATCATCGGCGGCGGCCGGTACCTGCTCGACAATCAACCGTTCCTGTTCACCGGGATCGGGGTGGGCGGCTCCACCGCCCTCTACGAACACCGGTTGATCCCGCTGAGTGGACTGGGTGTCGCCTATCCGCTCGACGACATCTTCAGCGTCTCCGGCGGCATCGTCATGTCCAACGGGATCATCGCGGGAGCCGCGATGCTGGCGGTGCTGCTCGTCCCGATCGTGTGGGCGTTCGCCCACTCGACATCGCCGTTCTTCGGGGTGCTGGCGGCATCCGCCTGGATCGTCGTCGCCTCGCTGACCATCAGCTACAACTCGGCCGCCTGGATCTGGGCCCTGCCCGGTCTCTGTCTGGGAATCCTGCTGAGCAACCGCGAAAGGCGGTCCACATGAGAGTCCTGGTTACCTGTCCCGAGATGGTCGCGATGGGTGGCGCCGAGCGGTTCGCACTCAGGATGGTGACCGGCCTGGTCGAACGGGGCCACACGGTCGGCCTGGTCGCGGGCCGCGGTGACCTGGACCCGGCACTGGCCGGGGTGGACCACCGGCGGTTCCCGCTGCCTCCGCCGACCAGGTCCCCCGGCAAGCTGGTCGCCACCCTGAACGCGATGCGCTCCGCGGTCTCCAGGTTCCGGCCGGACGTCATCCACGCGCAGAACGTGACCCACGCAGCCCTCAGCGCACTCGCCGTGCGGCTCGTCCCGGGCTCGCGGGCCCGGATCCTCACCACCTTCCACGGTGTGGAGCCGGGGGAGTACCGCCTCGCTGCCCGGCTCTTCCGGTCGGCCGACGTGGTTGCCTGCGTGTCCGGCGACCTGCTCGACTCACTCGTCGAGGCAGGCTTTCCACCCGGGCGGGCGTACCTGGTGCACAACGGCATCGCCACACCCGAGCCGTTGAGCACGGACCGGCTCGACGAGCTCGACGCGGACCTGGGGATGGGGCCCGCGGTCGACGGCCGGCGGACCCGGCTGGTGGCGGCCGTCGGCCGACTGGAGAGCCAGAAGGCGCACGACATGTTCCTCGAGATGGCCGCCCGGGTCGCGGCCCGGCTACCCGGGACCCGGTTCGCGATCGTCGGGGACGGAAGCCTGCGCGCGGAGCTGCAGCAACAGGCCCGCGTCCTGGGTATCGACGACGACGTCGTCTTCACCCGCTACCGGGAGGACGCCCGGGACATCATCGCCCGCTCGGATCTGCTGGTGTTCTCGTCGCGCTGGGAGGGGCTCTCCATCGCCGCCCTGGAGGCGCTCGCCTGCGGGACCCCGGTCGTCTCCACCCCCTCCCAGGGGATGCGGGTGCTGCTGGAGAGCGGCGCGGGGGAGATCGTGGACGGTAGCGCGGAGTCGTTGAGCAACTCGGTCGAGGCGCTCCTGCGGGACGACGGACGACGGGCGGCGATGGGCGTCGAAGGGCGACGTCTGACGGCCGGGCCGTTCTCCGACGCCGAGATGCTGGACACCTACGTTCGTCTCTACGAGGAGCTCGTCCCGCGTCCGAGGAGCGCCGTCCGGTGAACGGGCGTGGAGCCGACCATGGTGCTGGAGGGGGCGACCGGATGACCACTCGCGCGTACGTCGCGGTGCTGCGACGGCAGTGGCCGTGGATCGCAGGAGTCCTCCTGCTCTGCGTCGGAGCGGCGGCGGTCGCCACCGTGGTGCTGCCGCGGACCTACCAGGCACAGACGACGATCTACGTGTCCGGCCAGGCGGACGGCGAGTACCCGGTGGCGGTGGTCGAGGCGACCCTGTCCCGGATGCCGTCGTACCGTCAGCTGCTGACCGAGGACCCGGTGCTCGACGGGGCCATCGACCAGCTCGGCATGGCGGAGTCGGCGGACGACCTGCGAGGCAGGCTCGTGGTCGACAACGAGCCGCAGAGCCTCCTGCTGAAGCTCTCGGCGACCGACGGCGACCCGGCCCGCGCCGCCGCGGTGGCCAACAGCGTGGCCCGGTCGTTCGTCCGGGTGGCCTCCTCGCTCGACACGCCGACCGTCGCCGGACGGCCACCGGTGGTGAGCGCCAGGATCGTCAACGTCGCGAACCCGCCCACCGATCCCATCTCGCCGCAGTCGGGCACCACGATGGGTCTCGGCCTGGTCGCCGGGCTGATCCTCGGCGTGGCCGCGGCGTTCGCGATGGACACCCGCGGCAGGCGGATCCGCACCGCCGCGGCGCTCGCCGAGGCCGCCCCGGCCGCGCATCTGGGGAGCACCCTGCACCGCCCGGAGCCGGACACGGGCACACCGGTGGGGATGCCCGCGGCGGACGCTGCGGACTTCCGCCGGCTGGCGGCGAACCTGCAGATGGTCGATCTCGCACACGAGCACAAGGCGATCGTCGTGACCGGTCCCCGGCCCGCCACCGGTGCCACCACGACCGCCTGCAACCTGGCGGTCGCGCTCGCCGCGGAGGGCCGCCGGGTCGCGCTGATCGACGCGGACCTGGCCGGTAGGCGGATCGCCACCACGATGCGGATCGAGTCGGTGGGCGGGCTGACCGCCGTACTGACCGGCCAGACCACCTTTGGGCGTGCGATGCGCACCTGGAGCGGCGGGCCGGGGCTCTCGGTGCTCGACGCCGGCACCTCGCCGCCGAGCGCGATCGAGTTCCTGCGGTCGCCGCAGATGGGGACCTTGATCGAGGAACTCCGGATCGGGTACGAGATCGTGGTCTTCGACGCGCCTCCGCTGCTCGACGGGCCGGAGGCCGCGGTGCTCGCCGCACAGGTCGACGGCGCGGTCCTGTGCTGCCGGTCGGGGCGCACCACGAGCCGGGAGGTCGCGGCCGCCCTCACCGTGCTGGACGACGCGTCCGCCACGCTGCTCGGGACGGTGCTGACCCACACACAGGACGAGGAGCGGAACCCGACCACGACCCCGACGGTGCCTCCGGTCCCGCCGCGGCCCAGCCCCGGTCCCCGAACGGCGGGATCGGTGCCGTCGACGGCCGGAACCGGATCGCCGGCATGACAGGCCGGGACGGTGCGGCCAGGCGGCCGCGATTGATGCTGGTGGTCACCAGCGCGGTCACGGTCGAGACCTTCCTGCCCGGCCTAGTCCGTCGGCTGGCCCGGTCCGGCTGGGACGTGACGATCGCCTGCTCACCGGCCCCGGACGGCGCGGTGCCGTCGGTGCCCGGTGCCCAGGTGATCGGGGTGGGGATGCGTCGCGATCCCAGCCCGGTCGCCGATCTGCGTGCGGCGCGCGGTCTGTGGTCGGCGATGCGTGCCACGGAGCCGGATGTGGTCGCCACCGCCACGCCGAAAGCAGGCCTGCTCGGGACGCTCGTCGCCCGGGGACGGCGGGTGCCGGTCGTCGTGCACCTGATGTGGGGCTTGCGATCGGAGACGTTGGCCGGGCGGCGTGGGCGTCTGGTGCGGCTCCTGGAGGGGGTGGCGACGCGCTACTCGCACGCGGTCGTGCCCAACAGCGCCAGCCTCGCGACCGAGCTGAGCAGGCTCGGCATGGTGGACCCGCGGACGGTGACGGTGATCGGGTCGGGTAGCTCGCACGGGGTGGACCTGGCGCGGTTCCGGCCGGCCGGCGAGGGTGCCCCGGCGCCGCCGGCGGTCGTGTCCGGTCTGGCAGAGCTCGGAGCCGGCCCGGTCGTCGGTTTCGTCGGCCGGCTCACCGCGGACAAGGGGATCACGACCCTGCTGGACGCCGTCCGGCTCCTGCGTGGCCGGGGGCAGAACGTGCGCCTGTTGCTGGTGGGGGCGGCGGAGGACCTGGCCGTCACCGACCGGATCGCCGTCGAGCGGGCCGCCGGGCTACCGGTGCTCGTCGTGGACCGGGTGACCGACACGGCACCGCTCTACCAGGTCATGGACGTCCACTGCCTGCCCAGCCTGCGCGAGGGGTTTCCCAACGTCTGTCTGGAGGCGTCCGCCTGTGCGGTCCCGACCGTGACGACGGACGCGACCGGCGCCGTCGACTCGGTGCTCGACGGGCACACCGGACGGATCGTCGGACGGGGCGACCCGGACGCCCTGGCCGACGCGCTCGGACCCCTGCTCGACAACCCGCAACTGCGCGCGCGGATGGGCCGGGCGGCACGGGACTGGGTGGAGCAGGAGTTCGGCGCCGAGCTGGTGGAACGACGCCACGTCGAGTACCTGGCGGGCCTGCTCGGTGCGCCGGTCGGCGCGGAGGTGACGTCATGACCGCGAGGTTCGTGCTGTCCCTGGACTGCGAGGGCCGTTGGGGCATGGCGGACCGGCTCACGCCCGGCCTGCGCGATGCCCTGTCGGACCAGCCGCTGCGCGAGGCCTACCGCGGCTTGCTGGATCTGCTGGACGAGTTCCGGATGCCGGCGACGTTCGCCTTCGTCGGACTGTTCTCGCTGGATCCGCGGCTGATGCGGGAACTGCACCCCGGTGTGCGGGAGCTGGCGCGACACTTCCCCGACTACCTCGGACCGGCACTGGCCGAGCTGGAGTCGCCGGCGGCGCAGGGCTGGCACGGCGACTGGGCGATCGAGGCGACGCGTGGTGCACGGATGCCGCACGAGCTCGCCCTGCACGGCGCGACCCACGTCCCGTGGGACCACCCGGCGATGACGGCGGATCTCGCCCGCCGCGAGCTCGCGTTGATCCACGACGCGGGGATCCCGCTCACCTCGGAGGCGACCACCTACATCTACCCGCGGAACGCCGTGGCGTATCCGGAGGTCCTCGAGGAGTTCGGCATCGTCGGCTACCGCACCGCACGTGGGAGACACTCCCGGATCGGCAGCCTGCTGTCGGAGTTCGACCTGACGGCGCCGCCGGACCCGGATCCCGAGCCGTCGTGGCCGGTGCGGATCCCGGCCGGCTACTTCGTCAACTGGCTCTCCGGCCCACGCCGGGCCGTGCCGCGCCGGATCAGCGTCGCGCGGGTCCGGAACCTGCTCACTCGGGCGGCGGACACCGGCGGGGTCGTGCACCTGTGGACCCATCCGGAGAACCTCGCCACAGCGCCGGCCACGCTCTGCCTGCTGCGCGCCCTGCTTCGGGAGGTCGCCCGGATGCGCGACGCCGGTCGGTGCGAGGTGCTCACACAGGCGGAGTACTGCCGGCGTCTCAGCCGGACCCCGACGACGTGATGACCACCGTGGTGACGGCGGCCGTCACCGCGGCGGCGACCACGGCGTCGTACTGCGCCTTCACGACGGGGTTGTCCTTCAGTCCCTTCGCGATCGTCGCCGCCCGCTTCGTCCCGATCTTCCGCTGCGCCGTGTCCACCCCGGCGAGCGCCGCCTTCACCTGCGACGTCGAGTGCAGCAGCGTGATCAGCAGCGCGTCGTGCGCCCCCGGCTCGATCCCGGTGACCAGGATCCCGCGCAGCCGCTCCCGCAGCGCGCGCTCCGGCGCCGGATCGAGCGCGGGCAGCCGGGTGGTGCGGAACAGCCCGAGGACCTTCCCCTCCTCGCGGCTGAGCACGCCGTCGTCGACCAGCCGCTCGGCGACCAGCTCGGCCGGCTTCGTGTGCTTCCACGGCAGTGTGCCCATCCAGTGCGAGACGGTGCGCGGTGTGCTGTCGGCCGCGACGACGTCGTAGACCTTCCGCAGCGCCGGATGCTCGGGCGCCCGCTCGCCCGGGTGCAGCTTCTTGCGGTCGTCGACGGTCACCGCGCCGCTCCCGATCAGGTCGCAGACCAGCGCGCCGTGCAGGCACGACGGGTCGAACCAGCCGTCGGCCTTCCCGGTCTCGTCGTGCAGTCCGATGAGCAGCAGTTCCTCGCTGAGCAGCAGTTCCCCCATGCCCGACGACGGTAACCGGGCCGGGCCCGGCGCACCTCCGTCGCGAGGACGAGATCTACGGCGCCGCGGTGACCTCCGGCGGACCCATGGCGTCCGGCCCGCGCCGGTCGGTGCGCAGCTCCACGGTCACCTCGCGGGACCCGCCGCGCGGTGACCGGGTGTGCAGCGCGGCCCGCACCCGGTACGCGTGCTCGGCGGTGCGCCCGATCCGCAGCAGCCCGAGCGCCTCCGGATTGCCGCGGCCGAGCCCGGTCAGCGAGACGGCGACGTCGTCGTCGTCCGGGCCGGGTCGGATCACCGCCCGGCTGCGCAGGTCACCGATCCGGGCCAGCTCGGCGCCGGGGGCGTAGGGGTCGCGGACCGCCGATCCGCCGGACAGCGCCCGCAGCAGCTTCGCGGGCACCGCGAACAGCGTCTCGAACAGGGTGGACCCGGCGACCAGCGACATCGGCGAGGACACCAGCTCCAGCAGCGGCAGCGACGGCGCGTGCCCGACGTAGCTGGCGTGGATGTCGCCGCCGACGGTCACCGTGGGGCGTCCGGCCCGGGCGGTGACCAGGCCGTCCCAGAGCCGGGCGTACTGGTCGGGGTAGTCGGCGATCTGCAGGTCGATCGCGCGTTCCACCCGGGCGCCGAGCGGGCGGTCCCGCAGCCGCGTCCGGTACGGCGGCACCAGCAGCGGCTGCGGGGTGACCAGCACCAGCACGGGTGCCTCGGCGGCGATGGCGAGCACCTGCTCCAGCGCCGCGGCGTCGACGAACGCCGACAGTGCCGGGTCGTCGGTCCGCCGGGTGCGCCGGGTCCGGGTGTCCAGCAGCACGATCTGCACGTCGTCGAGGTCGATCCGCTGCACCACCTGGTTGAGCGGCCGGTGCACCCGGCCGGGCGGGTCGTGCCGGGGCGGGCGGTGCGGATCAGCGGCAGGATCGTCGTCGAGCTCGCCGCGGGTGATCCGGCCGGTGTCGCGGTCGCGCACGCTCGGCGTCTGGAACGAGCCGTACAGGTCGAACGCGGCCCGCCCCCAGGCGTCCCACTCGTCGGGGTGCGGCGGGTGGTAGTTCTGCACCAGCGGATCGTCCGGCGCCGGGCCGGGATCGGCCGGGACGGGCACCGGATCGCCGGGCCGCCGCCGGGCCAGCGCCAGCTGCCTGCGGACGGCGCCGACCGTCGCGCGGGCGATGTTGGCGTAGGAGTGCCGGGCGGTGACCGAGGACTGCGGCCAGTTGTTCCAGAACTCGTGATCGTCGGGCAGGAACCAGTGCGGGCCGTGGGTGAGCAGCGCGCGCATCCCGAGATGGCGGTGCTCGCCGTAGCGCTGCATCCCCCAGGACGTCCAGTACTCCAGCAGCCCGTAGCTGCGCGGGGTGCTGCGGGCCATCGTCCCGTAGAACTTCGCGGGCGCGTCGGCGTAGACCTGGTCGCCGGTCAGCAGCGTCAGGTCCGGCTCCGCGATCCCGTCGCGCAGCCTGCGGAACGCGGCGTCGAGCGCGTTCGTGGTGTCGGTGTCGGCGTCGTAGCAGGATCCGACCAGCGCGGTCAGCTCGCCGCCGATCCCGATCCGGTGCGGGAGCGTCCGCACCCGGCAGGACGCCCGCCGGTGCTCCTCGCGCAGCCCGGCCACCGGGGCGAGCTCGACCGACGCCTCGCCCCAGCTGTCCGGCTCCAGCCGGTCGACGACGACGTGGCCGTGGAAGAACCGGGTGCCCGACCGCCAGCCGGTGACCGGGCGCTCGGAGTCGAACCCGAACCGCAGCAGCTCGGTGGTCACCGGCCCGCCGGTGCCGAGATCGACCCGCACGGTCGCGGTCAGCGTCTCGGCGGCGCAGCCGTGCACCAGCGCGCCGATCCACAGCCGCACCTGCCGGGTCCCGGCGTCCTTCCCGACGACGAGCAGGCCCGGCTCGATGTCGCCCTCCGGGCCGCCGCGGTGCCCGAGCAGCCACTGGCCCAGCCGGAACAGGGCGTGCTGGAAGCGCCGCACGGGCGCCGTCGCCTCGGTCATGCCACCAGCCTGTCAGCCCCGGAACTGCTCTGCGACACCCATCACGTACTCACCGTAACCGGAGCCGGCCTGGCGGGCGCCGAGCGCGTGGCAGGCGTCGGCGTCGATGAAGCCCATCCGCAGGGCGACCTCCTCGACGCAGGCGATCCGCACGCCCTGCCGGTTCTCCAGCACCCGGACGTACTGGCCGGCGTCCATCAGCGACTCGTGGGTGCCGGTGTCGAGCCAGGCGAAGCCGCGGCCGAGGTCCTGCAGCTCGGCCCGGCCCTGCTCCAGGTAGACCCGGTTGACGTCGGTGATCTCCAGCTCGCCGCGGGCGGACGGGGTGATCGAGGCGGCGATGTCGACGACCTGGGAGTCGTAGAGGTAGAGCCCGGTGATCGCGCGGTCGGAGCGCGGCTTCTCCGGCTTCTCCTCGATGGACACCAGCCGGCCGTCGGCGTCCGCCTCGCCGACGCCGTAGCGCTCCGGGTCGCGCACCGGATAACCGAACAGCACGCAGCCGGTCCGCCCGCTCGCGACGTCGGCGGCCCGCCGGCGGAGCATGCTCCCGAACGACGCGCCGTGGAAGATGTTGTCGCCCAGCACCAGCGCCGACGGCCCGCCGCGGACGTGCTCGGCCCCGATCACGAACGCCTCGGCCAGGCCGTTCGGGCTGGGCTGCTCGGCGTAGCCGATCTCCAGGCCGAGCTCGGCGCCGTCGCCGAGCAGCCGCTGGAAGCCGGGCAGGTCGTGCGGGGTGGAGATCAGCAGGATCTCCCGGATCCCGGCCAGCATCAGCGTGGTCAGCGGGTGGTAGATCATCGGCTTGTCGTAGACCGGCAGCAGCTGCTTCGAGACCGCCCGGGTGAGCGGGAAGAGCCTGCTGCCGGTGCCCCCGGCCAGGATGATCCCCTTCGTCACGGTCGGCTTCCCTCCAGATAGCGCGCGAGCGACGCCGGCCACTCCGGCAGCTCGACGCCCAGTGCGGCGGCCCGGCCGAGGTCGAGGACCGAGTTCGCCGGCCGGGGGGCGGCGCCGGGCTTGTCGGCGAAGTACTCGTCACTGCCCACCGCGGTGATAGCACCCGGATCGTGTCCTGTGCGCCGGAACACCTCCCGCGCCAGGTCCGCCCAGCTCAGCGGCTCGCCGCCGTTCGTCAGGTGGTAGACGCCGGGCGGCCGGTCGACCAGCGCGAGCAGCCCGGCCGCGAGGTCGTCGGCGAAGGTGGGCCTGCCGAACTGGTCGTCGACCACGGACGGTGCGACGCCGCGCTCGGCCAGCCGTCGCATGGTGGCGACGAAGTTCCCGCCGGCTCCCACCACCCAGCTCGTCCGCACCACCCAGTGCCGGGGGACCGTCGCCGCGACCAGCTCGCCCGCCGCCTTGGACGCGCCGTACACGCTGAGCGGGGACAGCGCGGCGTCGACCGGGATCGGCCCCGGCGCCGTGCCGTCGAACACGTACTCGGTCGAGACGTGCACCAGACCGGCGCCCGCCGCGGTGGCGGCACGTGCGAGGTTGGCCACACCCCCGGCGTTCACCCGCCACGCCGCCGCCCGGTCGGTCTCCGCCCGGTCGACCGCGGTGTAGGCGGCCGCGTTGACGACGATGTCCACGTCGGAGAGGTCGAGGGCGGCCACCTGGTCGGGCGACCCGATGTCCAGATCGGCCGAGGTGAGGGCACGGGCACCGGGCAGCGCCGCGGTCAGCGCTTGTCCCAGCTGGCCGCCCGCGCCGACGATGACGGCGCGCGGGGGTAATGAAGCCACGGCTTCTCCCGAGAAGATCAGGTGTGTGGGCTGAGGAAGCTAACAGCCCGGAATCCAGGAGGTGGGCATGCGGCTGGTCGTGACCGGCGGAGCGGGCTTCATCGGCTCGCACCTCGTGCGCACCGTCCTCGCCGACCGGCACCCGTCGCTGGCCGGTGCCGAGGTGGTGGTGCTCGACGCGTTCACCTACGCCGGCCGGATGGAGAACCTGGCCCCGGTGCGCGACTCCCCGCGGCTGCGGGTCGAGCACGCCGACATCCGCGATCCCGCCCGGGTCCGCGAGGTGCTCACCGGCGCCGACCTGGTGCTGCACCTGGCCGCCGAGACGCACGTGGACCGCTCGATCACCGGCGCCGCGGACTTCGTGACCACCAACGTGGTCGGCACCCAGGTGCTGCTGCAGGCGGCGCTCGATCTGGGCGTCGGCCGGTTCGTGCACGTCTCCACCGACGAGGTGTACGGCTCGATCGAGGACGGCTCGTGGCCGGAGACCGATCCGCTGGAGCCGAACTCGCCGTACGCGGCGGCGAAGGCGGGCAGCGACCTGCTGGCCCGCTCGTACCACCGCACGCACGGCCTGGACGTCGTGGTGACCCGCTGCTCGAACAACTACGGCCCGTACCAGTTCCCGGAGAAGGTGATCCCGCTGTTCGTCAGCAACCTGCTCGACGGCCGGCCGGTCCCGCTCTACGGCGACGGCGGCAACGTCCGCGACTGGCTGCACGTCGACGACCACTGCCACGGCATCGCGCTGGCGGCGGCGAAGGGCCGGGCCGGCGAGGTCTACAACATCGGCGGTGGCACCGAGCTGAGCAACCGCGAGCTCACCCACCGGCTGCTCGCCGAGGTCGGCGCGGGGGAGGACATGATCGAGCGGGTGGCCGACCGCAAGGGGCACGACCGCCGGTACTCGGTGGACTGGACGAAGATCCGCGACGAGCTGGGGTACGCGCCCCGGGTGCCGTTCGACGAGGGACTGGCCGCGACCGTGGCCTGGTACCGGGACAACCGTGACTGGTGGGAGGCACTGCGCACGTGAAGGCCACCGAACTCTCCATCGACGGGCTGTGGCTGTTCGAGCCGACCGTCTTCCCGGACGACCGCGGGTCGTTCACCGCGCCGTTCCAGGGGCCGGCGTTCCGCGAGGCGCTCGGCTTCGACCTGACCGTGGCCCAGGCGAACCAGTCGGTGAGCCGGCGCGGGGTGATCCGCGGCGTGCACTTCGCCGACGTCCCGCCGGGCCAGGCGAAGTACGTGCACGTCGCCGAGGGCGCCGTCCGCGACGTCGTGGTCGACCTGCGGGTGGGCTCGCCGACGTTCGGCCGGTTCGAGGTCGTCGATCTCGACGCCGGGTCGTTGCGCGCGCTGTACCTGGCGGAGGGGCTGGGGCACGCGTTCCAGGCGCTGAGCGACCGGGCGACGGTCGGGTACCTGTGCTCGACGCCGTACGCCCCGGCGGCCGAGCACGGCATCGACCCGCTGGACCCGGAGCTGGGGCTGCCCTGGGCGGACGGCGTCCCGCCGGTGCTGTCGGCGAAGGACCGGGCCGCCCCCACCCTGCGGCACGCGCTGGACACCGGGATGTTGCCCTCTCGCGAACTCTGTGACGTCCGGTATCAGCAGCTCCGGGCGGATGGTTAGTCTCCGGCCATGGCGCAGAGCAACGAGCTTGCCGAATCACCGCGGGCCCCGGAGGCGCTCAGGATCTCGGTGATCGGGTGCGGCTACCTGGGCGCGGTGCACGCCGCGTCGATGGCGGAGCTGGGGCACGAGGTCGTCGGGGTCGAGGTCGACGTCGAGAAGGCCGAGGCGCTGGCCGCCGGCCGGGTCCCGTTCTTCGAGCCCGGCTTCGAGGAGCTGCTGCGGCGCTCGCTGGCGTCCGGCCGGCTGAGCTTCTCCCCGGACATGAAGGCGGCGACCGGGGCGGCGGTGCACTTCGTGTGCGTCGGCACCCCGCAGCGCCGCGGCGAGTACGCGGCCGACCTGACCTACGTGGAGGCGGCGACGTCGTCGCTGCTCGACGTGCTGGGCCCCGGCGAGCTGGTGGTCGGCAAGTCCACCGTCCCGGTCGGGACGGCGGCGAGGCTGGCCGAGCTGGTCGCCGAGCGGGTGCCGGAGGCGGCGCTGGCCTGGAACCCGGAGTTCCTGCGCGAGGGCTTCGCGGTGCAGGACACCCTGCACCCGGACCGCCTGGTCTACGGCGTGCCGGACGGCGGACCGGTCGACGCCGAGGCGCTGCTGGACCGGGTGTACGCGCGGATCGTCGCCGACGACACCCCCAAGGTCGTCACCGACTACGCCACCGCCGAGATGGTGAAGACCGCCGCCAACTCCTTCCTGGCGACCAAGATCTCCTTCATCAACGCGATGGCCGAGCTGTGCGAGGCCACCGGCGCCGACGTCAAGCAGCTCGCCGACGCGATCGGGCACGACGACCGGATCGGCCGCAAGTTCCTCAACGCCGGGCTCGGGTTCGGCGGCGGCTGCCTGCCCAAGGACATCCGGGCGTTCATGGCCCGGGCCGGTGAGCTGGGCGCCGACCAGGCGCTCACCTTCCTGCGCGAGGTCGACAACATCAACATGCGGCGCCGGATCCGGATGGTGGAGCTGGCCCGCCAGGTGTGCGACGACTCGCTGCTCGGCAAGCGGATCGCCGTGCTGGGGGCCGCCTTCAAGCCGGACTCCGACGACATCCGGGACTCCCCGGCGCTCAACGTCGCCGCCCAGTTGCAGCTGCAGGGCGCGAGCGTGCGGGTCACCGATCCGCAGGCGCTGCCCAACGTGCGCCGGCAGTGGTCGCAGCTCGACTGCGTCGACACCCCCGAGGAGGCCGCCGAGGGTGCCGACGCGGTGCTGCTGCTCACCGAGTGGCGGCAGTACAAGGAGCTGGACCCGGCCGCGTTCGGTGCGGTGGTGCGGACCCGGCGGGTGCTCGACGGCCGCAACGCGCTCGACCGGGAGGCGTGGGAGGCCGCCGGCTGGACCTACCGCGCGCTGGGCAGGCGCAACGCCTGACGCTGCGCGAGCGCCCACTCGGTGAACCCGGTGGTGGGCAGGCCGAGGTCGCGGGCCGCCTGCGGCACGGCCGGGGACGGGTACCGGGCGCTGAACTGCTGCGCCCGGACGAACACCTCGGGCAGGCCCGCGGCGCGGGCGACCTCCGGATCGTCGGAGACCGTGATCGCGAGGTCCCAGGCCTCGGACAGGGCGGCCGCGGCGGCCCGGAAGCTGATCCGCTCACCGGCCAGCTCCAGGACGACGCCGTCGAACCGGTCCGACTCGGCGAACGCGGCGGCCGCCGCGGCGCCGATGTCGGCCAGTGCGACGAACGGCTGCGCCACGTCGGCGTCAGCGGCCAGGATCATCCGCTCCGGGTCGCCCCCGGCGTGGTACATCGAGGGCTGCAGGAAGTTCTCCATGAACCCGGCCGGGCGCAGCACGGTGACCCGGCCCGCGCCGCTGCCGGTGAGCAGCCGCTCCGCCGCGAGCTTGGTCCGCCAGTAGTGCGGCATGTGCTCGCCCCAGGTCAGCGGGTCCACCGCGCCGGCGAGCCCGTGCAGGCCGGCTCCGCTGACCGAGGTGTGCACGACCTGCTCCACTCCGGCCGCGCGGACCGCGTCCGCGATCGCGCCGGCGTGCCGCAGCTCGCGGTCGCCGAGCAGGTCGGTCAGGTCCGGCATCTGCACCGAGAACACCGCCCGCGCGCCGCGGGCCGCCGCGGCCACCGACGCCGGATCGTCGAGATCGCCGGTGACCAGGTCGATCCCGGCCCCGGCGAGTGCCAGGGCCTGTTCGGTGCCGGGATCGCGGACCAGAGCGCGCACCGGCCGCCCGGCCGCCCGCACCGCCCGGGCCACCGCACCGCCCTGCTTGCCGGTCGCTCCGGTCACGAGTACCGCGTCGTCCATCGTCGTCCCCTCATCAGGAGAAACGGAGATGTTCTCCGTTTCGCTCCCGCTACGATATGGAGAACCACCCCGTTTGTCGAACGCCGGAGCTGCCGATGACCCCGACCACCGGTCGCGCCGACCGCAGGCGGAACCGGGAACGGCTGATCGAGGCCGCCGCCGAGGTGTTCCGGCGGGACGGGCCGGCCGCCCCGCTGGAGGAGATCGCCCGCCGCGCCGGGGTCGGCTCGGCCACCCTGCACCGGCACTTCGGCTCCCGCCGGGACCTGCTCGAAGCGGTGTGCGCCGACGGGATCGACCAGCTCTGCGTGCGCGCCGGCGAGCTCGCGGCGGGCGACGGCGACGCCGCGGCCGACCTGTGGGGCTGGCTCGACGAGCTGGTCCGCTTCGCCTCGGCGACCCGCGGCGTGGTCGCCGTGCTGCTCACCGAGCCGGAGCTGCCGGTCTGCCACAGCAGCCGGTTGCGCGAGGTCGCCGGACCGCTGCGGAGCCGGGCCGCCGCGGCCGGGGCGGTGCACCCCGGGGCGACCGTGGACGACCTGCTCGCCGTCGTCACCGGGATCTCCCGGGTCACCGACGACGATCCGGAGGCCGGGAGCAGGCTGCTGGGTCTGGTCCGGGCCGGGATCGGGTCGCAGCGGATCGAATCGGCCACGCGAGGGTGACGCGCAAGGGCGGAGCGTGATCGACTGATTGCGCAGCGGCACGAGAGGTGGGCTCGACGGCCGCATCCGAGCGGGAGGCCCGACGCGTGAGTACCGATCTCCGTGCTGTCATCGACGATGCCCCGATGCGCGCCTTCCAGTGGCGGGCGATCGCGATCTGCGTGCTGCTGAACGTGCTGGACGGCTTCGACGTGCTGGTCATGGCGTTCACCGGCCGGACCGTCGCGCAGGAGTGGGGGCTCGGCGGCGCCGAGCTGGGCCTGCTGCTCTCCGCCGGGCTGGTCGGGATGGCGGCCGGCTCGCTCGCGCTCGCCCCGGTCGCCGACCGGATCGGCCGCCGCCCGGTGATCCTGATCGGGCTGCTCGTGGCCGGCAGCGGGATGCTGCTGTCCTCGCTCGCGCCGTCCGCGGTCGCGCTGGGTGCGCTGCGGGTGCTCACCGGGTTCGGCGTCGGCGGGGTGCTGGCCTGCAGCACCACCATCGCCACCGAGTACGCCGCGCGCCGCTGGCGGCCGCTCGCGGTCGGTCTGGTCGGGATCGGCTACGCCGGCGGCGCGACGCTCGGCGGCCTGCTCGCCGTCACCATGATCGAGGCGTTCGGCTGGCGGGCCGTCTTCCTGACCGGCGGGCTCGCCACCCTCGCCGCCGTGCCGGTGGTGCTGCTCGCGCTGCCCGAGTCGCTGCAGTTCCTGCTCACCCGCCGCCCGGCGGGCGCGCTGGACCGGGTCAACCGGCTGCTGGCCGGGCTGCGGGCGCCCACGCTGTCCGAGCTGCCGCCGCCGGTCGCCGGTGCGGCCGCCGCCGGGGGCGGCTTCCGCGCCCTGCTGGCACCCGGCGTGCGGCCCACCACGCTGCGCCTGTGGGCGCTGTTCTTCCTGATCATGGCCGGGTTCTACGTCGTCACCAGCTGGACGCCGACGCTGCTGGTCGAGGCCGGACTGTCCGAGTCGCAGGGGCTCACCGGCGGCACCCTGCTCAACCTCGGCGGGATCTTCGGCACCCTGCTGCTGGGGCTGCTGGCCGCGCGCTGGGCGCTGCGCACCGTGCTCACCGGGTACCTGCTCGCGACCGGCCTGCTGCTCGCGGTGTTCCTGCCCGCACTGGGCTGGCTGGCACTGGCCTTCTCGATCGGGATCGTGATCGGGGTGGTGGTGAACGGCTGCGTCGGCGGCATGTACGCGCTCACCGCGACCGCCTACGACGACGGCATCCGGGCCACCGGGGTCGGCGCGGCCATCGGGATCGGCCGGATCGGCGCCGTCGTCGCCCCGACCGCCGCCGGGGCGCTGCTCGACGCCGGCTGGACGCCGAACGCGCTCTACCTCGGCTGCGCGGTGCTGTTCGCGCTCGGCGCCGCCGTGCTGCTGACCTTCCGGCCCGCCGTCGCGCCTGCGCCGGCGGCCGGGCTGCAGTAGGAACGGGGGGTGACCTCGCACCCGGTGCTGGCCGGTTCCGACCGGGAGTCCTACGGCTCCCTGCACCGCCGGTCCACGCCGCGCGCCGAGCGCTACCGGATCGGCCGGGGCCTGCGGAGGACCGCGCCGCGGTCCACGCTGGCGTCCTGGGCGTCGGCGCTGCGCCGGGTCGATCCGGTCGACCTGGTCGAGGCGACGAACGCGGGCCGGGTGCCCGAGCTCGTCCCGCTGCGGATCCAGCGGATGAGCGCCTCCCCGCACGCCTTCCTGCGCGGGGCGGCCGCGCTGCACGCCGCCGACTTCGCGGTGCTGCCCGCCACCGGCATCCATCCGGTCATCTGCGGCGACGCGCACCTGGGCAACTTCGGCTTCTACGCCTCGCCGGAGCGCGAGCTGGTCTTCGACCTCAACGACTTCGACGAGGCCCATCCCGGTGCCTGGGAGTGGGACCTGCGCAGGCTGGTCGCCTCCACCTGGACGGCCGGACGGGACTCCGGGGCGTCCGAGCGGCAGTGCGAGGAGGCGGTCCGCCGCTGCGTGCGCGCCTACGCCGAGCACCTGCGGGCGCTGGCCGAGCAGCCGCTGCTGGGCCGCTCGTTCGACGTGATGGACGTCGACACGCTGCGCTCGGACACCGGCAACAAGCGGGCCCGGCGGGCCGTCGACAAGGCCGCCGAACGCGCCCGCACCCGGACCAGCGACCGCGCGCTGCCCCGGTTCGTGACCGACGACGGCGGGGAGCGCCGGATCGTCACCGAGCCGCCGCTGATCACCCATCCCGACGACGAGCACACCGAGCGGATCCTGGCCGCGCTGGACGGCTACCTGGCGACCCTGCCGCCGCACTGGGCGCGCATCCTCGGCGGCTACCACGCCGTCGACGTGGCCCACAAGGTCGTCGGCGTCGGCTCGGTCGGCCTGCGCGCCTATCTCGTGCTGTGCGAGGGTTCCAGCCCGGACGACGTGCTGTTCCTGCAGCTCAAGCAGGCCCGCCGGTCGGTGGTCGCGCCGTTCGTGCACGGCACCGAGGCGTGGCACGACCACCAGGGACAGCGCGTCGTCGAGTACCAGCAGGCACTGCAGACGGTGTCCGATCCGCTGCTCGGCTGGACCAGCATCCACAGCAGCCGGCACGGCCTCCAGCAGTTCTACGTGCGCCAGTTCCGGGACATGAAGGGGGCGATCGTCCCGGACCGGCTGGACGGCCCGGCGCTCGCCGACTACGCCGCCGTCTGCGGCCAGCTGCTCGCGAAGGGACACGCCCGCACGTCCGGCGCGTCGATGATCGCCGGCTACCTGGGCGGCGGCGGGCGGGTGGCGGACGCGTTGTGCGCCTTCGCCCGCGCCTACGCCGACCAGACCGAGGCCGATCACGACTCCTTGCTGCGCGCAATCCGTTCCGGACGCCTGTCGGATCGGACACCTGGGCAGGTGCCGGGCGGCGCCATCGGCTAGGTTCTGGCCCCGTGACCGTCGTCGAGACACTCCTGGTCTACGTGGTCGCGCCGGTGGTTCTGTACTTCGCGATCTGGGGATGGATCGCAGTGCGCAGCCGGAGCGGCCGCTCCCGCAACACGGCGGGGGACGCGTGGCCGTACGAGCCCCTGTTCTGGATCGCCAACCCGGCCGGTGCCGCGCACGACGCTGCGCACGCATCGGCGGACGGCAGCGACGCGCGAGGAGGTACCGGTGGGAAGTGGTAGCGGCGTCGCCGTCTTCCAGGGCAACGAGGACGAGCTGCCCGAGGGCTCGGTCGTCACCAACTCCGGCCGCCTGTCGGTGGCCCGCGAGTTCCGTGAGCCGGACCCGTCCGAGCAGCCCTTCACCCCGGTGCAGCTCGCCCGCCTGGACGACGCGCTGACCCTCACCAGCCGGGAGACCGGCCTGCGGTTCGCGCTCTACCTCGGCGACCTCGGCGACGACGCACGGCGGACCGCGGTCGACCTGCACAGCCGGATCGAGGGCTACGACGACGCCGTGCTGGTCGCGGTCAGCCCCGGGCAGCGGCTGCTGGAGATCGTCACCGGGGCCGAGGCCAAGGTCCGGCTCCCGGACCGCGGCGCCAAGCTCGCCCTGATGAGCATGGTGGCCTCCTTCAAGGAGGGTGACCTGTTCAACGGACTGCTGTCCGGTCTGCGGATGCTGGCCGACCAGGCCGGCACCCGGCGCTGACCTCGGCGTTCCACCCCGACCGGGCACGCGGCCGCCGCACCGGCGGACGCACCAGCCGCGTGTCCGGTACGTGGACGACACCACGAAGGGCCGAACGGTTCTAAGGTGTCTTTATGTCGTCCCCGGAGGGGGCGGTCAGGGAATGACCGCCGGGAGCCCGATCCTGATCGTCGACGACCACGAGCTGGTCGGTTCGGCGCTCGCGCTCAACCTGCGCGCCGAGGGTGAGGACGCCACCTTCTTCCCGGTGCGGTCGGCGGCCGCGGTGCTGGAGCGCGCCCGCACCGGCGAGCCCGGCCTGATCGTGCTGGACCTCGATCTCGGACGGGACCCCGACGGCAACCGGATCGACGGCGTGCAGCTGGTCGGCCCGCTGGTCGACGCGGGCTGGCGGGTGGTCGTGCTGTCCGGCAGCTCGGACGCCGGCCGGGTGGGCGCCGCGCTGGACGCGGGGGGCTTCGTGTTCGTCCCGAAGAACGCGCCGTTCCCGGCGCTGCTGAACGCGATCCGGGAGGCCCGGATGGGACGCTCCGTGATGCCGCCGGGGCGGCGCGAACAGTTCATCCAGCTGCACCGGGACCGCGAGCAGGAACGTCGCGAGCTCTACGGAAAGCTCGGGAAGCTCACGCAGCGCGAGCGCGAGGTGCTGGCGCTGCTGGCGGGCGGGAAGCGGGCCCAGGCGGTGGCCGACCACTTCGTCGTGTCGCTGGCGACGGTCCGGACCCAGATCCGCGCGGTCCTCACGAAGCTCGAGGTCGGTTCCCAGCTCGAGGCCGTGGCGTTGTATCGGAAGGCCGCAGGCATCTGACCTGCAATTACACTGAATGGTCCTACGTAGTTGGGGCAAAAGGTCCTATGGTGGACCGACCGTGCTCGACCGTACGCTCCGTCACGACAAGGCCGTTCGTCCGCAAGGGTGACCCCCTCTCGCCTTGTGTCACCGGCGTCATATCATTGACCATTCATCAATCTGGGGGATACGGAGCGTAACTTGGCGGCCGGCAGCTTCAGCGGTGTCCTCGGGCGGCACCGCCGCGCGCGGTTCATCGCCGGGCATCTCGCGGATCTCCTGGTGGTCGTCACGCTCTGTGTCGTCGTCGTCGCGGTCACCCGCCCCCAGGTCGTCGGCGGCTGGATCGACGTCGCGACCGCCACCGCCGTCCTGACCCTCGTCGCGGCCGCGTTCGGCTCGGCCGCCGCGATCGTCGCCCTGGTCACCGGCCGGCTCACCGGCGATCCGCGGCCCTCCTGGTTCGGCGCGGCGCTGCTGCTCTACGGCGTCGTGCTGCTGCCGATGTCGGCGCTGGTCGTGCAGAACAACCCGGACGGTGTCGCCCGGCTCGCGGTGCTGTCGATGCTGGTGATCGGGCTGTGCATCCTGATCGCGGCGCTCCGCCCGCCGGCCCGGCTCGGCGCGTGGGGCGGCTGGGCGCTGATCGCGCTCGCCCTCGCGGTCGGCGCGACCGTCGCGCTGCAGGAGGAGAGCCCGTTCACCACGCTGCTCGCCGGCAGCCCGCTGACCTCGCTGGTCGCGCAGGCCGGGTGGGCGACGGTCGCGGTGCTGTTCCTGCTCGACGGCTACCGGCGGCAGAGCCGGATCCGGGCCCGGCTCGGCCTCGGGCTGCTGGTGATCGCGGTGTCCCAGCTCTACCGCACGGTGGTGCCGTCCGAGCCGGCCACCGGCCTGGCGTACCCGTCGCTGCGGATCCTCGGCATGGCGGTGGTGCTCTCCGCCCTGCTCACCATGGCGCTGCGCGCGGTCAGCCAGATCCAGGACGACTACGACCGGCTGCAGGAGACCCTCGGCGACGCGACGCTGCTGCTGGAACGGGCGGCCGGGCAGGCGGCCGAGCGCGATCACGAGCTGCGCAACGGGCTCGCCGGTCTCGCCGGCGCGGCCTACCTGCTCTCGCACGGCAGCGGCGACCCGCAGACCGGGCAGCTCCGCGACGCCGTGCTGACCGAGCTGGGCAGGCTGCGCGAGATGCTGGAGAACCCGCTGACCGCGCACGTCGAGGACGTCCCGGCGGTGGCGCAGGCCGACCCGATGATCGACGAGCGGGACGCCGAGCTGCTCGACCTGGGCCCCCGCTTCAGCCCGGCGGCGACCGCGGCCGAGCCGGCCGAGGTCCCCGACTCGCACCGGGTGGACGTCGTGCTGCGCCAGCTGGTGAGCCTGCGCGCGGAGCTCCCGATCCGGCTCGACGTCGACGACGACCTCCCGGTCGTCGCGGCGCCGGACACGGTGACCCGGCAGGTCGTCACCAACCTGCTCGCCAACTGCGACCGGCACGCACACGGCGCCCCGGTCGAGGTCCGCGGGCGCACCGCCGACGAGCCCGGGTTCGTGACCGTCGAGGTCCGCGACGAGGGCCCCGGCCTCCCGGACGGGCAGGACGAGCTGGTGATCACCCGCGGGGTGCACGACGAGCGGGCCGGCGGGTCCGGCCTCGGGCTGCACATCAGCGCCCAGCTGGCGCAGGAGTACGGCGGCGAGCTGGTACTCCGGACGGCGCACGACCCGCGGGGCTGCCTCGCCGTGCTCACCCTTCCGGCCGTCACCTGATCGGGGCGTTCGGGCAGCCGGAACCGCAGGTCAGGCCACCGAGGGCTACTTCGAAGCGGACAGTCATTCCCCGGAAGCCCGTTCTGATCCCATACTGGACGTCGACGGTGTCCGCCGAGCGACGACGCACGGGCCACCGTCCGTACGAAGGAGGTCACCATGGCGCACCCGCACGACGGCGCGGAGAGCACCGCAGGATCGCGGCCGAACGGACGCCGGTCGATGTCGCACCCCACGACCCCCTCGGCAGCGGTCCTCACACCGCCGACCGGCCTGCCCGCGGTCGAGCCGACGGCCCCGCCGCGGATCCCGGCACAGCGGACCCCGGCCACCCCCACCCCGCCGGCGCCGGTGGACGCGGGGGTGCGGACGTGTTCCTGCGGGCACCCGGAGGAGATGCACGAGCACTACCGTCCCGGCACCGACTGCGGGGCCTGCGGGGCACGCACCTGCAGCTCGTTCCGGCTCGACGGAGAGGACCGGCCCGCCGGCCGGCTCCGCGGGCTGCTGCGGCGCCGCCGCGGCTGACCGCCCGGCCGGGCCGGCGGGACGCGAGGTCCCGCCGGCGCGGTGACGTCCCGGGCGGCTACGGCTGCTCGACCGCGGTCGCCTGGTCCGGCGTCGAGGGGGTCGGCTGGGCGTCGAACTCGCGCGCGGCGAGCGCCCGCACGATCCCGGCCCGGCCCTCCGACACCAGCCGGCGCAGCGCCGCCGGCTTGGAGTCGTCGGCCAGCCAGTGGTCGGCGGCGTCGACCGTCTGCTGGTCCACCGCCCACGACGGGAACAGCCCGATCACCACGTTCTGCGCCAGCTCCGAGGTGCGGCGCGCCCAGACGCCGTCGATCTCGGCGAAGTAGCGCTCGACGTAGTCGCCCAGCAGCCCGCGCTGCGCGGGGTGCGAGAACCCGGCGATGATCGACTCGTTGACCGCGTTCGGCAGCGTGTCGTCGTGCACGGCGCGCTGCCAGGCCCGCTCCTTCGCCTCCGCGGTCGGCACCAGCGCGCGGGCCCGCTCGGCGTGCCGGGCGCCGGTCGAGGTCGGGTCGCGCTGCTCCTCCTCGGCGATCTCGGTCTCGCCGGCCTTCCCGTGCGCGACCAGCGCGTGCAGCAGCCGCCAGCGCAGGTCGGTGTCCACGGTCAGCCCGTCCGGGACCCGGACGTCGAGCAGCCAGCCCTTCATCGAGTCCAGGGTGTTCTCCGGCAGCACCGACGCGGCGAGCGCGTTCACCACGGCGAGCTGGACGTCGGACCCGGGCGGGGCGGTGTCCAGGCGGAACCGCAGCGCGTCGGTCAGCAGCGGCCAGCCCCGGCCGGTCGCCCACTCGGGCGTGCAGTACGAGGCGGTCGCCGTCTGCGCCTGCAGCAGCAGCCGCTGGACCACGCCGATCTCGGACTCGGTGTCGAACCCGCCGGCGACCAGGGTGACGAAGTCGCGGGCCTTCAGCTCGGCCTCGCGGGTCATCTCCCAGGCCGAGGACCAGCACAGGGTGCGCGGCAGCGGATCGGCGATGTCGCCGATCCGGTCGACCAGGGTGGCCAGCGAGCCCGGGTCCAGGCGCAGCGCGCAGTAGGTGAGGTCGTCGTCGTTGACCAGCACCAGCTTGCCGCGGGGCAGCCCCACCAGCTCGGGGACCGCGGTGCGCTCGCCGGACACGTCGAGCTCCACCCGCTGGGTCCGGACCAGCTTGCCGGTCGCCGGGTCGTCGTCGTACACGCCGACGGCGATCCGGTGCGTCCGCAGCTCACCGGCGCCCGGCCGGGCGCCACCCTGCACGACGTCGAAGCTGGTGAACTTCCCGGCCTCGTCGACCCGGAAGGACGGCCGCAGCAGGTTCAGGCCGGTGGTGCGCAGCCACTGCGCGCCCCAGTCGGACAGGTCCCGGCCGGACGCCTTCTCCAGCGAGCCCAGCAGGTCGTCGAAGGTCGCGTTGCCCCAGGCGTGCGCGGCGAAGTAGTCGCGCAGCCCGGCCAGGAACGGCTCCAGGCCGACGTAGGCGACCAGCTGCTTGAGCACCGAGGCGCCCTTGGCGTAGGTGATGCCGTCGAAGTTCACCTCGACGGCCTGCAGGTCCGGGATGTCCGCGGCCACCGGGTGGGTGGAGGGCAGCTGGTCCTGGCGGTAGGCCCAGGACTTCTCCAGGTTCGCGAACGTCGTCCAGGCGTTCGTGTACTCGGTCGCCTCGGCCTGGCACAGCACCGACGCCCAGGTGGCGAACGACTCGTTCAGCCACAGGTCGTCCCACCAGCGCATGGTCACGAGATCGCCGAACCACATGTGCGCCATCTCGTGCAGGATCGTCTCGGCGCGCCGCTCGTAGAGGGTGCGGGTGACCCGGGACCGGAAGACGTAGTCCTCGAGGAAGGTGACGGCGCCCGCGTTCTCCATCGCGCCCGCGTTGAACTCGGGCACGAAGAGCTGGTCGTACTTGCCGAACGGGTAGGTCACCCCGAAGTTGCGGTGGTAGAACTCGAAGCCCTGCTTCGTCTCGGTGAAGATCCGCTCGTGGTCCATGTGCGGGGCCAGCGAGGCGCGGCAGAAGATGCCGAGCGGGATCTCGCCGAACTCGTCGCGGTAGGTGTCGTGCCAGCTCTCGTACGGCCCGGCGATCAGCGCGACCAGGTAGGTGGAGAGGATCTCGGTCTGCTCGAAGCGGTGCACGCTGGCGCCGCCGCCCAGGGCGTCGACCGCCCCCGGCGCGTTCGAGACGACCTTCCAGCCCTCCGGCGCGGTCACCGTGAGGGTGTAGCGGGCCTTGAGATCGGGCTGGTCGAAGCAGGGGAACAGCCGCTTGCAGTCCGCGGTCTCGAACTGCGAGTACAGGTAGACGCCGCAGTCGACCGGATCGACGAAGCGGTGCAGGCCCTCGCCGGTGTTCGTGTAGCGGCCGGTGGAGACGACCGTCAGCTCGTTGTCGGCGGCCAGGCCGGGCAGCGCCAGGCCGTCGGACTCGGTCCAGCCGGAGACGTCGAGGGCGGTGCCGTTCAGCTCGGCCGAGGTGATGCCCTCGCCCACCCACTCGATCCAGGTGCTCCCACCGGGCTCGGTGGCGGTGAAGCGGACGGTGGTGGTCACCGCGAAGGTCCGCTCCGACGGGGCGCCCGCGCCGTCGGTGAGGTCGATCGTGACGTCGTAGGTCGACACCGCGATCTGCGCCGCGCGCTGCTCGGCCTGGGTGCGGGTCAGGTTGGGCGGGGTCATGGAGGTGCTCGGGTCCTCTCCGGGATCGGTGTCGCAGGGCATCCAATCACGTGCCCCGGTGGGCGGCGTGCGGAATCTCCGCGCACCGTCCGTCGTTGCGTCGGTCATGACGACTGCTGCTGGTGGAGGCCGTGCCCGGGTCGACGTCTGGTTCGACCCGCTGTGTCCGTGGGCGTGGCTGACCTCCCGCTGGGTGCTGGAGGTCGAGAAGGTCCGCGAGGTCGACGTGAGCTGGCACGTGATGAGCCTCGCGGTGCTCAACGAGGGGCGCGACCTGCCCGAACAGTACGTCGAGATGATGCGGAAGGCGTGGGGCCCGGTGCGGGTCTGCATCGCCGCCGCCGAGCAGCACGGCGAGCAGGTGCTGGCCCCGCTCTACACCGCGCTCGGCGAGCGGATCCACAACCAGCAGAACAAGGACTTCGACGACGTGATCGCCGGGGCGCTCAAGGAGCTGAACCTGCCGGCGTCGCTGGCCGAGGCCGCGCACAGCACGGAGTGGGACGACAAGCTCAGGACCAGCCACCACGAGGGCATGGACCCGGTCGGGCTGGACGTCGGCACCCCCACCATCCACGTCGACGGTGTCGCGTTCTTCGGCCCGGTGATCTCCCGGGTGCCGAAGGGCGAGGACGCCGGACGGCTGTTCGACGGCGCCCGGCTGATGGCGGAGAACCCGCACTTCTTCGAGCTGAAGCGGACCCGGACCGAGGACCCGTCGTTCGACTACTGATCCGCGTGTGAGTATCGGGGGATGAGCACCCTCCAGCACTTCATCGACGGCGCCGACGTGACCGGGGGCGCCGAGCGGATCGAGGTGACGGACCCGGCGACCGGCGCGGTCGTCGGATCCGTCCCGGCCGGCACCGCCCAGGACGTCGACCGCGCCGTCGCCGCCGCCCGCGCCGCGTTCCCCGGCTGGTCGGCCACGCCGGTGGCCGAGCGCGCTGCCGTGGTGCAGCGGATCTCCGACGGCATCAAGGAACGGGCCGGCGAGATCGCCGCCACCATCACCGCCGAGATGGGATCGCCGATCACCTTCTCGCAGAAGGTCCAGGTCGCGATGCCGGTCGGCTCGTCCGCGGCGTTCGCGGCGCTGGCCGCGGACTTCGCCTGGACCGAGGAGATCGGGAACTCGCTGGTCGTCCGCGAGCCGGTCGGGGTGGTCGGCGCGATCACGCCGTGGAACTACCCGCTGCACCAGATCGTCGCCAAGGTCGCCCCGGCGCTGCTCGCCGGCAACACGGTCGTGCTCAAGCCGACCGAGGTCGCGCCGCTGACCGCGCAGATCCTGGCCCGGATCACCGTGGCCGCCGGGCTACCGGCCGGCGCGTTCAACATCGTGCACGGCACCGGCCCGGTCGTCGGCGAGGCGATCGCCGCCCATCCGGACGTCGACATGGTCTCCTTCACCGGCTCGACCCGGGCCGGGAAGCGGGTGTCGGTGGTCGCGTCGGACACCGTGAAGCGGGTCTCGCTGGAGCTCGGCGGCAAGTCCGCGAACGTGATCCTCGACGACGCCGACCTGGGCAAGGCGGTCAAGGTCGGCCTGGGGAACGCCTGGATCAACGGCGGCCAGACCTGCACCGCGTGGACCCGGATGCTGGTCCCGGCCGCCCGCCAGGACGAGATCGTGTCCCAGCTCGTCGACGCCGCGCAGCGCTACACCGTCGGCGACCCGACCGACCCGTCCACCCGGATCGGGCCGATGTCGTCGGCCGCTCAGCAGGAGCGGGTGCGCTCCTACGTCGAGCGCGGCGTCGCCGACGGCGCGCGGCTGGTGTTCGGCGGGCCGGAGCCGGTCGACGGGCTGGACGGCGCCTACGTCCGGCCGACGATCTTCGCCGACGTCGCGCCGGACGCCGTCATCGCCCAGGAGGAGATCTTCGGCCCGGTGCTCTCGGTGATCCCCTACGCCGACGAGGAGCAGGCCGTGCAGATCGCGAACAGCACCGTCTACGGCCTGGCCGGCGCGGTGTTCGGCGAGCAGGAGCACGCGCTCGCGGTCGCCCGGCGGCTGCGGACCGGGCAGGTCGACGTGAACGGCGGGGCGTTCAACATCCTGGCGCCGTTCGGTGGGTACAAGCAGTCCGGCAACGGGCGCGAGCTGGGACGCTTCGGGCTGGAGGAGTTCCTGGAGACGAAGTCCATCCAGCGCTGACGCTCGGCGCGGGCGCGGGCGCGGGCGCGGGCGCGGGTGCGGGTGCGCCGCGGGTGCGGGAGCGTCGCGCCGCGGGTGCGGGTGCGTCGCGCCGCGGGTGCGGGTGCGTCGCGCCGCGGGTGCGGGCGCCGCACCCGACGGACTCGTGCCCCGCTCGGACGTCGCACCCCTGGTGCGTCCCCGCACCTGCTCCAACAGGTGCGGGGCCGGATAAGGGGTGCGGCGTCGCGCCCCGCTCGGGCGTCGCACCCCGCTCGGGCGTCGCACCCCGCTCGGGCGTCGCGCCCCGCTCGGGCGTCGCACCCCGCTCGGACGTCGCACCCCTGGTGCGTCCCCGCACCTGCTCCAACAGGTGCGGGGCCGGATAAGGGGTGCGGCGTCGCGCCCCGCTTCGCCGTCGCACCCGTGGCGCGGTGTCGCACCCCTGGCGCGGTGTCGCACCCCTGGCGCGGCATCGCACCCCTGGCGAGGCATCGCACCCGCTGCAACGGGTGCGAGGTCGCACACGGGGTGCGACCCAGGGCCGGCGCGGACGTGATCACC